>NZ_JACTCR010000016.1:0-45930 GCF_014496965.1 Helicobacter pylori | reverse complement strand
CGTATCAAAGCTTGTGGAGCTTCCTCTAACGGGGTTAGTTCTCAATATGGCAACATATTAGATCTAGCTAGTTATGGAGCTATGAAGCAAGAAAAAGCCCAATCGCTTTAGCGGTTGGGTAATTCACAAAAAGATATAGCAAAATCTAAAAACTCTGTGTTGATAGTATTTAAAACTACTTCTCTATAATCTTTTCCTTTTAAGAGTAAATCAATCGTATGATTTAAAGCTAATTCATTAAAATTCATTTTTAGATTTCCTTAAAACCAAGTTTGATTAGATTTTGAGCGTATTTTGGATGTTGTTCGCATAATAAAGGAATACGCCCCATAGATTTTGCAACCATTCCAAAAGTGCCACTACCGGCAAAAGGGTCGCATACAACTTCATTTTCAAAAGAGTAGTAATTTAGCGCTCTTTCACAAAGACTTTCAGGGAATACCGCTGGATGATCTTTACTAGACTTTGGAGTAATATACCAACAATTAGTGATTTCTATAGGCAATTCTTTTTTTCCAAATAAAGTATGATTTTGTTTAATTGGTTTTAGTCGTTTTTCAGCTATTTTAATATTTTTATCTAGTAGAAAAGGGGCTTTTTTACGATAGACTAACAAACTTTCACTCACACAATTAGATTTGTATCCTAAAGGTTTTTTATTTTGAAAATACCCTCCGATACGATTAGGCACACTAAAATCAGGTTTAATCCATAAGATTTCATCTACAAAGTAAAATCCATTGTCAATTAAAATTTGATGGAAATCAAAATGAATAGGATAACGCACGCTTTCAAACTCACGCCCAGCTCTTTTAGTGATCACAGGTGAAACATTAATAATAATAAAACGCCCCTCTTCTAACACTCTAAAACAAGCCTTTAAACTTTGAGACATGGCGCTTATATAATCTTTGTAATTTTTATAATCGCTATAAATTCTAGCATTATAGTAAGGTGGTGAAGTGAAAATAAGATTGACAGAACTAGGAGTGATTTTATTGAGCGTTTGCGCATTATCCCCAACTAATAAAGAAGGTTTTTTAATAATATTTTCTATAATTTTTAAAGGTGGTTTTTTGGTGTGGCGGTAGTCATAGTATTGTTTCATTTTTTGCATGTTTTCATTTTGATAGTATTGCAACAAGTCATCGCATAATTTTGCGAATCGCATATCCTTAGATTTATATAAAGCAGTGCGTAAAAATTGATAAACAACTTCCATGTAATGTTCTTTAAAAGATTCTTGCTTTAAAAAATTATAAATAATATCATCATCAAGTTGCCTACCAATAGAGCTTGCTATCTCTCTTTTTAGATCAATACTTAAATCTTGTTTAAACAATTCTAGCAATTCATTTAAATGGTTTTAGCTAGGGTGAGAACCCATATCCTTAATGCGTTTAATCGTGTAAAACTCAAGGTTTTTAATAAAACTATATGGTTTATTTTTTGATATTATGGGCATAAAAGACTCTTTGTTAAAATATTAGATATATTGTTTCAATAATCATAGAATTTTAAGAAAACTCCCTAATTTCTTTCTCTAAAGCGTTAGTAAAAACGCTTGAATAGGATTTTTCCTTAGGGAATTTTGCTAAAAAATCATTCAATAGCCCAAGGTATTGCTCCTTATTTAAAGCCCCTTTCAGCACTTCGTATTTTAAAAAAAGCCAGTAAGTGTTAAGCACATCGCTCTGGCAATAGCTATCAATAATCTCTTTTTTCTCCTTTTGGCTTAAATTAGGGTTGTAATAAATCGCATGCACTAAATCCCCGCTCACATCAAATTTACCAGGAATATTCGTCATAGAGCAAATGCCATTCAAATTCAACCCCCTAACGGATCCATAATGGCTCAAGCTATCCATTAAATCCAAATGAAACTGCTCGCTATAACGCGCGCGGTAATTCTCCCATTTGTTTTCTTGGCTGTAAAAAGCGTCCAAGGTTAAATTGTATTTAAGGGCTTTGAGCGTGAGTAGGGGCATATCAAAACCTCTGCCATTGAAGCTTATTAGGCGCGGTTGCTTTTCGTTAAAGTATTTGAAAAAGTCTTCTAAAAGCTCTTTTTCGCTTGTAAAACCCTCTTTATTCTCGTGTTTTTGACCAAAATTCCCCACTTTGACAAACTGCCCGTAATCATCGCCAATGACTGCTGCAATAGAGACAATTTCATGCAAATAAAGGGGCAAAAACTCGCTCCCGCTTTTTTCTTTTTGCTTTTCAAAACTCCATTCACAGATTTTTAGCGCATCGTCTTCTTTTAATTGAAAATGCTCTTTACACAAGCTCACGCTAGGAATGGTTTCTATATCAAACACGCACAACATCACACGCCCCTTTCGCATTTTAATATTCTTATCTTGCTTTTATTATATAACAATTAGTCTTATAGCGCTATAGTGCTAACTTTTAATTTAAAAACGATATAACCAAAAATTAAAAAAACTTTAATGCGGAGCATTCAAACCCAATGAAAGAAATCACTATCGCCCTTGTGGGCCAGCCTAATGTGGGGAAATCATCCCTCATCAACGCTTTGAGCAACGCCCATTTGAAAGTGGGGAATTTTGCCGGGGTTACCGTGGATAAGATGGAAGTGGGTTTGATCCATAAAGAGCATCAAATCACTATCATTGATTTACCTGGCACTTACGCGCTCAATGACTTCACCACTGAAGAAAAGGTGACTAAAGATTTTTTAGAAAAAGGGCAATACGATCTCATTCTCAATGTGGTGGATTCCACCAATTTAGAGCGTAATTTAGCCTTAAGCATGCAGCTATTAGACACGAATAAAAAAATGCTTCTTGCGCTCAACATGTGGGATGAGGCGCAAAAAGAAGGCATTAAAATCAATACAGAAAAGCTTTCTCAAGAATTAGGGGTTGTGTGCGTGCCAACAAGTGCAAGATCCAAAGAAGATCGCTTGAATACCGAGCTTTTATTAGACGAAATTGTCAGGCTTTATTCTCAAAACACTACAAACAATGAAAGCATCAAAGTCCCGTCTCAAAGCTTTAAAGAGTCTTTAAAATACAGCCAGAGCGCTCAAAGAATCGCTCAATTAGTGATCAGTGAAAACCAACAAAATGCGAGCTTTGAACACACTTATAAGATTGATAAGATTTTAATGCACCCGCGTTATGGGATTTTCATTTTTTTAGGGTTTATGTTTATCATTTTTTCCTTGAGCTTTTTAATAGGGGGGGGAGTGCAAAAAGCGCTTGAAACAGGGTTTAAGTTTTTGAGTGATAGTATTAAAGAAAATGTGGCTAATGAAGATTTAGCGTCTTTGGTGGGCGATGGCATTATTGGGGGAGTGGGAGCGACGGTTTCATTCTTGCCTTTAATTGTGGTGTTGTATTTTGGGATTTCTTTACTAGAGACGACAGGCTATATGAGTAGGGTAGCGTTTTTATTGGATGGGATCTTGCATAAATTTGGCTTGCATGGGAAGAGTTTTATCCCTTTAATCACCGGTTTTGGTTGCTCAGTGCCTGCTTACATGGCGACAAGAACCTTACAAAACTATAACGAACGATTGATCACGCTTTTTGTGATCGGGTTTATGAGCTGCTCGGCAAGGCTGCCTATTTATGTGCTGTTTGTAGGCTCGTTTTTCCCTTCTTCAAGTGCGGGGTTTGTGCTGTTTTGCATTTATATTTTGGGGGCGGTTGTGGCGTTAGTGATGGCCAAATTACTCAAATTAAGCGTGTTTAAAGGACAAACCGAATCTTTTATCATGGAAATGCCTAAATACCGCTTTCCCAGTTGGAGAATGGTCTATTTCAGTATCTACACCAAATCGCTTTCTTACCTTAAAAAGGCCGGGACTT
Organism: Helicobacter pylori; assembly: GCF_014496965.1. GTDB lineage: Bacteria > Campylobacterota > Campylobacteria > Campylobacterales > Helicobacteraceae > Helicobacter > Helicobacter pylori_CZ. The sequence goes on along the minus strand of NZ_JACTCR010000016.1, from coordinate 42,091 downwards.
ATATTTTAGTGGGAGCGATTTTAATCTGGTTTATGTCTCAATACCCTAAAAGCGATGCGGCTATGAAAACTTATAAACAAGAAAGCTTGTTAGTGGATAAAGACACCACCCTTTCAAGCGAAGCTAAAGAAGAAAAATTAAAAGAATTAAAAACCAAATTGGATCAAAAGAATTTAAAAAATAGCATTGTAGGAAGAGGCGGGGCGTATTTAGAAAAAGTCTTTAGCCCTATGGATTTTGATTGGCGTTTGAGCGTCTCGCTTGTAACCGGATTTATGGCTAAAGAGGTGGTGGTTTCTACTTTGGGGGTGTTGTTTTCTTTAGGGGATCAAAATGAAAAATCTGACGCTTTTAGAGAGATTTTAAGAAAAGAAGTCAGCGTGCCTAGCGGGATCGCTTTTATCGTGTTTGTGATGTTTTATATCCCTTGTTTTGCAGCGACCATTACTTTTGGTAGGGAAGCTGGGGGGATCAAGTTTGTAGCGTATTTATTCATCTTCACAACCGTTGTAGCGTATGCGTTTTCCTTGATAGCTTTTTATGCAACTCAAATTTTGGTTTAAAGGCTAGCCATGGTTTAAAAACCCTTTATTTGTTTAAAATTCACCCTATTAGAAATATTAAAAAATTTTTATTTTTCTCCCAATCTTTTCTATAAACATTCGCATTAATCGGCGTTTTTGACAAAAAAAGCTATTAATTTAATTTAAATAATAATTATCTCAAAATTTAAGCTAAAACTAATAATAGTTATTATAAATTTCACCTTATTGTAAAAATGAACATTTTTCATAAAAGGTGGTAAGTGAAAAGAATTTTAGTCTCTTTGGTTGTTTTGAGTCATAGCGCGCATGCTGTCAAAACTCATAATTTGGAAAGGGTAGAAGCTTCAGGGGTGGCTAACGATAAAGAAGCGCCTTTAAGCTGGAGGAGCAAGGAAGTGAGAAATTATATGGGTTCTCGCACGGTGATTTCTAACAAACAACTCACTAAAAGCGCCAATCAAAGCATTGAAGAAGCTTTGCAAAATGTGCCGGGCGTGCATATTAGAAACTCTACCGGTATTGGAGCTGTGCCTAGCATTTCCATTAGGGGGTTTGGTGCGGGAGGCCCAGGGCATTCTAATACGGGAATGATTCTAGTAAATGGGATTCCTATTTATGTCGCGCCCTATGTTGAAATTGGCACGGTTATTTTTCCTGTAACCTTTCAATCTGTGGATAGAATCAGCGTAACCAAAGGCGGGGAGAGCGTGCGTTATGGCCCTAACGCTTTTGGCGGTGTGATCAACATTATCACCAAAGGCATTCCTACCAATTGGGAAAGTCAGGTGAGCGAGAGGACCACTTTTTGGGGTAAGTCTGAAAATGGGGGGTTTTTCAATCAAAATTCTAAAAACATTGATAAAAGCTTAGTTAATAACATGCTTTTTAACACCTATTTAAGAACGGGGGGTATGATGAATAAGCATTTTGGAATCCAAGCTCAAGTCAATTGGCTCAAAGGGCAAGGGTTTAGATACAACAGCCCTACCAACATTCAAAACTACATGCTAGATTCGTTGTATCAAATCAATGATAGCAATAAAATCACTGCTTTTTTTCAATATTACAGCTATTTTTTAACAGACCCTGGGTCTTTAGGTATAGCTGCCTATAATGAAAATCGTTTTCAAAATAACCGCCCTAATAACGATAAAAGCGGGAGAGCGAAGCGATGGGGAGCTGTGTATCAAAACTTTTTTGGGGACACGGACAGGGTAGGGGGGGATTTCACTTTCAGTTACTATGGGCATGACATGTCAAGGGATTTTAAATTTGATTCTAACTATTTAAATGTCAATACCAATCCTAAATTAGGCCCTGTTTATACCAATCAAAATTATCCAGGATTTTTTATTTTTGATCATTTAAGGCGTTATGTGATGAACGCATTTGAGCCTAATTTGAACTTAGTTGTCAATACCAATAAAGTTAAGCAAACTTTTAATGTGGGCATGCGTTTTATGACGATGGACATGTTCATTAGATCCGATCAAAGCACATGCGAAAAATCAGATATTATTGATGGGGTGTGTCATATGCCCCCATATGTTCTTTCTAAAAAGCCTAGTAACAATCAAGAAATGTTTAACAACTATACAGCGGTATGGTTGAGCGATAAAATAGAACTTTTTGATTCTAAATTGGTGATAACTCCAGGGCTTAGATACACTTTTTTGAACTACAACAACAAAGAGCCAGAAAAGCACGATTTTTCCGTATGGACCAGTAAAAAACAGCGTCAAAACGAATGGAGTCCTGCCCTTAACATCGGCTATAAACCTATGGAAAATTGGATATGGTATGCGAACTACCGCCGCAGTTTTATCCCCCCACAACACACAATGGTAGGCATTACTAGGACTAATTACAACCAAATTTTTAATGAAATTGAAGTGGGGCAACGCTATAGTTATAAAAATCTATTGAGCTTTAATACCAATTATTTTGTGATTTTTGCCAATCGTTACTATGCGGGAGGCTATAGCCCACAGCCTGTGAATGCTAGGAGCCAAGGGGTGGAATTGGAATTGTATTATGCGCCGATTAGAGGTTTGCAATTCCATGTGGCTTACACTTACATTGATGCGCGCATCACTTCTAACGCTGATGATATTGCTTATTATTTTACAGGCATTGTCAATAAACCCTTTGACATTAAAGGGAAGCGTTTGCCTTATGTGAGTCCTAACCAATTCATATTTGACATGATGTATACTTACAAGCACACGACTTTTGGAATCAGTAGCTATTTTTATAGCCGTGCTTATAGCTCTATGCTCAATCAGGCCAAAAGCCAAACCGTGTGCCTGCCCTTAAACCCAGAATACACAGGGGGGTTAGAGTATGGTTGTAATTCAGTGGGGTTATTGCCCTTGTATTTTGTGTTGAACGTTCAAGTAAGCTCCGTTTTATGGCAAAGCGGTAGGCATAAAATCACCGGGAGTTTGCAAATCAATAACCTTTTTAACATGAAGTATTATTTTAGGGGGATTGGCACAAGCCCTACAGGAAGAGAGCCCGCACCAGGGAGATCCATTACAGCGTATTTGAATTATGAGTTTTAAACTGATTTCAAGCTTTTATAGCTTGAATGTTTTTAATGTTAAACCATTTTAAAACTCGCTACTAAATTTTCGGTCAATAAATTAAACCCATCCACCAGAATAAACACCAAAATTTTAAAAGGCAGAGAAATCATTACAGGCGGGAGCATCATCATACCCATCGCCATTAAAATAGAGCTGATCACCATATCAATCACCAAAAAAGGCAAGTAGAGTAAAAAGCCGATTTGAAACGCTGTTTTCAACTCGCTTATCATAAACGCCGGGATTAAAACGCTCAAGCTCACATCATCAGGGGTTTTAGGGTTAGGCAAATTCCTAATCCTAAAAAAAAGTGCTAGATCCTTTTCTCGTGTGTTTTTAAGCATGAATTCCTTGAAAGGCAGAGCGCTTTTTTCAAACGCTTCGGTGTAAGAAATCTTTTTATCCATATAAGGCTTGATTCCTGTATCATAAGCCTTTTTCAAACTAGGTTCCATGATAAAAAAAGTCAATATCAAAGAGAGCGAGACTAAAATTTGAGTGGGGGGGGTTTGTTGCGTGCCTAAAGCGGTCCTTAAAAAAGAAAACACCACGATCAAACGGGTGAAACTCGTCATCACTAAAATCAACGATGGGGCTAAAACTAAAAGCGTGAGTAAGGCGATGACATTAAGGGTGGTTACGAGTTGTTTAGGATCACTAGGAGCGTTTAAAGAGAGGTTGACGCTAGGCAAAGCGCTATCAGCGCTCATTAAGGGGCATATTAAAGGGCAAATGAGAATTAAAAAAATGAAAAAACGCACAATTCTAGCCTTAAATCTTTAATAAAAACAAGGTCAAATTATAAGATAAGGCATGTTAAAATTCCCTAAAATAACCCCATAAATTGAAGGATTTTAATGCTTTCTGTAATCATACTAGCCGCTGGCAAAGGCACTCGCATGCGTTCTAGCTTGCCTAAGACTTTACACACGATTTGCGGGGAGCCTATGCTGTTTTACATTTTAGAAGTGGCTTTTTCAATCAGCGATGATGTGCATCTTGTCTTACACCACCAACAAGAACGCATTAAGGAAGCGGTGTCAAAGCGTTTTAAGGGCGTGATTTTTCACGCTCAGATCGTGGAAAAATATTCAGGGACAGGTGGGGCTATCATGCAAGAAGATAAAACGCCTGTTCCTACAAAACATGAGCGGGTTTTGATTTTGAATGCGGACATGCCTTTAATCACTAAAGGCGCCCTCATCCCCTTATTAGAAAGCCAGAATAACGCTATAGGTTTACTCCATTTAGCTGATCCTAAAGGTTATGGGCGCGTTGTTTTAGAAAACCATCAGGTTAAAAAGATTGTAGAAGAAAAGGACGCTAATGATGAAGAAAAAACCATTAAAAGCGTGAACGCTGGCGTGTATTTTTTTGAAAGAAAGTTTTTAGAAAAATACTTGCCCAAGCTCCATGACAAAAACGCCCAAAAAGAATACTATCTCACGGATTTAATCGCTCTAGGAATCAATGAAAACGAAACAATTGACGCTATTTTTTTAGAAGAAGAGTGTTTTTTAGGGGTGAATAGCCAAACAGAAAGAGCGAAGGCTGAAGAAATCATGCTAGAAAGACTGCGAAAAAACGCCATGGACTTGGGGGTAATGATGCAATTACCAAAGAGCATTTATTTAGAAAAAGGCGTGAGTTTTAAGGGGGAGTGCGTTTTAGAGCAAGGGGTGCGTTTGAGTGGGAATTGTTTGATAGAAAACGCGCATATTAAAGCTTATAGCGTGATAGAAGAGAGCCAAATTGTTAATAGCAGTGTGGGGCCGTTTGCCCATGCGCGCCCTAAAAGCGTGATTTGTAATAGCCATGTGGGGAATTTTGTAGAGACTAAAAACGCCAAACTTCAAGGCACTAAAGCAGGACATTTGAGCTATTTAGGGGATTGTGAGATAGGGAAAAACACAAATGTAGGGGCTGGCGTGATCACTTGCAATTACGATGGTAAAAAGAAACACCAAACGATCATCGGTGAAAATGTCTTTATAGGGAGCGATAGCCAACTAGTCGCCCCCATAACTATCGGCTCTAATGTCTTAATCGGCAGCGGAACCACCATCACTAAAGACATTCCTAGCGGTTCGTTGAGCCTTTCACGCGCCCCTCAAATTAACATTGAAAACGGGTATTTTAAGTTTTTTAAGAAGCCTTAAGGAGCTTGAAAAGAATTGCTGTTTTAAAACTTTATCACTTAAAAGGTGGTAAAAGTTCTTTTTTATCCTTTTGAATTTGCTTAAAAATCCTTTGAAAAAATCCTAAAATATTATAATCATTTACTTTAATCTTGTAATTTGTGAATAAACAAAACACTTATTGAGATTTTTGTGATATTTGGCTGATTTGTAACAACGCTTTTAATAGGGTTGTGGTATAAATATTCTTATCAAAGTGTGCCAAACATGCTTTGAATCTCCATTTTATGAAAGGATTTGTTATGAATGGATTAAGAACATTTAGTTGTGTAGTGGTTTTATGCGGTGCAATGGCTAATGTGGCTATAGCTAGTCCTAAAATAGAGGCAAGGGGTGAATTAGGCAAATTTATAGGGGGTGGTGTTGGGGGTTTTGTTGGTGATAAAATGGGTGGATTTGTTGGTAGTGCAATAGGAGGATATATTGGGTCTGAAGTAGGCGATAGGGTAGAAGATTATATCCGTGGCGTTGATGGAGAACCGCAAACTAAAGAACCGCAAACCCCAAGAGAGCCTATCCGTGATCTTTATGATTACGGGTATAGTTTTGGGCATGCTTGGTGATCTTAAATGAGCCAAGGTGATGGGGGGAAAGGGAATAACATGGATACTACAAAAGAGAACTTGAATGGCTCAAAAGAGCGTTTGAATTATACTGAATACAGTGTGGCAGTGGTTTTAGTTGTTATAATTTGTTACTCCATAATGTTTAGAACAGCTCTTTATCGCTCAGATGTTGGTGATCCGATTTTTGACCCTAAAGATAGTTACTATGTGTGGCTAACGACTCTAATAGCAGCTTTGTTGTCTAACCTCTTGTTCAACCCAAAAGGCAGGTCGGTAGGTTATTTCATTATTGAAACTTGGCAAGGATTCCCCAAGTTTTTTAAAGCCATTTTTAAGGCTAGGTTTTTTGGTGCGTTTTATGACGCTGTGTTAGGAGCAAGACTAAGGGATTTCTATATGGTGCTTTTAACGATACCTTTTGGTATCGCTATGCATGAAATTTCGGCGTATTGTGGGCATCCTAGCAACTTTCTTGTAGAGGGTTTGGTCATTGTAGGGTTTCAAGGTTTTCTTAAGCTTTGCGCTAAATGGGGGTGGTGATTTAACTCAAATAACATTAAATGGGAGGGGGGTATAAAAAAATTAAAGAAACTTTAAAACTCATTCTCATTAATAGAACAAATCCAACTTGAACTTCTCTCTTTCTTAAGTCTTAAGTTTTTTATTGATACAATGCCAAATTTAAAAGAAAACGATTTGATTTAAAGGAAAAATTTTGATTACAGTGGTTAAACGAAACGGGCGCATTGAGCCTTTGGATATTACCAAAATCCAAAAATACACTAAGGACGCTACGGACAATTTAGAGGGCGTGAGCCAAAGTGAGCTAGAAGTGGATGCGAGGTTGCAATTTAGGGACAAGATCACTACTGAAGAAATCCAACAAACTTTGATTAAAACCGCTGTGGATAAGATAGATATTGACACGCCTAATTGGAGCTTTGTCGCCTCAAGGCTTTTTTTGTATGATTTATACCATAAAGTGAGTGGTTTTACAGGGTATAGGCATTTGAAAGAGTATTTTGAAAACGCTGAAGAAAAGGGCCGCATCCTTAAGGGCTTTAAGGAAAAATTTGATCTAGAGTTTTTAAATAGCCAGATCAAGCCTGAAAGGGATTTCCAATTCAATTATTTAGGGATTAAAACCTTGTATGATCGCTATTTGTTAAAAGACGCTAACAACAACCCTATTGAATTACCCCAACACATGTTTATGAGCATTGCAATGTTTTTGGCGCAAAACGAACAAGAACCCAACAAAATCGCTTTGGAATTTTATGAAGTTTTAAGCAAGTTTGAAGCGATGTGCGCGACCCCCACTCTAGCGAACGCGCGCACCACCAAGCACCAATTAAGCTCATGCTATATTGGCAGCACGCCGGATAATATTGAGGGGATTTTTGACAGCTATAAGGAAATGGCGCTATTGTCCAAATACGGCGGAGGGATTGGCTGGGATTTTTCTTTGGTGCGTTCTATCGGGAGCTATATTGATGGGCATAAAAATGCGAGCGCAGGCACGATCCCGTTTTTAAAAATCGCTAATGATGTGGCGATTGCGGTTGATCAATTAGGCACACGAAAGGGCGCGATTGCGGTGTATTTGGAAATCTGGCACATTGATGTGATGGAGTTCATTGATTTAAGGAAAAATAGCGGCGATGAAAGGCGAAGAGCGCATGATTTGTTCCCGGCTCTTTGGGTGTGCGATCTGTTCATGAAAAGGGTTTTAGAAGACGCGATGTGGACTTTGTTTGACCCTTATGAGTGTAAGGATTTGACTGAGCTTTATGGGCAGGATTTTGAAAAACGCTATTTAGAGTATGAAAAAGATCCTAAAATCATTAAAGAATACATTAACGCTAAAGACTTATGGAAAAAAATCTTAATGAATTATTTTGAAGCCGGTTTGCCCTTCTTAGCCTTTAAAGATAACGCCAATCGGTGCAACCCAAACGCTCATGCAGGAATCATTCGATCGTCTAATTTATGCACGGAGATTTTTCAAAACACCGCGCCCAACCACTATTACATGCAAATAGAATACACCGATGGCGCGATAGAGTTTTTTGAAGAAAAAGAGTTGGTAACCACAGATAGTAATATCACTAAATGCGCTAACAAGCTCACTAGCACGGATATTCTTAAGGGCAAACCAATCTATATCGCTACTAAAGTCGCTAAAGACGGGCAAACGGCGGTGTGCAATCTAGCGAGCATTAATTTAAGCAAAATCAACACTGAAGAAGACATTAAAAGGGTCGTGCCGATCATGGTCAGGCTTTTAGACAATGTGATTGATTTGAATTTCTACCCTAACCGCAAAGTCAAAGCCACTAATTTACAAAATAGGGCCATAGGGTTAGGGGTTATGGGTGAAGCGCAAATGCTCGCAGAACACCAAATTGCTTGGGGATCTAAAGAGCATTTAGAAAAAATTGACGCTTTAATGGAGCAAATCAGCTACCATGCGATTGACACGAGCGCGAATTTAGCGGAAGAAAAAGGGGTGTATAAGGATTTTGAAAATTCAGAATGGAGTAAGGGGATTTTCCCTATTGATAAAGCCAACAATGAAGCCTTAAAGCTCACCGAAAAAGGGCTTTTTAATCACGCTTGCGATTGGCAAGGTTTGAGGGAAAAAGTCAAGGCTAATGGCATGCGTAATGGCTATTTAATGGCGATCGCTCCTACAAGCTCCATTTCTATTTTAGTAGGCACAACCCAAACGATTGAACCCATTTATAAGAAAAAATGGTTTGAAGAAAATTTGAGCGGGCTAATTCCAGTGGTAGTGCCTAATTTGAATTTAGAAACCTGGAATTTTTACACATCAGCCTATGATATTGACGCTAAAGATTTAATTAAAGCAGCAGCCGTGCGCCAAAAATGGATCGATCAAGGCCAAAGCATCAATGTGTTTTTACGCATAGAAAACGCCAGCGGTAAAACCTTGCATGAAATCTACACGCTCGCTTGGAAATTGGGACTCAAATCCACTTATTATTTGCGCAGCGAAAGCCCTAGCATAGATGAAAAAAGCGTGTTGGATCGCTCGGTGGAGTGTTTTAATTGCCAATAATATAAGCTTAAATAAGCTAATCTTTGCTAACATAAGATTAAAATTCTTGAAGGAAGTTGAATGCTTTTTGCGATGATTGGTTCAGGGGGGTTTATCGCTCCCAAGCACTTGCAAGCGATTAGAGATACGGGGCATTTTTTGGATTGCTCTTTTGATATTCATGATAGCGTGGGGGTTTTAGATGAGTATTTCCCGCAATCAGAGTTTTTTACCAATATTGAAGATTTTGAAAAGCATTTAGAGCAGTCTAAGGCTATGGGTAAAGAAATCAACTATTTGAGTGTTTGCACGCCCACGCACACGCATTTTGATCACATCCGTTTTGGGTTAAGAAACGGCATGCATGTGATTTGTGAAAAACCCTTAGTTTTAGACCCTGGCGAAATACAAGAATTGAAAGATTTAGAGGTGAAACACCAAAAAAGGGTGTTCAGTCTTTTGCCCTTACGCTTGCATTGCGACACGCTGGCTTTGAAAGAAAAAATTAAGAGTGAATTAGACAAAAACCCTGAAAAGGTGTTTGACATCACGCTCACTTATATCAGCGTTCAAGGGAAATGGTATTTTTCTTCATGGCGAGCGGATGTGAATAGGAGTGGGGGGTTAGCCACTCAAATGGGAGTGAATATTTTTGACACTTTATTGTATTTGTTTGGAGGCGTTAAAGACAAGGTTATCAACAGAGAAGAGCCTGATTGCGTGTGCGGGATACTCTTTTTAGAGCATGCCAAAATACGATGGTTTTTTTCCATCAATCCAGAACACATGGGAGTGGCTAAAGAAAAAGTTTATCATAAAATGATCCTAGAGGGCGAAGAAGTCAATCTCACACAGAGCTTTGATAACCTGTATATAGAAAGCTACAAACAGATTTTAGCTCAAGGGGGGTTTGGTTTGGATGACGCTGCGGCGTCTATTAAATTGGCTTATGAATTAAGAAACCTCTCTATTAGCGAACCCAATGATGATTCGCATGCTTTGTGTTGTAAAAACAAAACAGACCAATAAAAGCATGACTTTTAAAAGCGTTGTTTAGGGGGTTTGGTTATTAGCGTTTGATTAGAATAGGGTTGTTTTTAATTTTCTTTTAGAGAGGTTTATAGGGGGGTTTTACTTTTTTAAGGGTTTTTATGGATATTTATGCGTTATACATAGCGATAGGGCTTTTTACGGGCATTCTATCAGGGATTTTTGGCATTGGTGGGGGGCTGATCATTGTCCCTATCATGCTCGCAACCGGGCATTCTTTTGAAGAATCCATCGGTATTTCCATTTTGCAAATGGTTCTTTCATCGTTCGTGGGCTCTGTTTTGAATTTCAAAAAAAAATCGCTTGATTTTTCTTTAGGCTTGTTGATAGGGGCAGGGGGGCTGATAGGGGCGAGTTTTAGCGGATTTGTTTTAAAAATCGTTTCCAGTAAAATTTTAATGGTTATTTTCGCGCTTTTAGTCGTGTATTCTATGATCCAATTTGTTCTAAAACCCAAAAAAAAAGATTTGATAGCGGATACTAAACGCTACCATTTGCAAGGTTTAAAATTATTTTTAATTGGCGCGCTCACAGGGTTTTTTGCTATCACTTTAGGGATTGGTGGGGGGATGCTCATGGTGCCTTTGATGCATTATTTTTTAGGGTATGATTCTAAAAAATGTGTGGCGTTAGGGTTATTTTTTATCTTATTTTCTTCTATTTCAGGAGCTTTTTCTTTAATGTATCACCACATCATCAATCAAGAAGTGCTTTTAGCAGGGGCGATTGTGGGCTTAGGCTCAGTTATGGGCGTGAGCATTGGGATTAAATGGATCATGGGGCTTTTGAATGAAAAGATGCATAAAGCTTTGATTTTAGGGGTGTATGGTTTGTCGCTATTGATTGTTTTATACAAGATCTTTTTTTGATGGTTTTATACCACTACTATTTTAAGACCCCTAAGAGTTTCCCTTTAGAGTATTTGCATTTGTGCGCTAATGAGAGCCATTTATTGAGATTGGATTTTGATGCGACCAATTTTTCTCATAACGCCCCTATGAATACCCCGCTAAAACTCAGCGTTCAAGCCTTGGAGCGTTATTTCTTGGGACAACTTTTTGAATTTGATGCGCCTTTAGATTTGATAGGGACTTTTTTTCAAAAACAAGTTTGGTCTGCGTTAATGACTATCCCTTATGGCAAGACAAAAAGTTATGATGAAATCGCAAAGCTCATTAATAACCCTAAATCTTGCAGAGCTATTGGCAACGCTAATTATAATAACCCTATTTCTTTGATCGTGCCTTGTCATAGAGTGGTGCGTAAAAATGGCGCTTTAGGGGGGTATAATGGGGGCATAGAAGTCAAAAAGTGGCTGTTAGAATTTGAAAGCAAAATTTTAAACCAGCAAGCTAAAAACCCTTTAATTTCTTAAAAAATGGGGGTTTTAGTGATTTTATGGTAAAAATGATTTTCTTAAGGGAGTAGGGGGTGTTTTTTAATTTTCTTCCCAAATGCTCGCCGCTTCTTTTAAACGCTCTTTGTCAAAATGCGTGTAAATCCTGCTCGTGTTCAAGCTCGCATGCCCTAGCGCTTCTTGAACTAAAATCAAATCATGGCGTTTTTGATAAAGCAAGGTCGCAAAAGAATGCCTTAACATGTGCGCCCCATTTTTCTCCCGCCTGAGTCCTGCAAAATTGATGATGCGTTCCACTTGCTTATACAAATAAGCTTGCGTTAAAGCACTGCCTTTTTGGTTGCAAAACAATAAATCGTTTTTAACAGGATACAATTCCCTTTCTATGAGCCATTCTTTCAAAAGGCTCTCAATGTGGAAAGCTTTGAGCATCACCGCCCTGTATTTATCGCCCTTACCTTTAATCAAAATCGTATAACAGCCATTTTCTAAAGTGAAATCCTTTATTTTAAGCTGCAAGGCTTCATTAGAACGCATGCCTGTAAAAACGATGATTTTAATGAGCAGGCGATTTCTCGCACGCACTTTAGCGGACATTTCTATTTTATCAATGCTTTCTAAAAATTTTTCTAATTCTTCATTGTTTAAATGAGTAGGGAGCTTGTTGCCTGCACTTTGATTCACTCCACTGATGTTTTTAAGCGTGATATTATAGATATAAGATTTTTCATTTTCATCTTGATTCTGCTTGTCTATGTAGCTAAAAAGCCCGAGTAAGGCGATTCTGTAATTTTTCTTAGTGGCTAAACTCAAACCTCCGGTATAAATACTCAAAAATTCAGCCAACATGACTTCGTCTATGCTTTTGAGCGATCTTAAAGAAAGCTTTTGAGCGTATTCGTAAAATTTGAGTAGGGGTAATGCGTAGGTATTGATCCCCAGTAATCCGGCATTACGGGCTTTTTTGCAAACTTTTTCCAATTGGTTTGAATTGATGAACGCATGATTGAATTCGTTCAAGCATTCAAAAACCTTGTTTTGGTCTTTCACTTGAGAATTAGACAGGCTTGTGCATTTGTAACGCAAAAAGCGCCCTATCCATAGCAAAAGATTTTCTACAGGATCTTTTAATTCTTCTAGGGGATGCTTCATTTAGGGTTTTTAAACTAATCTAAATCGTCATCATGCGGCGTATCATTGGGCGCTTTTTGCGTTATAAGCGCGTTCGCAATAAGTTTATTGCTAACTACCTTACTTTGTTTTAAATCATCAGCAATTTGATTGATTTTAAGATTCTGTGCCGAACCTATTTTATGTTGTTCTCTCTTTTCAATAACTTCTCTTTCTATGCTCTCTATCTTTTCAATGTCAAAAACTTTAGGATAACCGCACCACTGACTATGCTTAATAGATAATTTTATGTCATCTTCAAATGCCCCAGTAACAATATTAGGCATGCATGTCGCTTTTATTTGAACCTTATCAATTTCCTTAAAACTCATACCACAATTGCCACCAGACTGTTTTGAAAAGAATGCAGCTGCCTTATTTTTTAAGCGTGTGAGAGATTGCGGTAATTGACTAGGCACTGAGAATGTAACATCTGCGAACTCAGCCCACACCTCATTAAAACCACCAGATAAAGCACTCACCAATTCTACCTCATAAGTGTTTTCTTTATCATGAATAGCGTTTTTACAATAACAGATCGCCTCTTGATCAAACAATCTTGCCAATAACAACAAATAATTTCTTAAATTGAATGTCTTGCTTGACTCGTTTTGAAATACAAAAAAACTTATTCCTTTGTTAGGCAAAATATCGTTTTCTATCTCTTCTTTCCAATAACCAATCGCTTGAATATAACCAAGAAAATCACGCTTTCCATCTAAAAAAGATTTTAGGCGTTGTGTTTCTTGCGCATAGTCGTTATAAGAGTATTTGTGTTTGGTGATAAACCCTTGAGTAGACATGAAATCTTTCATTGTCGCTTTGCTCTTATCTGTTGTGAATTTATCCACAAAAGCTTTATTGAACATTTTACAATTACAGAGTTTTCTATAAATGCCATCATTTTCTCTAAGAAAATCCCTAGTTAAAGAAACGCTTTTAGCTACTTTTATAAGCGCTTTTCTGCTCTTCATCAGTAAAATCCTTTGTAAAAACTCCTTTAAAAGGTCTAAACGCTGAGATAATCCCAAAAGGTAGTCCGCTCCTAATTTTCTCATACACTCTATTAAGTTTAGCGCCCTCAATTGCATAAACTTCAGCGGCATAAGCTTCAGTAGGGTTGTCCTTAATATTAGAGATTTCATCGCCAAGAAAAATCTTATCGTCCTCATCGCCAATGCCAAAAAAATCTGAAATATTTACACACAACTTATCGTCTATCACTCTAACTTTTTTATCATTTTCAAATTCTAAAAAATCATAATTCAATAACATCCAACACCTCTTTTAATTTATTTGTAAAAACAAAACCCTTAGAGGCTAATTTTAGCACAAAAACTAAAACCATTCCCAAATGATGAAAAAATGATTTTAGTCGTCCTCAAAAAGCGCCCAATCCATAGCAAAAGATTTTCTACAGGGTCTTTTAACTTTTCTAGGGGGTGCTTCATTTAGGGTTTATTAATAGAGTTATAAAGCTCTTGTTTATTCTAATTCTTTTTCCCTATGTTTCACTTTTATATGGTTATGCTCAAAGGCTTTAAGAATTAGTGGTGTTAAACCTTTTTTTTTAAATTGATTTTCTTCTTTTGGGGAATAAGATAGATTATTGTTGTATTTTATGGGAACAAATTCAATCAAATATTGTTTGTCTTCTTCATTTAAATCATATTTAAATTCAAAAACAATACGATTGTAATATTTTTTATCATCACGATCAAATTCTGTTAATTTAAAATCTATATTAACACACTCGCAACCTATATGAACAGACAAATTATTATCATTACTAGTAAAAAAAAGATGAAAAGCATAAGAAAAATTTTTGGGATACCTACTGTCTTTGAGATAATTCTTTAGGTTAGGATTGATATTATAAGAGCTGTCTTTGTTAAAAAATATAGATAACAAACCACTATCTAAAAGAGAGTTTTTGACAATAAAAATTTTTTTGTTTTTGGTGCGATACTTTCATAGTAAAAAATTTTAGGTGCAAATAAATCAGTATTATTATTTTTTTAGGATCAGATGAGACAATATAGCCTTCATTCTTTAAATATATCATTAAAAGTTCAATACTACCTACTAATTTTAATTTAGAAAAAAACGATTCGTTATTGTTTTCACTGCTAACAACAGGCATGAAACACTCAATATATTTCTTTCATGTCAGGTAACTTAATATTTTCTAATGTCGTTCTAGGCACTTCAATAGTTAATCTTGATTTTCCGCTTAAGAAGTTATTGCTAACATTAAAGATAAAATGGAATATATTATCACGGAAATGATATTCAATCTTGTCAATTATGGCGGAAGTAAGATTTATCCTGTTTGCATTCTCTGCTTGATTGATAGTGCTTACAATAATATTTGATAGTCTTATTTGATCTTGTGATAGTAACTTTTTTAAATCCTTTAAATTCTCATCATCCATGAAACAATAGTTAGCACTCAATAAAGCATCACTAATAATTTTAGTGCCAACTATCTTACCACTTTTTAAATCATTAGCAATTTCATTGATTTTAATGTTTTGTGCAGAGCTTTGCCTATAGTGGTCAAATGTTATATTTTTTCTATGCTCCTCTATCTCCACCGTTGTTTTCCAAAGTGCCAAAGCTGGAGTAACTACCAAATTAATTGGCGGATAGTTTGTTGGATTATTAAGAGACTCAATAGTTTTTCCATGCAAAAAAGACCCTAATTTTAAAAGAGATTGAATAAAAGTATTAGAGTTTGAAAGTTCAACACTTATAGAGTCCATTTCTTTCCCAAAATCATGACTTTTTGCACTTAGGAATTTTATCTCTTTTGTGTTGGTGTTTTGTGCGTCTTGCTTGTTTCCGCAATAACAAATCGCTGTTGGATTACAATGCATTTTGGCTAACACCAACAAGTAGTTTTTTAAATTAAATGTTGCACTCGGCTCGTTTTCATATATAAAAAACAAGATTTCGCTAGGTCCAATAACAATTTCAACAAACCCTATAAATTCACGCTTATTTATTAAGAAAGATTTTATCCGATCTTGCTTTGTTGGTTCAGAAGAAAGGTAGCCACTCCTCATCACGTTTTTAAAATGCGATAGAATTGGTCCAATGAAAGTGATAACCCTAAAAGGCGAGCCATTATTGATCTTGTCAAAAAACATTTGACATTCTTCAGAATTATTGTTATGATCAAATATCATTGTCATTTATTATTCCTTAAAATCTATTTTAGTTATGAAAACTGCACTTTTCAAACTTTTAAATCAAACCATTATACCATGCTACGCCACTAAACTACAATACAAAATCCCAAAATAAAATCCTAAACAAGATTAACCCCCCCCTTTTTTTAAATGCCAATTTTTTACCCCTTTGATTTGACAAAGCGAGCGATGCGTTCAATCCCCTTTTCAATCTGTTCTTCTGAGCATGCAAAAGACAAACGGACATAGCCTTCCAATCCAAAAGCCTTTCCAGGCACTAACGCCACGCCTTCTTTTTCTAACAACTCATGGCAAAATCGCATCGAATCCCCCCCACAAAGACTGCCAATGTTGATAAACAGATAAAACGCCCCATCAGGTTTTAAAGCATTCAACCCTCCAATCGCATTGATTTTTGCGTGGGCTAAATCACAGCGTTTTTCAAAAGCCTGACGCATCGTTTCAATTTCCTTATCCACCAACCCTTCAAGCGCCACAATAGAAGCCATTTGCGTGATAGAATTGATATTGGAAGTGCATTGGCTTTGCAAGTTATTCATCAATTTGACTAATTTTTTATCCTTGCTCGCCGCATAGCCCATACGCCAACCTGTCATCGCTACTGACTTGCTCAAGCCGTTAATGGTAATGGTGCGTTTTTCCATCTCTTCACTCACCGCCGCGCAAGAAACAAACTCCCCTTTATAGACAAGCTTTTCATAAATTTCATCGCTAAGCACCCAAACTTTGGTCTCTTTTAAAACTTCGCCCAAAGCCTCTAATTCCGCCTTGCTATAAAGCATGCCGGTAGGGTTTGATGGGGTGGTGAGAATGAGCATTTTTGTTTTGGGGCTTAAGGCGTCTTTAAGCTGCTTAGGGGTGATTTTAAAGCGGCTTTTTTCATCGGTTTGAATGAATTGACTCACTCCCCCGCTGTATTTCACAAGCTCAGGGTAAGTTACCCAAAAAGGCACAGGGATAACCACCTCATCGCCCTCTTCTATTAAAGCTTGAATCGCATTGAACAGGCTTTGCTTAGCGCCATTACTCACTAGAATTTCACTCGGTTCATAATCTAAGTTGTTTTCTTTTTTCAATTTAAAAGCGATCGCTTTGAGTAATTCAGGGATCCCAGCCACTGGAGTGTATTTCGTAAAGCCATCATTTAGGGCTTTTATAGCCGCATTTTTGATCGCTTGTGGGGTGTCAAAATCAGGCTCGCCCGCTGAAAAACTCAAAATATCTTTTCCTTGCGATTTCAATTCTTTAGCGAGCGTGCTGATAGCGATCGTTGCAGATTCTGAAAGGGATTGGATTTTAGAGGAATATAACATGCTTAATCCTTATTAAATTTTTGGATTATCATAACATGATCAAAAAGATTTTAATTCTAATTTTCAAAAAACTTTTAAAAATGTTTCAAAAGAAAGCGATAGATTGTGTAAGAAAACTCTAATTGAAAATCCAATTAGAGAAAAACAAGCGTTTTAAATCAGAAATTGTAACGATACCCTACATAAAGGCTGTATTGACGGCGGTAAGTGAAGCTCAAGTTCCCATGGTTAAAATAATAAACATTGATAGTAGGAATCTTCACGCCAAAGTCAAATTCTTGATGCCGACCAATATGGGTGCGAATCCCCAAATTAAAAAGGAATTGGAAAATCGCCGGATCAAGGCTATAGGAGGTGTGCTTATAAGGGCTTTTAGTTTCCAAAAAGGCCCCTGTCGTATTACCCCAAGAGTTACCCGCGATTTGAGCCCCAAAAAAGAACCCAAAACTCGCATCCTCTTTATTGATGACATTGTATAAAGTGTCAATACCCACACCATAAGTGAACATGTCAGACAGATTGCCCATTGTCCCTACTTTGGTCGCGCATGGCTCATTGAGTTTGCATGCCCCACCATTATCTGATGTCAAAGCGTTCGCTCCAAACACGGCATGCCCATAATCCATAAAGCCGTAATAGCGTGCACCAAACCATCTCTTCTCCCCAAAAAACTGCTTATAACCCACAGTAAGCCCTAATCCTTGCATAACGGCTAGATAGTCGGTTTTACCCACAGGGAACTTAGGGTAGTTAAATTCACTGCTCTTTGGGGGGTTTTTAACGCTTTGCGAAGCCTGACCGACTTGATAGCTGATCCCCAAATACCAAGCGTTTTTCTCGCCTTTCACTGCTTTATACTCTTTTGGCTTTTCCAATTGCTTTTGCACTTCTGTGCTACCTTCTGCTGCCACAAGACTATTACCTAACACTACCGATAAACAGAGCGTTTTAAACACTACAAACTTTTTCATACAACATTTTTCCTTCTAAAAGTCTACATTTCGTATAATAATAACATAATAATCTATAAAAAACCTAAATTCTTAAGAAAAACACCCCTAAAACTTAAAATTTTAAATTTTCTAAGGGGTTTTAGTGGTTTGGCTCTACGATTTTTTCTGTTTTTGGGAGGATTTTGGGATAAATCGTTTAGGATAGTTGGAAAATGCGTTTTTTAATTTGAGAAAATCAATTAAAGTGGGTGGTTGTATGAATACAAGAGAAAATCTTTTGGGAGATCAATTTTTAGTTGTTTAAATGTGTGGTTGAGTGGTAAACTAAAAGTGTGATCGTTGATCCAAAAATATTCCCCCGAATCTTGCTGATTTTCATTGCGGTATTGGGATGCACTTTTATACCATTTTTCCATTAATTCCAAACATTCATCTCTATGATTTTCCATAACTGCCCTTAATGAAAAATTAGAGTTATAATTAAGAATTCTAAAACCAAAAATATAAGGGAAAGCTTTGAGATTGTCTTTATTTTCAAGAAAAAACTCAATTGATGCCTCTTCAAAGTCTTTGCTTGTTTGACATTTTTTTAAAAAATCATTGTGGTATTTTGTATCTTGAATGATTTTATTTGTCATGTTTTTAAGGCAATCTTGGAGTTCTTTTGGATTATAAGAAGCGTTTGTTTTTATACTCTCTATACCATTTTTTATTGTTGGTGCTTGTTGCTCCATCACTTCTTTAAAGATTGTAGAGTTTGGAGAGAGAAGATCTATTGTATTTCCTTTTAATTCTATAGGAAGTTTTATGGGAAATGAATTAAATGAAGTATAATATTTATCATATAAATAAAAATAACATGCATAAACTATTGAATATAGTAAATATTGGTATATTTTTTTAAAGTCATCATTTGGATATTCTTTTAGTTGCAATTCATCATATATATTATTTAATTTTTGAAATGTTCTAAGATTGGTTGTGTTATCATCAATATTGAAAGTATCTTTCATATAGGGATAAGCTTCAAAATCCGTTTTAATTGGATGACCGCCCATTACTTCAATTTGTTCTTTTGCACAAGGAGAAAATTTAAAAATTCTGTCAAAAACTTTTTCACAATAAGCATCAAATATTTTTTTTTGTTCATTCTGTATCTCATTAGTAAATAGCTTAAGGTCATTGTAAATCGCAATAACACAACACCCCTTATGTTCCTTGAGTTCAGAAATCAACCCCAAAATATCTTGCGCTTGAATCTTATCAGATAGTCTTTCAAACTCATCAATGCACACAATGGTATTTTCCATATGCTCTTTTTTAAGCGTTTTAAATAAAAAATCAACATTAACATTTATTTTTACTCCAAAATGCATGCTAAGAAATGAAAGTATCCCATTAATGATGTTTCTTATTGAATTAGTTTTTTGTTTTTCAGTGCTTAAAAATTGAGCGACTAGATCTTCAATGATCGCTTGCTCATCTTTTTTCCCAAAAACAGAAGTGTAAATGGGATTTTTTTTAAACTTGTCTTTAATAAGTGGAGCTAATTCATTTTTCCATAAATAGGTTTTTCCTATCCCCCAATCCCCATTAATGGCAATAGCGATAGGCTTATTTTGATCCTCGCTTTTTTTTAGAAGCTCAATAATCTTTTCCTTTAGGATTTCTCGCTCTTTAATTTCTATGATACTATTTTCGCTCACTCAAACCTCTTCTCGCTGATCTTTTCAATCAAATCCACGCTTTTTTCAGAGAGTTTGATGACCCTACAAAGGAGTTCAAAAATATATTGGCCGCCGGCGTAATCATTCGGGTTGTTTTCAATCAAGCTGTCTTTATCGGTAGTGATTGAATAGCGTTCGATCACCCAGTCAATCGCGCTTTTGCCATTCACCACATAGTCAAAGGCTCTTTTAGGGATTTGAGTGATGGTGATATGGTGGTTATAAATGATGCGATCCCCTTTTTTATCCTTTTTCATTTGAACCACATCATAATAGCCCTCCACTTCGGCGTTCTCTAGTAGGTTATGTTTAACGCTTGTGTGCATTTCTCCGCTCTCATAGTTCAGGTGCAGCTCGGCCAATTCTTTGCCAAGAATAGAGAGTTCCTTAAAGTCTTCGCTCAAAGCGATTCGTGGCGCTTCTTTGGCGAGGGAATTTTTGTATTTTTCCAAATAGCCTTTATGGTGGAAAATCGCATAAATGTAGTAAAAAATCTCTTCTTCAACGATAGCATTATCTTTATAATGCCTCCTGAAGAGGTTGAGCGCATAGCCGCTGATAGCGTTATAGCGATTCCCCAGATCGTCGTAATAATACAAGGGGTAAGCGTTGGTATCGCCTATAAAATGCGTATCAGGGATAGCGTCCCCAATCAAGGCGCTAAAATTCCTTATTGTGGTATTGATCACCACGTTGCGCGCGCTTTTATCCGGGAAAATTTTGGGCAATTGACTTTGTTCTTCGTTTAAATTTTTATCAAAATAAAGCCATTGTTTGTTAAAAGGGCGATACAAGGCTAACCTTACGCGCTCTTTGCTACTTTCTGGCAGGTTTTCATTTTTAATAAATCCTTTTTTCAAACTACGAGTCCATGCGATTTTCGTTTTATCGGTGGTGATTTCTTGAGAATTAAGGTGCTTATAGCGATCGCCTGATTTGGCGCCTTTAGTTCGTTGTTTGAAGGCTTCCCTAAAAACCTCATTGAAGCGCTTCAAATCAGCGTTATAAGTGTCAATGCATGTTTGCACCGATTGCATTAAAGCGTTTGGCGAAAAGTTATACACCCAAGGATCACGCCCGCTTACCACGCCATTAGAATTGGTGTCAAAAACGCTAGGGTTTTGGCGTTTTTTATCTCTTTTTAAAGGGATGAGTTTTTCAAAAGCGTCTTCTCTTTGGTTGATCCAATCGCCTTTATTATTCGGAATGATTGTTTCAAAAGCGATTGCGTCTAGGTTTAAAAAGTTAGCGAGCCGATTGAGTTTTTCTTCTCTTTTCAAATAATCCCCAATATCGTAGTAATGGATCGCGCTGTTTTTCACGCTTGCGTCTTTGACAAAAAAGATAATCGCTATCGTCGCCCTTGATCCGCTATCAAATATTCCATCGCCTTCTTTTTTTCGCTCCTCCCCTGAAGTCCTAGCATTCCCCCTCAAATTCAGCGCATAAAGATGTGCAAATTCTTGCGCCACGCATTTCCTGAACCCATCCGCGCTTTTAGAGTCAATAAAACTCCCATTCACCACAAAGCCTACCACCCCTTTATCTTTTAAAAGATCGCTCGCCATGCGTATTGACTGGATGAGCGTGTCTCGTGTGGTTTTCCCCACTTTGGCGGCGGAATTTTTGCTATAAGTTTCATAAACTAATTTTTCAAGCTTAGGGTGTGAAAGGTTTTGGTTATTGTCGTTTTCACTTTTTGTGCCGGCTGAATAAGGCGGGTTGCCGATGATGACTCTGATGTTTTGGTCGGCTAGAGTGTCTTTGATGTCTTTGTTTTCTTTCAAATCTTCAAAAAATGGGAATACCCCCTTATCGTTTTTTTCCTCATAAATATCCAGGCTGTCCGTGAGCGCGATATTTTTGAAATTTTTTAACGAGCCATCCCTACTTTGCGCCGCTTGAGTGATATTGATTAAAGCGATATAATAGGCTAAAAGCACGATGTCAAAAGCGAATAAATGGTTTAAAAACTTCTCTTTTAAGGCTTCGTCGCTAATGAGATCGTTTTCTTTAGAAAGCAAACGAGCGATAAAACTCCCGGTTCCGGTGAAAGGATCAAAAATCGTGATGTTTTTATCGTTAAAATCCGTATTGAAATGCTTTTTCAAAATGCCGTTAGTGGCTCTTAAAATGAAATCCACCACCTCTATAGGCGTATAAACGATCCCTAGTTTTTCGCTTTGTTTTCTAAAGGCTTCTTTAAAGAAAGTGTTGTAGAGGTTTTTAATGAGTTCTTGTTGGCTTTTTTGGCTTTTGGCACGCATGGCTTCTGTTTTTACGCTTTCATAAAGGTTTTTAAGATCTTTAGTTTCTCCTTGTAATCCCAGAGTGGAGAGTTTTTGAACCATTTTATCTAGCGCTTTAGAGATAGGGTTTTTGATATTGTCCCCAAAAATCGCATCAAAAATGGGCTTAGTGATGATATGAGAGGTGATCATATCTAAGGCTTCATCTTCTTTGATGCTTTGGTGGATATTGCCTCTTAAGGAATCCAAAAAGCCGTGGAAAATTTCAGGGTTTTTTTCAAAAATATCTTTCAAGCGATTGTTCAAGGTTCTTGCGATATTGCCCGTTTTTTTGGCGAAATTTTCCCAATAGTTCCTGTCCCCTAATTTAGTGGGCATGACATTATACACAGCGTTTGCTAGATCTTGCAATAAGATAGCGTCAAAAAGGGTTTTTTGGGCTTGTTTGGGATCTTGCTTTGTTTTATCTTTTTTTGGCTCTTTATCGTCTTGATTTGTTTCATCATCGCTTCCAAAGATTTTGATTTTTTCTTTAAAAGTGGCTTCATCAACCAGGCTTGGGTCATGGCTTCTTAAGGCTTTTATCACTTTCCAAATGTTTTTGAAATTGGTGTTATTGACGGCTTCATCTAGGTTTTGGATTTCACTCTCTTCTAAAGCGATAGGCAAAATGATATAGCCTCTTTTCTTGTGTTTGGCTTTTCGCATCACCCTACCCACCGCTTGGATAATATCCACCATAGCGCTTTTGCCATCAAAAAAGACAATGCTATCTAACGCCGGGACATCCACCCCTTCGCTCAAACACCTAGCGTTACTTAAAACCTTGCAAGTGTTAGGCTTGAATTCATTGAGTTCTTCTAATTTTTCAAGCCTAACCTTACAATTCATGGTGCCATCAATGTGATCGATGCTGATTGTTAGGTTTTTAAAACTCTTTTTCTTAAGCTCTTCATTGTAGCATTCCATAATCGTTTCAAAGGAGTCTTTGATATTTTTACTCGTTTGTATGCTTTTACAAAAGCTTATGGCTCTTTGAGAAACAAAGGTGTCTTGCTTGTTTTTCAAGTCGTTGTCTTCTTTGTTTTCATCGTCTAAAGCGATTAGATCCTGTTTGGCTAACCCTTTATGCGTGCCGACAATCTTACAAACAAATTCGTTATTGATGAGCTTTTTATCTAATTTAGTGCCTTCGGCTTTGAGCTGACTGATCTTTTTATTCACGCTGTTAGTAACGCCGCTTAAATTTTCTGAACGCACCGCTAAAATGATGACTTTGTAATCGGTTAAGAGATCTAAAGCGATCGCTCTTTCAAAATTGAGCGTATAGATTTCTTCGCCAAAAACCTCCGCATCGTCCATGGAGTAGATAACGTTATCGCTCTCTTTGGCTTTAGCTTTAGAACTTTCGCTATACACTTTAGGCGTGGCGGTCATATACAGGCGTTTTTTCGCTTTGATATGTTCATCGCTATGGCAAAGCGTGAAAGCGTTTTTATCGTCCCTTTCATTACTAGAATACATAGCCCCTACCGTTCTGTGGGCTTCATCGCAAATGATGAGATCGATTCCATTCAAACCCGCTTCTTGCGCCTCTTTAATACGCAACGCGCTTTTTGGTAAGTTGAAAAGATAATGAAGCGCTTGTTTTCTTTTTGTGCTTTTTGATAAGTGCTTAAAATGTCTTCAAGGCGAGTGGAGGGCTTTAAAGGGAGCTCAGAAAATTTAATATCGTCATTGTCTTCGTTCTTGCTCTTATTTTTCTTAC
The DNA here is from genome assembly GCF_014496965.1 of Helicobacter pylori. Classification (GTDB taxonomy): domain Bacteria; phylum Campylobacterota; class Campylobacteria; order Campylobacterales; family Helicobacteraceae; genus Helicobacter; species Helicobacter pylori_CZ. Next base: position 18,331 of record NZ_JACTCR010000016.1, on the reverse strand, counting down.
TTTGCCCGGTTTTATCATCGCTGCACACGATAGAAGCGTAAAAAGGCTCGCTTTTTTCTTGCGCGTATTCTCTAAAAGTTTGAGAAAGCAAAGCGATGCTTGGCGCTAGAAAAAGCGTGATCTTGGGATCTAAAGCTTCCATGATTTTTAAAGAAGTGTAGGTTTTGCCGGTCCCGCATGCCATAATGAGCTTGCCTCTAGCGTTTTTAGGGTCAGAAAAATACTCTTTAGTCTTTTCAATCGCTTCTTTTTGGTGAGGGCGCGGCCTTTTCTTATCGCATAAGGGGATTTCGTCTTCGGTTTTTGTGGGATCAAACTTTTCCCAATCAATGCGAGAATAAATGAAATCCTCTTCAGTGATTTCATCAATGTCAATCCCCATTCCTGTGCTTCTGATTTGCTCAATTGCTTTAAGGGCTTCAGAGGTTAAATTAGAAGTGGAGATGATGATCCCTTTTTTAAACTTGACCTCCCCTACCCCATTTTGCAATTTATGCCCGCTTAGCAATTGGGTTAAAAAAGGTGAAATGTCGTTATATGAGATGCTGTTTTGATGGAATTTGCATTGCACGGCGATGTATTCTTTGTTTGAGGTCGTAATGACTATATCAATCCCCTTATCGCGCTCCTTCCCCCTTAATTCCCAATCATACCAAAGATCAATAGATTCGTATTCGTTAGCGCTGTCATGCTCTTGTAAAAATTGCTTAGAAATTTTTTCAAACAAGCTCCCTTTATGGCGAAGGTTAGGTATGGCGTGCAGTTTTTCTTTGATGAGTTCGTAGGCGCTGATTTCTTGCATTTTTCATTCCTTATAGTGGCGTTAAAGTTCTGTATTATATAAAAAATAGGATTTTAATTAACTTGCTTTATCGTTTTAGATTTCATTTTATTGTCAAACTCTTAAGGGGATAGGGGGGGTATTTTGAAATAATTTCCCCCCTACAACCCCCTTTAACAACCCCCTAACCCAAGAAGACCGCTTTTTTCAATAAGCTATCGCTTGCTTTTCGCAAGCTCTTTGATATTTTAATTGTTAAAAATGCCTTTAAGCGCTTTTTAACCTCTATTCAGCGCTTTTTAAGGCTTTAGCGATGAGTTCTAAAGGGTGTGAAAAAGAGGGGGTGTTAGGATCATCTAAAGACTTTAGGGCGTTGTTTAATTGCATGTGGCATGCCCCACATTCTGCGCTCAAAATTCTAGCTTGAGTGTCTATGATTTCTTTAGCCCTAAGAAGCCCCACTTTTAAAGAAAACTCCGCCTTTTGTGTTTGCATCGTAATCCCCCCAAAACCGCAGCAATTGTCCGGCATTTCTTTAATTTCATAATGCAAATTGAGCAAGCTATGCACTTCTTTGTGAGCGTTTAGGGTTTTTTTGGCATGGCAAGGGTTATGATAGGTGATAGTCTCTTTTTTTCCCTTAGGGATTTTTTCTAAAAGATGTTTTAAAGGGGTGTGTTTCTCTAAAAACACGCTCGCCAGATAGATTTTAGGCGTGATTTTTTCCAAGCGCTTCACATACAAATCCCTATCTTTCTCGCCTAAAAACACCTTGTAATAATCGTTGATGAGCATGCTAGCGCATGTGGCTTCAGGCACAATGATTGCATCCACTTCATCTAAATAGCTTTCAAACCATTCTATGTTTTTTTTCACTAAAAAAAGCGTGGTGTCTTTATCGCCGGTAAAATACGCAGGGGCTGAGCAGCATTCTTGCTTAGGGATGATCGCTTGAATGTTGAGTTTTTCTAAAATATACAACAAGCTTTCCCCCACTTGCTGGTAATGGTAATTGCTCAAGCACCCTATAAAAATGGCTACTTTTTGAATGGGGTTTTCTAAAGGCTTAACCTCTGCATGCTTTTGTAAAAAACTTTTTTGATTTAAGGGAGGCAGAGCGCTTTTTTTAAAGCGTTTGAATAGGCCTTTAAACACCGCCCTAGGCTCTAAATTATCCCCCACTTGCTTGAAGATACAAGGGGCTAAAAAATGCGCCACCGAAAACACCCTATCCATTTTTTTGCGGTTTTTTAAAAGGGAAAAATAGGATTTTTTATACCAAGCGATGCCATGCTTTTGAGCGATTTTTTCTCTGGCTTTTTCTATTAAAGTGTCTATGGGCAAATGAAAGGGGCAGGTTTCTACACAAGCGGTGCATAAAAAACAAGTTTCTAAAAGGTGTTTTAAATTTGCGTCTAATTGGAGCTTGTTTTGAGCGTTTAGGCGCATCAAATCTAAAAAGCCCCTAGGCGAAGTCGTTTCATCTTTATGGATGCGGTATATGGTGCAACCTGGCACGCATTTAGCGCATTTAACGCAAGCGTCCCCTACTTCTTCAAAGATATTTTCATTAACATTTTCATTCATAGCGTTTTACTGAAATGTTTTTCGCCTCCACGCAAATACGCGTCAAACTCCATAGCCATGTTTCTTACGAGCATGCCCCCTGTTCTTGTCATCTCAAAGCCTTTAGGGTTAAAAACAAGCAAGCCCGCTTCTTCATAAGGCTTTAATTTTTCTAATTCTTTTTTAAAATGCGCTTTAAAATCAATAGAAAATTTTTCTTCAATCTTATAGTAATCCAATTTTAAATTACTCATCATTTGCATGATCACTTCTTTTCTTAACGCATCTTCTTGGCTGAGCGCTACACCCCTTTCTACCGGCAAATGCCCCAAATCAAGGGCTTTTTCATAGTGGTGCAAGTCTTTATAATTTTGCGTGTAATAATCGATTCCTTCGCCAATACTCGTAACGCCAATGCCAATGGTTTGGGTGAATTTCTTAGTGGTATAGCCTTGAAAATTACGGCGTAACTCCGCCTTTTGAAGGGCTAGATACAACTCATTATCGCTTTTAGCGAAATGATCCATGCCTATCATTTGGTAATTGGCTTTTTCTAAAAAACTAATCAGAGCTTCTAAAATCTCTAGTTTGTCTCTAGGGCTTGGCAATAAGGTTTCATCAATTTTACGCATCGTTTTTTTCACCCAAGGTACATGCGCGTAATTGAACACCGCTAATCGATCCGGATCTAATTTCAAAACCCATTCCAAAGTTTTTAAAAAACTTTCTTTAGTCTGGTTGGGTAAGCCATAAATCAAATCAAAATTAATGGATTTGATGCCGTAATCTCTGGCGAGTTTCACCGATTCTTGAACCATTTCAAAAGGCTGGATTCTGTGAATGGCTTTTTGGACTTCAAAATCAAAATCCTGCACCCCAAAACTCAAGCGGTTAAACCCCCTATCAAACAAGGTTTGCATGTGTTCTTTAGTGAAATGCCTGGGGTCAATCTCACAACTCATTTCAATATCTTGGCTGAAATTGGGGAAAACTTCTTGAATGCTTTGCGTGATCTCATCTAATTGAATGGGCGAAAAAAAGGTCGGCGTGCCGCCTCCATAGTGGAATTGCGCCACTTCTCTGTCGGTATCCATCGCGTTTTTTAAAAGAGCGAGTTCTTTTTTAAGGTAGCTGATATAGCGGGTTTTTTTCTCTTCTAAACTGGTGTAAATGACAGAACAAGCGCAAAAATAACACGCGCTCCTGCAAAAGGGCAAATGCGTATAAAGCGATAAGGGCATGGGGTTTTTGAGATGGTCATGGTTAAAAAACGCCGTTTTCAAGCTCTCTTCATTAAAATTTTCATTAAACTCTACCGCTGTGGGGTAGCTGGTGTATCGTGGGCCGGGCTTGGAGTATTGTGAAAATTTTTCAAAATCAATGGTTTGCATTAAAAATTTTCCTCATCGCTATTGTCAAAATTTTCAAAATTATTCTCATTGAAAGGGGGTTGTTTGAACATGTTGTCAAAATTAAAGAATAAATTAGGGTGTTCTTTTTTGATTTGTTTGACAAAATTTAGGGTGTTGATATTGGGCAAATTCCCGTCTTTTTGGCGTAAATTTTCTAACAATTGCAAAGAAACTTCGCGTACGTCTTCAAAATCAATCGGCGCTTGGGTGATAATATCCCTTTCTAATTCCGCCCTAAGCCTGGCTTCAAAAGCCTTTCTGGCGTTTTCTGCCAAAAGAGAGATCACATTGTCCGGCACTAAAACATAATTTTTATCTTCTTCATCAGAAATAAAATAGGCTTCATTTTTTTTAAACGCCCCTTTTTCTAATTCTAAAAGCATTTCATTAGCGCTGATTTTTTTGAGAAAGGCTCTGTTCTTTTGGGTGGTTAGGCTATGGATAAGTTTTTGTGATTTGGTTTTAGAAACTCGTTTTTTAGGTAATTTTTCCATTTATATCCTTTTTAAGCTGATTGTATCCAATTTCGTTTTAATTCTCATTATAAATCGTTTTTAAATACTCTATTTTTGAAGTCAAATTGAGTAATACCATATCGGCTAACACCAATGAAAGCAAACTCTCGCACACCACGCTCCCTCTAATCGCAATGCAAGGATCATGCCTACCCTTTAACAAGCATTCGCATTCGTTATTGTTAATGTCTATGGTTTGTTGAGGTTGGAAAATGCTTGGCGTGGGTTTGAAATGCACTCTAACAATGATTTCTTCCCCATTGCTCATGCCCCCTAAAACCCCCCCGCTATGATTGCTCAAAAACCCTTTTTGACTCATTAAATCGTTATACTCTGAGCCTTTTAGTAAAGAGCTTTCTACCCCCTTGCCTATTTCAACCGCTTTCACCCCGTTAAGCCCCATCATCGCTTCAGCGATTTTAGCGTCTAATTTAGCGTATAGCCCTTGACCTAAGCCAATGGGGAGCTTTCGATTTCTCTTCACACTCCTTGCTCTAATCAAAGCCACGCCCCCAATACTATCGTGGTTTTTGATAGCGTTTTGAATGGCTGTTTTTTGCGCTTCTTCTTGATCTTTGTCTAGGGCAAAAATCTCGCTTTTTAAGGCGTGATTAAAATCGTAATTTTTGGCTTCAATGCCCCCAATTTTAATAATCCCGCTTTCACAAACAATACCAATTTCTCTCAAAAGCATTTTAGCAAACGCCCCAGCAGCCACTCTTATAGCGCTCTCTCTGGCCGAGCTCCTCCCTCCACCCCTAAAATCCCTGATGCCGTATTTATGAAAATAAGTGAAATCCGCATGGCTAGGCCTAAAAAGGTTTTTAATGTTATCGTAATCCTTGCTCCTAGCCCTTTGGTTGTGGATTAAAAACCCTATGGGCGTCCCTGTGCTAAAATCTTCAAAAACCCCGCTTGTTATTTCCACTTTATCGTCTTCTTTTCGTGGCGTAATGAAAACATTCCTCCCCCCTTGGCGGCGCTTCATTTCATTTTCTAATAAGTCATAGTCTATTTTAATCCCGCTAGGCATGCCGTCTAATACCCCCCCTATCATATCCCCATGCGATTCCCCAAAAGTCGTGAGCCTTAAAAAACGCCCCAAAGTGTTCATTTGGCTTCCTTCAGTTTTTGAAGCGCATAATAAGCGCATTGCTGTTCGGCTTCTTTTTTACTCTTGCCTTTAGCGGTCGCATACATTTTATCTTGAATGTATAGAGCCATTTCAAATTCTTTATGGTGATCGGGCCCTTTTTCTTGGAGCAATTGGTAAGTGGGGATCACGCAAAATTGCGCTTGGGTCAATTCCTGTAAGGCGGTTTTATAATCCATAAACAAATGCTCCAGATCCAAACGCTTGTAAGCGCGATTGAGTAAATTTTGTATGATCTTACGCACCTTAGCTAATCCTGCTTCTAAATACACCCCAGCCATTAAAGCCTCAAAAGCGCTTGATAAAATAGAGGGTTTTTCTCTCCCCTTAGAAATTTCTTCAGAAGAAGAAACGCGCAAATAATCTTGCAAAGCGATCGCTTTCGCTAATTTCGTAAAACCATGCGCGCTCACAATAGAAGCCCTTAATTTAGAGAGTTTGCCCTCATCGTATTGGTAGAATTTATGGTATAGCAACTCCCCTATCACCAAACCCAACACCGCATCGCCCAAAAATTCCAAGCGTTCATTGTTTAAAGCGAGCTTGCATGATTTATGCGTTAGGGCTTGCTCCAATAAACGCTTGTCTTTAAAAGAATACCCTAAAGCTTTTTCTAGCGTTAGATAAGGGTTATTAGGCGTTGCATAAGGGCTATTTTGAGAGCGTTTGTTTTTCATCATTTTTCCCTTTAAGTGGTCGTTTTAGTGCGTTTTTGCGCCTCTAATTTAGCGAGGCTATCGCATCGTTCATTCTCGGCATGCCCGTTATGCCCCTTGATCCAAACCGCCACAATCAAATGCCCTTTAGAGACTTTTACAAATTCTTTCCACAAATCCACATTTTTGACTTTAGAAAAATTCTTTTTTTGCCAGTTAGTCAGCCACACATTGATCGCTTGGCACACGTATTGCGAATCGCTATAAAGCGTGATATGGCATGGGCGTTTCAAAATTTTTAACGCTTCATTGAGCGCTCTTAATTCCATGCGGTTATTCGTGGTGAATGGTTCGCCTCCACTGATGATTTTTTCTTTATCTTTATAGCGTAAAATCGCCGCATACCCGCCTGGCCCGGGATTGCCTAAAGAAGAGCCATCGCAAAAAATTTCAATTTCTTGCATCTTAATCCACTCCCATAGCATGCGTTTTTTTAGAGATTTTAAGCACCATATCCATAAACGCTAACTGGTAACACACAGGGCATCTATGGCTTTCAAAAGGAAAGATTTGTTTGCAATGCTTGCAGCGGTATTCAAAAGTCAGACTCGCTTTTATAGGGCTATTTAATAGAGCGCGTAAAACCTCTAATTCAAAAATTTGGCAAGGTTTGTTATCCAAAAGCAACCCTTGGGATCGCGCAATATCTTGCAAAAGGGCATGTTTTTCTAAAATAAAAGCAGGGATATTCATATCCCATAAAAGATCGATCACATTTTCTAGCCGTTCGGTTGCATCAATCTCTTGCCAAAAAAGCTTTTCATCATAAGATTTTAAATAATTTAAAGCGATTTTTTTCAAATCTAATGACGCTTTTGAAACATGCAAGATTTTAGCCGCCTCTTCCTTATTCTCTATTAAATGCATTAAATAGAGGTAATTTTTAATCGTTTCAATTTCAGGCACCTCTAATTCTTCCAAACATTCCAAAGTTTCTAAAGCCTTTGAATAATCTTTTTCTAATTCATACGCATGCAAAAGTTTCAACAACGCTTCCACATTCCTTGGGGAAAAGCGCAAAATTTCTTTCACGGTGTCTTTTGTTTTTTGCAAATACCCCACACTAAAATAATTTTCAGCCAATAAATCTAAAACAGCGATTTTTTCTTCATCTTTTAGGGAGCGATTCAAAAGCCCTTTTAAGATTTCAATACTCATTTGTACATCCGCTTTAGAATACGCTCTGGCTAAAAACATCAAACTAGAAATTTTAGCATGCTTTAAAAGCTCGCTTAAATTCTCACTGCCCGCATAAGCGTTTTGATTTTGGGCGAATTTTTGTAAAAATTTTTTGTTTTTCTTTTGGGTGAAATACGCCCTAGCCTGTTCTAATAAAATCACAAGAGCGATAATGAAAGTGAATAAAGCGATAGAAAATAAAGAATCTTTATAGAGGAAATTAAAGTGTTGCACAATCTAAAATTCACTCTCTAATCATCACAATCCTAGACTTAACGCGCAATTTTTCAAAATGCTCTTCTAAAATCTTATCTTTAGACTCTTCCACTAATTTTTGGGCGATAAATTGCTTGGCTTGACTGAAACTCACTTCGTTTTTACCCTTTTTTTCCTTGATATAAAAGGTGATAAACTGCCCCCCACCCCCATTCATAACGGGCGTAAAAGAGCCTTGCTCATGCGAAATAAAGACTTGAGCGATTTGAGGGTTTAAGGTTTTCATCTCTATTTTTTCATTAGCCTTACTCACCCCTGGAATTTCCAAATTAGGGTCTGCCATAGCCCTTTCTAAATCTTCTTGATTGGTGGAAGTGTAGCGCACGGTTTCTATTTCTGTGGGGATACTGAATTGCTCCTTGTGTTTGTTGTAATATTCGCGCATTTTGGTTTCAGAGCTGGTATCCACATTGGTGAGTAAGATATTACGCAACAATTCTTGCATTTCTAAATGCTCCTTAAGCTGATCTCTATAGAGTTTATAATGCCCCTCAGCCATAAGCATCTGTTTGAAATGATCTAAATCCATGCCTTGTTGTTGCGCCATCATCGCCATTTCTTGGTCTAGCTTGTCATCATCTACATGGATTTTCAAGCGCTCAATTTCTTGGTTTTTAATGCGTTCAGCGATCAAACGATCCCTGGCTTGAGCTTTGCTCACTTTGGATTTTTCTTGCTCTTCTTGGATTTGATACAGCGTGATAGGCGAACCATTAACAAGCAATGAAATACCCCCTACGACTTTATCTTCAAGGGTGTTGTTGGCAGCGTTATTAGGATTACCAAAAATGGAATTGAATTGAGAGCTAGGGCTTGTTTCCTTATTTTTTTCAGTAGCTTGAGGGGTTGTATCTTTTTTTTCAGGTTTTGGCGCGTTATTTTGAACGCCTTGATTTTGCGTGCCTTGATTTTGAACGCCCTTACTACTCCCTTTGATTTTAGGAGTTGCGATCTTTGGAGTGGGATTTTTGGTATCCCCATGATGGACTTCTGCTCTGGGTTTTCTTTGGGCTTTTATTTCTTTCTTTTCTTCAGTGTTTTTCTTTTCTTCTTTTTTATTTTTCAATTCTTTATTTTTCAAATCCTTATTCTTTAATTCTTGGCGGATTTTTTTATCCAAAGAAGACTCTTGCTTCCTCCCTTCTAAGGCTTCCACTTTAGATTCCGGCTCTGCATAAACGATCCCAATAAACAACAAAGCCTTCAAAACATAAGAAAAAATTTTCCTCATCAACCCAATTTCTCTTTCAAAATAGTATTCACCACGCTAGGATTAGCGCCTTTTAGATTTTTCATCGCTTGCCCTACAAAAAACCCAAAAAGCTTATCCTTACCGCTTTTGTATTCAAGCACCTTATCAGCGTTGCTTTTTAACACTTCTTCTATGACTTTAACAATCGCTTCCGTGTCATTGACTTGAGACAAGCCCATTTGTTCAATAAGGGTATCCACATCGCCCCCTTGCTCTTCTAAAAGCTTGTCTAATACATCTTTAGCACTCTTACCTGAAATCTTGCCCTCATCAATGCGTTTGGCTAAAGCGCCTAACATGTGAGCGCTAATCCCACAATTTTCTAAAGTAACTTCAGCTTTCAAGCGCCCTAATAATTCCACGCAAAGCCATGTCACGCTCGTTTTAGCCTTAACCCCAAGATTGAGCATGCTTTCAAAATACTCCGCCAATAAAGGATCGCTCACCAATAAATTCGCATCGTCTTCTTTAAGGTTAAAATCTTTCATGTAGCGGATTTTTTTCGCGCTAGGCAATTCATTGATCTTTTGAGATTCTTTTAAAAGTTTTTCATCAATAAAAACAGGATACAAATCCGGATCTTTAAAATAGCGGTAATCCGCCGATTCTTCTTTATTGCGCATAGAAAGGGTGATCCCTTTATGGGTGTCAAAAAGGCGTGTTTCTTGAATGATTTCTTCATGATAACGCCCGCTTTCCCACGCTGTGCTTTGGCGCTCTATCTCGTATTCAATCGCTTTAGCGATGAATCTAAAGCTATTTAGATTTTTAATCTCTACTCTCGTGTAAAGCTTTTCGTCGCCTTTGGGTCTAATGGACACGTTCGCATCGCACCTGAAATTCCCCTCTTGCATGTTCGCATCAGAAATCCCTATAAAACGCACGATAGCATGGAGCTTTTTCAAATACGCTATGGCTTCTTCACTATTTCGCATGTCCGGCTTACTGACAATTTCTAATAAAGGGGTGCAAGCGCGGTTCAAATCCACTAAAGAACAGCTGCCCTCATGGATATTTTTACCGGCGTCTTCTTCCATGTGGGCCCTTTCAATACGCACGATTTTTGCGCCTTTTTTAGTGTCAATCTCTAATTTCCCATCACTCACAATGGGGACTTCAAACTGCGAAATTTGATAAGCCTTAGGCAAATCGGGGTAAAAATAATTTTTCCTCGCAAAAATGGAATATTGGTTGATATTGGCTTCAATGGCTGTGCCTAATTGGATGGCTTTTTTAACCACTTCTTTATTCAATACCGGCAAAGCTCCCGGTAAGCCCAAACACACAGGGCAGGTGTTAGAATTGGGGGTTTCTCCAAAGCTTGTAGAACAAGAGCAAAAGATTTTGGTTTTGGTGTTGAGTTGGACATGGACTTCTAGCCCGATTACAGCTTCAAATGGCATTATTTGTCCTTACTCTTTTTATTGCTCACAATGGCAAAAGTTAAGTCGTTGATTTCGGTGTGCGCTTTAATGAAATCATTGATTTCTTTCAAACTCATTTTTTGGATTTGATTGAGTAGCGTTTGGTTGAAATTTAAAGGCAAACCTAAATAAAAATAATTGTAAGTGGTGTTCAAGCGGCTAGAGATCGTTTCATTCCTTAAAGGCTCAGAGCCTAGTAAAAACTTTTTAGCGTCGTCTAATTCTTGTTGCGTCATGCCTTTTTCTATAAATTCTTTGACTATTTTTTTAACTAATGCAACGCTTTTAGCTTGAGTGCTGAGCTTGGTTTGCAAATACCCGCTCGCAAAATGCGCCACTTTAGAAAAATTAGAGCGGATATACACGCTATAAGCCAAGCCCTCTTGAACCCTGATTTTTTCCATTAAACGAGAGCCAAACCCCCCCCCAAGCACAAACATCATGACTTTAGATTTCGCTAAATCCTGTTTTAAATCCTTGATTTTAAAGGGCGCGCCAAAATACACGAAAGCCTGCTCAGTGTCTTTATAGAGGACTTTTTCGCTTTTTTTATCGCTCGCTTCAAAATAAGGCTCTTCATACGCTTTACCTTGCGGCAAGAAATTGAGGGCGTTATTTAAACGATTGAGCGTTTGATTGACTTTCAAATCGCCCCCAAGCACCACCACGAGCTTATTGAGTTCAAAGACCTTAGCAAATTGCTGTTTCAAATCCTCTAGCTTGATTTTTTGGAGACTCTCTTTAGTGCCTAAAGCTGCATTAGCTAAAGGGGTGTTAGCAAAAAGTTCTTGCTTTAAAGTCAATTTAGCCAAATAGTCAAAATCGCTTTCTTTTTGTAAAAGCGCGGCCAACATTCTCGTTTTGACTTTTTCTAAAGCGTTTTGCGTGAAATTAGGGGATTTCAAAAGCTCTTTTAAACGCATGATAGCTTCATCTTCGTATTCTTTTAAAAATTCTAAAGTGATTTGCAAATCTTCTGCGCTGGTATCCACATTCAAACTGATCGCTTTTTGCTCTAAAAGTTGTGCAAACCCCACCGCGCCAAGCTCTTTAGTGCCTTCGTTTAAAACTTGCGCGAATAATTTTGCTAAACCCAACTGGTTTTTATCGCTTAAGCTCCCGCCCCCTCTAAAAGCTAAATGGATAAACCCCATAGGCAATAAATGGTTTTCTTCATAAATCACAGGGACTTTAGCTTGATTGATTTCTTGGTGTGTCAAAGCGCTCGCTTGTAACCCCATAAAAACTCCTAATAATAAAGTGATTAAAATTTTTTTCATGCTCTTTATACCTTTGCTTCAGCCGGATAACGCTTTAAGATTTCATAAGCGGTGTTTCGTTTAGCCGCCACGCTCCCAATGTCTTCAATAAGATCTATCATTTCCGCTTCATTCATGCAAAAACTTGTCCCGGCCGCTTTCACTACATTTTCTTCCATCATCACACTCCCTAAATCATTCGCTCCAAACAATAAGGCTAACTGCCCTATCATAGAGCCTTGAGTAACCCATGAGCTTTGGATGTTTTGAACGTTATCTAAAAAAATCCTACTGCATGCCAAATAGCGTAAATACCGATTGGAACTCGCCTTTTTAATGCTTGGGATTTCTTCTTTTAAAGGGGTGTTGTTGGGCTGAAAGCTCCATAAAATAAAAGCCCTAAAGCCGCCGGTTTCATCTTGCAGATCGCGCACCCTTTGTAAATGCTCCACCACGTCTTCTTCATTATCCACGCTCCCAAACATCATGGTAGCCGTGCTTTTAATCCCGCAAAGATGCGCCATTCTATGCACTTCAATCCACCGATCGCTGCTCAATTTTTTAGGAGCGATGACATCGCGCACCCTATCGCTTAATATTTCTGCTCCCGCTCCTGGAATGGAGCTTAACCCGGCACTTTTCAACCTTTCTAAAACTTCTTTTAAAGACAATTTAGAGATTTTAGAAATGTAATCAATCTCAACCGCGCTAAAACCATGAATGGTAATGGTGGGGAATTTTTGGGCGATATGGCTGACTAAATTTTCATAATAATCTATTTTGAGCTGCGGGTGCACCCCCCCTTGAAAAAGGATCTGCGTGCCGCCAATGGCGAGCAATTCTTCAATCTTTTGATCAATTTCTTCATAGCTCAACACATAGGCGTCTTTTTCTTTTAGGGTGCGTTTGAACGCGCAAAACTTGCAATCCACAAAACAAATATTGGTGTAATTGATATTCCTATCCACAATAAAAGTCGTCAAGTTTTCAGGGTGCAAGCGTTGCTTTACCCTCAAAGCCCTTTGCCCTAATTCTTTCAAGGGCGCGTTTTTCATTAAATCTAAAATTTCTTCTCTGTTGGTGCGCATTTTAAAACCTTGTTCCCATAGAAAATTCAAAATGTTGCGTGTAATCGTCCATGTTAGGGTTGAAGCACAGCCCTTTACATTTTTTGCCATTGCCATCGCCCCATTGGTTGAAAAACGCTATAGGGAAAATCAACACCAAAGGCCCCATGGGCGAAATCCATTCAATCTGTAAGCCTGTAGAAGCCCTCCAAGTCGCTCTTTCAAACCCAGCCCCTATCACGCCATAATCTTTAAAATTCGCTGTCGTGAGGGGAGCGTTATAGAAGAAACTCCCCCTAGTTGGGGTTTTAAAGGTTAAGAAACCAAAGTCAAAAAACCACGCTAAACGCATTTTAGCCGCTTTTAACACCCCATAGCTCAATTCAGTAGAAGCGGTAAAAATCCCATCGCCTCCAAGCCACAAGCCAAACTCATCTTTAGGCGTAACCGATCCGTTCCTAAAGCCCCTCACCGTGGTTACGCCCCCCATGTAGAAGGTGGAGTTTAAGGGCAAGTAATCATCGGTGTTATACCTAAAGATATAGCCCCCTTGCGTTTTAAAGCGAGCGATCAAATCTATCAATAAATATTTTTGCAAATGGTGGTAAGCGGCGAATTTACCATAGACTTTGGTGTTACGGACATTTCCGCCTAACCCGTTCCACGAATTGAGCGTGCCAGAGCTTGGCAAACCAGACATCGTCGCATAAGAGCTAAAGATAACCCCATTTCTAGGGAAATAATAATCATCGGTGTTATCATAGCTCACATCAAGGGTGAAAGAGCTGGTGATAGGCGTGTGGTAATCCCTATCCCAAATACCTTTTATTTCTGGTGAAGTGGTGATCGCTCCAGGATTAGAACAGCTTTCAGGGACCAATGGAGTTCTACCGCCTGATAAGCGATTGATAATCACTGATGCGGGGGTAGAACATTGTCTTGGAGAAACCACTTCATTAACAGAGGAATAGTAGCGGTTGTATAAAGGGCTGCTGAAACCAAGGAGTTTGGTAACATTCAAGTTATACCCTAAGCTCACATGGGTTCTGTTACCTAGCATGCGCCCGACATTCACCCCAAAGCCCCCGCCTTGTTGGATGTATTGGTAGCTTATCCTATAATCCGCATAAAGATTGATCGTAGAGCTATACCAGCTGTCAAAAATCCTTGGATTAGTCAGGCTCAAATTCCCAGCAAACATACGACCCGCCCCTTTTGGCATGCCTGGATAAGATCTACCCCCCCCTGTAGCGATGTTAGCATACAAGCTCATGCTTTGCCCGGTGCCAAAAAGATTCCTTTCGCTCACGCTCCCATTAAGCATGAGCCCTCCATAAGAGCCATAGCCCAAACCAAATTGCAACTGCCCGGTGCGCCCTTCTTCTACGCTCACTAACAAATCCATAAGCGAGCTATTAACCCTTTTTTCTTCAATTTTGACTTTAGAGAAGAACCCTAAACGCCTCAAAGAATTTTCGGAATTTCTCAGTTTGGTCAAGTTGTATTTATCCTTAGGCCCTAGTAACAATTCCCTCCTAATGATCCTATCGCTCGTACGCTGGTTCCCTGAAATGATGACATCATTGATATGCACCATATCGCCCACTTCAATACGATAAATGACTTTCACAAGCCCGTTTTTTTCATCTTTATCCAAGTCTGGCTTCACCACCGCAAACGCATAGCCCTTATCGGCGATTTCGGTTTTTAAAATTTGCGCATCCGCTCTTAAATGCTCAATATTAAAGACATCTTTCCTTTTAACTTTAAGCGCTTTTTCTAAGGTTTTTAAGGGGACTACCGGATTGTCAATTTCTATTAAAATATCTGAAATCCTGTATTGGATCCCCTCTTTGACCTTATAATGGAGCTTAGCGTCATGGGTGGAAAAATCCGTTTTCAAAAAAGGCGAAGAAATATGAGCGTCCAAATAACCCCTACGCATATACACATCTTGGATACGCAAAGAATCGTATTCTAATTGATCTAAGCGCAATTTCCCGTCATTCAAGCCCCACATCCAGCCCATGAAATCGCGCTGCTTGTTCGCGCTCAAAGATTCAATCACACGGCGTTTTAATTTATCGCTTCCCTCATAAATAGATTGTTTGATATAAATACTATCCCCCCTATTCACATCAAACACGATCAATAACGCTCCCTCACTGACCTTTTGGGTGCGCACCTCCACCACGCTCCCATAATAACCCTGCCCCTCTAAAGCCGTTTTTAAAGCCGTTTTAGCATGCTCTAATTTTTGCTCATCAAAGGTGTCGCCCTTTTTGATCCCCATTTGGGATTTTAAGCCGTCTTTTTCCTTTTCAGTCCCATAACCCTTGATTTCTACCCCGGCAATCCTGGCTTTTTCATCAAAATGAAACTCTAAAATGCCGTTTTCAAAAGTGGCATAAACGTCTTTAAAATACCCTTGATTGAACAAAGCTAAAACAGCGGTGTCTATTTTTTTAGAATCCACCATATCGCCCACACGAATCTTTACAATTTCATTAGCGAGCATGTCAGACATGTAAGAAAGCCCGACATAAGAAATGGAATTGACTTTCATTTCTTTAGGCGTTTGATTGGATTGGGGGGTTTCGTTTTGAGCTTCATTTCTTTGAGATTCTTGAGAGGCTTCTTTTGGAGAAGCCAAATCGTTTGGTTTAGAGCCGTCATTTTCCAAAGCTTCAACGCTGGTATTGATACATGCGAAAACAAGAGAAGATAGAATTAATTTTTTAATACTGATTTCCTTAATAGATTTTAGCTTGAGTGTTGTTAGTAGCGTTATTATAACTAATCATTCTTAAAAACGCTAAAAATTATTAAAATTTCTGTATAAAATTATACAAACTATCCCTTTCTACCGCAACAAAACCAGCGTCCTTGATTTTAAATATCAAATCTTCTTTTTCCAAACCATGCCGGCTCTTCGCGCCTGCTGCGCTTTGAATGCTCTCTATCTCTATCGTGCCGTCTAAATCGTTAGCGCCAAATTCTTGGGCCACTAAAGCTAAATTCAAGCCCAAAGTCGCCCAATAGGCTTTAATGTGGGGGACATTATTTAAAAGAATGCGAGATATGGCGATGGTTTTTAAGATTTCTATCGCGCTAGGGGATTTTTCCACTTTCAAATAATTGTTTTCTTTTTGATACAATAAGGGGATAAAAGCGTTAAAGCCCCCTTCTTTATTTTCCACTTTATTTTTAGGGCTTTGGATTTTTTTGATTCTCAGCATGTGATCGATGCGATGGATTTTATCTTCAATATGCCCAAAAAGCATGGTAGCGTTACTCATTTTGCCTAATTTGTGCCAATAAGCATGGATTTCTAACCACCGAGAAGATCCCACCTTACCATTACAGATTCTACGCCTGATCTCTTCATCAAAAATCTCCGCTCCCCCACCTGGCATGGAATCCACCCCGGCTTTGAGCATGTCTTCTAGAACCAATTCAAAAGGTTTGTTGAATTTGGTGCTTAAAAAATGCACTTCTGCAGCGGTCATGGCCTTTAAATGCAAATTAGGCATTTCTTGCTTGATGGTTTCAAACACCTTTAAATACCATTCATAAGAGTAATTAGGGTTATGAGCGCTCACGATATGGACTTCTTTAATCCCCTTGTTGTAGGAGTTTTTAACCTTTTCTAGGATTTCTTCTAAACTCATTTCATAGGGGTTAGGGTTTTTTCTGTGGGCTGAAAAGGCGCAAAATTTGCAAGCGTCCGTGCAAATATTGCTAGGGTTTAAATGCCTATTGACATTAAAATACACGATTTTTTGGTGCATGTTTTGGCGCATGCGATCCGCTACTTCCCCTAGCGTGTATAAATCATAATCATAAAGCCTGACTAATTCCTTACTTTCAGTAACTTGATTGTCTAATACTTTTTCTAAAAAGTCCATGGTTAAATTGCCCTTTCGTTTTAAAAACAAACATTGTAGCATTTTTAGATTTAAGAATGCTTTTTATACATTATATAATAACCCTCTTTTAACCCCCTAATTCGTGCCAACCCTTTTTTTCACATAATTCTCATTAAAAGGATTTTTATGATAAAATCTAAGCTCTATCAAGCCATTCGCTGGCGTTCTCTCTCATTTTTGTAAGTTTTTAAAAATTTTCATACTCCTATTTACTTTTTCATTATCATTTATGCTATAATTATGGGACAACTTAAACCAACACAAAGGAGATACTATGTTATCAAAAGACATCATTAAGTTGCTAAACGAACAAGTGAATAAGGAAATGAACTCTTCCAACTTGTATATGAGCATGAGTTCTTGGTGCTATACCCATAGCTTAGATGGCGCGGGGCTTTTCTTATTTGACCATGCGGCTGAAGAATACGAGCATGCTAAAAAGCTTATCATCTTCTTGAATGAAAACAATGTGCCTGTGCAATTGACTAGCATCAGCGCCCCTGAGCATAAGTTTGAAAGTTTGACTCAAATTTTCCAAAAAGCCTATGAACATGAGCAACACATCAGCGAGTCTATTAATAATATCGTTGATCACGCTATAAAAAGCAAAGATCATGCGACTTTCAATTTCTTGCAATGGTATGTGGCTGAACAGCATGAAGAAGAAGTGCTTTTCAAGGATATTTTGGATAAAATTGAGTTGATTGGTAATGAAAACCATGGCTTGTATTTGGCTGATCAGTATGTCAAAGGGATCGCTAAAAGCAGGAAATCTTAATTTTAGGGTATTGGGTGCAAAAACTAGCCGTTTTTGATTTTGACTCCACGCTAGTGAATGCTGAGACGATTGAGTCTTTAGCGAGGGCGTGGGGGGTGTTTGATGAAGTGAGAGAGATCACTTTGAAAGCTATGAATGGCGAGACAGATTTTCATAAAAGTCTTATTTTAAGGGTTTCTGAACTCAAAAACATGCCCTTAAAACTAGCCAAAGAAGTTTGTGAAAGTCTGCCTTTATTTGAGGGGGCATTTGAACTCATTAGTGCCTTAAAAGAGAAAAATTACAAAGTGGTTTGCTTTAGCGGGGGCTTTGATCTAGCGACCAATCATTACAGGGATTTATTGCATTTAGATGCGGCTTTCAGTAACACGCTGATCGTGGAAAATAACGCCTTAAACGGCTTGATTACCGGGCATATGATGTTTTCACACTCTAAAGGCGAAATGCTTCTCGCCTTACAACGCTTATTAAATATCAGTAAAGATCGCACTTTAGTCGTGGGCGATGGGGCGAATGACTTGAGCATGTTCAAACATGCCCATATTAAAATCGCTTTCAACGCTAAAGAAATCCTAAAACAGCACGCCACGCATTGCATTGATGAGCCTAATCTAGCCCTAATCAAGCCTTTGATTTAAAAAAATTTTTTTGTAAAATTCCTTTAAAAGGATAATCATGTTCCAGCCCCTATTAGACGCTTATATAGACAGCACCCGTTTAGATGAAACCGATTATAAGCCCCCATTAAATATAGCCCTAGCGAATTGGTGGCCTTTGGATAAAAGAGAAAGCAAAGGGTTTAGAAAAAAATTTATTTTACATTTCATTTTAAGTCAGCATTACACAATCACTTTACACCGAAATCCTGATAAACCTGCGGACATCGTTTTTGGTAACCCCCTTGGATCAGCCAGAAAAATCCTATCCTATCAAAACACTAAACGAGTGTTTTACACCGGTGAAAATGAAGTCCCTAATTTCAACCTCTTTGATTACGCCATAGGCTTTGATGAATTGGACTTTA
>NZ_JACTCR010000015.1:0-47099 GCF_014496965.1 Helicobacter pylori | reverse complement strand
AAGAGAACGAGTTTGCTGAAAAATTAGAAAACTAACTCCCCCCCCTTACTCTCTTGTGAGGGGTCTCCTTTTTTAATCTCTCTTTTATTCTTTTCTCTTTTCTCTTTCCATTTTCTCCCTAATCTGTTAATTTAATTTTGTTTAAAATATATTATATGTATAATCATAAGAAATTCACTCAAAGGTAGTGCCATGCTTATAAACGCTGTCATAGAAAAAGATGAGAATGGGTATTTTGCTTTTGTCCCCTTTCTAAAAGGCTGTGTATCACAAGGGAAAAGTTATGAAGAAGCCCTAAGAAACATTAAAGAAGCCATAGAGCTTTATTTGGGAGATTTAGAAGCCGATGAGTTAGCTTTTCTTTCTAAGAAAAATTCTGTAATAGCACCCATTGAGATAGCTTTTGCCTGAATTGCCACGACTCACAGCTAAAGAAGCAGAGAAGCTATTATTGCAGAATGGATTTGTTTTCTCTAGGCAAAAAGGCAGCCATAGAATTTATGTGAAAGATAAAATCAGGCAGGTTTTGCCTTTCATTCTGGCGAAATCTTGCACCCTAAAATAGTGAAAGAAATCATGGAAAATATCCTTAAATGAAATCTAAAGAAGTCTTAAAGATCTTAAACAATATAAAAACCCAACAAAAAGCGTTTTTAGTGGGTTTTTGCGTTTAAGAAATCGTGCGCAAATACCCGTTTTCGCTCAGCATGACATACAAACGCCCCATGATTTCTTTCTTTTCTTCCATGTCCAGTTGGTTGTTGTCTTCAATTTTTTGTTTTAAAAGGCGCTCGATCTCTTTGGTGTCGTAGTCTAAATCGTCTAGCACGTCTAAAATCGTTTGGGCTTCGCAAATATCTTCCACCTCATAATCGCCTTTTTCATCAAAAACCACGCTAAATTCCGTAGGGTGCGTGAATAAATTGTGCTTCATGCCTAAAACTTCTTGATACGCCCCCACTAAAAAGAACGCTAAAAAGTATTCTTCTTCATCTATGTCTATATCATGCAAAAACAAGGGCTTCGTGGAATCAAAAGCGATTTCCCCATCGCTATCGCAAGTAATATCCCACAAGCTCGCGCTCCTGGTGGGCTTTTCGTCTAATTTATTCAAGGGCATGACCGGGAAATTCTGCCTCAAGCCCCAATAATCCGGCAAGCTTTGGAAAAACGAGCAATTCAATAAATAGCGCTCTTGGACCTGCTCTTGAATGCGTAAAATATCGTTGTGATCCTTAACATAAAGCAACTGCACCGCTTTTTTGACGATCAAATGGGCTAAAACTTCGGTGTTGCTCCTGTCAATCAAATCAATATAGCCCAAATCAAAAAGCGTGAATAGCGACTCGGTGTGATCAAAACTATCATGCAAGTATTCAATGGCGTTTTTTTCATTGATATTAGCGAGCAAGTCTAGCATTTCATCAATCAAGGGGGGGTTATTACTTTCTTTGATTTTTAGGGATTTTTCATTGTATTCATGCGAAAACAATTCTAACACCGGGGCCACTAAAACGGCATGGTTAGCGGAAATGTAACGGCCTGATTCAATGAAAATGTCCGGCTCTATTTCCTGCTTATTTTTCACAATTTCTCTCAATAAAAACACCACATCAGCGCTGAATTCCTCTAAAGTGTAGTTTTTATCTTGGTGGTGCTTGTGTTGGGTGTATTCTACGGCTAACCCCCCTCCAATATTCACGCTATTGAGATTTTTAGCGCCCATTTTACGCAATTCTGCATACAAGTTACCCGCTTCTCTTAAAGCCTTTTTTAAGGGCGAAATATCGCTGATTTGAGAGCCTATGTGGAAATGTATCATGTGGAAATGCTCTAGTAAGTCGTTTTCTTCTAAAAGACGCATCGCTTCTAAAACTTCCGTGCTGCTAAGACCGAATTTAGAATTGATCCCCCCACTCTTTGCCCAAACGCCAGTGCCAGCGCTGTGCAAACGGATACGAATGCCAATTTTAGGGCATGCTACAAAATCGTTTTGTTTAGCCACGGCGATAATGGTTTTCAACTCATTCAAACCCTCAATCGTTAAAGTGATCTCATGCTGCATGCTTTTAGCGATAAAGCCAAGCTCAATCATTTCCTTGTCTTTAAAGCCATTCACGGTGATAGGGGCTGTGGGGTTAGTGTAGCTCATCGCAATGATGAGTTCGGATTTACTCCCGGCTTCTAAACCATAATCCAAACCCTTAGCCCCTTGCACTAAAGGCAAAACAAACGAGGGCATTTGATTGACCTTTAAAGGGAAAACCGCCTTAAAAGCTCCGCTGTATTGATACTCTTTAATCGCCAAAGAAAACGCATCAAACAGGCTTTTGATTTGTTTTTGCACCAAATGGGGGAATCTCACCAACAAAGGCCCTCTATAACCCTTATCGCGCACGCTTTGAACGATTTCTAAAAGCGAGGGGTTTTTGCCATGACAAACTTTAACCAAGCCTTTTTCTATCTTAAATTCGTTATTGCTCCAAAATTTAATCCCATAATCATGGACTTCTTGCATTTTTTATCCTTTTATCACGATAAGGTTTTAAAGAGGTTGGGGTTGTTTTTAAAATCTTTGATCGCTTCTTCATAAACCTTTTCAATTTGAATGACTGAATTTTCTAAAGTGTAGTTTAAAGCGCTTTTAGCGTATTCGTTTTGCATTCTTTCTCTTTCAAGCTTGTTCTCTAACCACCAGTCTATTTTAGCGCTCAAATCTTTAGCGTTATTAGGCTCAAATAACGATCGTTCATCTAGCGCGAATTGCCTGGTCGCGCTTAAAGGGCTATTAGCGATAACAGGCACAATCCCCACGCTAATGGCTTCCAAACACGCAATCGCTTCGCTTTCCACATTGGCTGTGTGCGCATAAAGGGTGCAAGTTTTTAAAATCTCTAACAATTCATTAGAATTGACAAACCCAAATTCCGTTTTTACGCCTAGTTTTTGGGCTAGAAGTTTGATTTTTTTCTCATCAGGCCCTTTGCCTTTGAGTAATAACACAATGTCTTGTTTGTATCGGCTTAAAGCAACCGCTTTGATTAAAACGCTTTGATTTTTTTCATTAGAATAGCGCCCTACCATAGCGATTTTAAAGGGCGTGGTGTCAAAAAGGCTTTTTTGCGGGTGCTCAAATTTAAACATGGGATCAAAGCCGTTAGAAATAGCGTATTTTTTCCCTCCATAGTTGTATTTTTCTAATTCTTCTACAATGAATTTTGATGGGCAATGGATATGGTGGATATAGCGGTAATGCGAAGATTTAAACCACGAAAAAAGCATGGTGTTTAGCCAAGAAAATTGCCCCAATTTCATGTTATAAGAAATATGCTCTGGCTGTAAATGGAAAGAGCCAATATAAGGCACTCGCATTTCTCGCGCGATTTTTACGGCTGTTTTTTCTAGCAAAAAAGGCAAATAAGTATGGATCATATCCGCTCCTTTAAAAGCCTTTCGTAGAATTTTTTCATCCGGTTTAGCAAAAAGAATGTGCTGTTTGTGTGAGATTTCTGTAACTAGGGGGATATAGTGCTCTTTAAGGTTGTAATACCCCTCTTCTTCACTCCCTAAATTATCCACATGAGGGGCAACCACTCTCATCGCATGCCCTCTTTTTTTCAGCGCTTCAAAAAAACGAAACGCTGTCATAGAAGTGCCATTACTGGTGTCTTTAAAGCTATCCACGACTAAAACAATAACCATTTAACTACTCTTCTTTAAAATTGAATTTAAAAGGCTTTTTATCAAACACCACGATTTCTACCATTCCCTCTAAAACCTGAATGTCTAACACAAACGCCTCTATTTTTATTTCAGCTTTTTTCACGCCATCTTGAATGACTTGCGCTTTAATGAGTGCTTCTTGATTCAATTCTAGGGGGGCGTAAAAATTGATGTTATTAGAAACCACCACGCTGTATTTTTTATTCAACGCGCACAAGGCCGCATAATTACACGCAAGAAGCATAAACCCGGCATGCACAAAATTTTCTTCATACACCATGTTTTCATTGCCCTTGAAACGGACATGGGCGATGTTTTTTTCTAAAACGACCAATTCAGTGCCAACGCTTGGTTTGAAATTCTTACAAGTCTCTAAAGAGTCATAATCCACATGAACGACTGATTCTTGCACTATTTTATCCTTTATTTTAACGCTTGCTTGGTTTAAGCATTTTAAAATACCCCCTTAAAGGGGCGTCATACCCCTCTAAAGTTTTAGAGTGATCCGTTTTATCCAAAAAATCTTCTAAACTCTGCCCCAAAATAAAATCCGTTTTACGCTGTTCTTTGGGCGTGGTCTTTAAAACGCTAAGAACCTCAAAATTTTCAAACCCCACCCTTTCGCACCACCCTTTTAAAGCGCTAACGCTAGGGATAAAATAAACATTTTTCATTTTAGCGTAAGTTTTTTTAGGGCAAAGGGCGATGTCTAGGGGCGAATCAATAATAAGCGTATCCAACACCAACTCCCCTTTTATTTTTAAAGCATGGTACAAGGCCTTTAAAGCCTCTAGCGGGTTTTTTCTATGGTATAGCACCCCTAAGCAAAAAATGACATCAAAAGCGTTAGGGTATTTTTCATTCAAATCCTCTACCCCCAAAGACTCGTAAATGATTTTTTTTTCTTTATCAAAAAAGGGGGCTAAAAATTCAAATTGTTTTTTGACTAAAACGCCCGGATCAAACCCCACCAAACTTTTAGGCCCATATTCTAGCATCTTAAACAAGTAATAGCCGTTATTGCAACCCACATCAGCCACTATTTTATCTTTTAAAGGAGTGGCGTTTTTGACTAGATCCCATTTAATAGAGCTATCCCATTCGCTATCAATCTTAATTTGAGAAATTTCAAAAGGGCCTTTACGCCATGGCCTTAACGCCATGATTTCTTCTAAAAGGGTTTTTGGATTGAATTTATCGTTACAAATGAGCATGACTTACCATAGCGTGGGGGTTTTTTTAAAAAAGGGGGGGTTTAGAAGGGATTCTAAATGATGGGAGCTAATCCCATAAATAAAAGCGAAATTAAACGCTAAATTTTTTAATTGCTCTTTAAGGTTGTTATGAGTGGTGTAACAATAAGGGTTATTTTTTTCAAAGAAAGCCGCGCTGTTTTTACGACAAAACACGACAATTTTCCCCCACGATAAAGTCTCAAAGGCTTTTTGAAGCATCATTTCAAACAATTCTTTTGAAGTCTCAGCAATAACCACCCTTGCCGTTGCACCATAGGGGGCTATTTCTAAATTTTTATTCACAAAAAAGGGTTTGCAATGATCTAAAGCAGGTTCTTTCTTGCTTAAAAGATTCAAATCAAATTCAATTTGTAATTTTTCGCACAATTGAATGACCCTTTTTAATGGCTCTAAAAAGACGCATGGCATTTTTAATTCGTATTCTTGTTTTTCATAGACTAAAGCGCTGCAAAAAAAGGATTGGTTGAGAACAATCAAACGACTTTCTTTTAAATCTTCCTTTAAATCTTCTCTCAAGCGCTCCTGCTTATAAAATAAATGAAGCCACTCCAATTTATCAAAAAAGGCTATTTTACACCCCTCTATAATGAATAAATCTTCAAGGCTTTCTTTCAAGCACCACACAAAATCGCTCACGATGATTTTAGAAGCGATCTCTAATTCTATGGGGCTTAGTAACGCTCCAACCACGCGCTCGTTCAACAAGCAAAATTTAAACAAATGGTTCAAAGAATGCTCTATATCTTTAAGCTTGATCCATGCCACATCCCTATCGCTTAAAGGATACTCTCCTGTGTATAAAATCCCATAAGCCCCTAACTCTAAAGCTTTAGGAATGAGAGCATGATCTTTAGCGGCAAATAAAGAGCCTTTTTGGACTTTGTTTAAAGACAAAACGATAGAATTAAAATAGCTGATTGAGGGCGTGTTTTGCAATTCACCCAAACTCAATTCTACGGCTTCATTCACCCCTAATCGCATTTAACTGATCAAACTTCCTGCAATTTTTTCTTTGGTAGGACTGATTAAAGCTAGATTATCGCTATCTCGCACCGCTAAAATCATGCCCTCACTCATTTCGCCCATAAGCTTTGCGGGTTTTAAATTAGCCACCACGCACACCATTTGCCCCACCAAACTTTCAGGCTCATAATCCAAAGCGATCCCTGAGATGATCTGCCTCAAACGATTTTCGCCTAAATCCACTTTTAAGCGCAGTAATTTATTGGATTTTTCAATCCTTTGAGCTTCTTTAATAAGCCCCACTTTAATCTCTACTTTCTTGAAATCCTCAATACTGATATAGTTTTCTTGTGTTGGTGGGGCTTTTTCTTTTTCTGCTTTTTTTTCTTTTTCGTTTTTTTCTGTTTTTTCTGGTAGGGCTTCTTTTTCCACTTTTTCCATTTTACAAAATAAAGGCTCGGTGTCTTGTAAAATCATGTCTTGTAAATTTTTAGCTTTAAAAAAGCGTTCGTAATTATCGGGCGTGATTTCTACACGAAAAGCGCTCGCTAATTTCATAGCGCTCTTTGGCATAAACGCATAGAGCAAGAAGCTTGATTGCAACAGCGCGTTTGCGATCAAGCTCAATAAGGCTTCTAATTTTTCTGATTCGTTGTTTTTGTGCAAGACCCACGGCTCTTCTTTGGCGATGAGTTTGTTTAAAAAATCATAAATGTTAAACAATTCCTCTAAAGCTTTATGCAACTGCATTTTAGGTACAAAAGAATTAGCGTTATCTAAAATTTGATGCGCTTTTTCTAGCTCTTTAGGATAATACGCGGTGATTTTGTCGCTTTTTAAAGAATGGTTAAAATATTTTTTAGCCATGCCTAGCAAACGATTCAACAAATTCCCCAAATCGTTATTCAAATTCGCATTAATCCTTTCTACTAACGCTTTTTTAGAAAAATCCCCATCTTGCCCAAAAGGCACTTCACGCAATAAAAAATAGCGCAATTCTTCAATCCCATACTCCATAGCGATTTTTTGAGCGTCTAAAACATTACCCAAGCTCTTACTCATTTTCACGCCCTCTATCGTCCACCACCCATGCACGCAAAGCTGTTTGAATAAGGGCAAATTCAAACTCATCAAAAAAGCCGGCCAATAAATGGCATGGAAGCGTAAAATGTCCTTACCCACAATGTGCCTAGCGCATTCAAAATGCACCATTTTATTGTCTAAATCATTCAAATACCCTAACGCGCTCGCATAATTCAATAAAGCATCCAGCCAAACATACACCACATGTTTAGGATCGTTCATTTTTTTAGGCAAAGGAATGCCCCATTCAAAGCTCGTGCGCGTGATAGACAGATCCAATAAACCCTGCTCAATAAAAGAAGTTACCTCATTTTTACGATAAATAGGCAAAATCGCTTCAGGGTTTTTAGCGTAAAACTCCAATAAAGGCTTTTCATACGCGCTCAATTTAAAAAAATAACTCTCTTCTTCTAAAAGCGTGGTTTCTCTCAAGCAATCAGGGCATAGGACTTTATCGTTCGTATTGTCCGTTTTAGAAATCGCGCAATAACTCTCACAGCTCACGCAATAATACCCGCTATAAGTGCCTTTATAAATATCCCCTTTTTCAAACATGATTTCAAAGGCGTTTTGCACGCATTTTTGATGCTCGCTGTCTGTGGTGCGGATAAAACCATCATAATCTAAATTGAAAAAATCCCACTGGTCTTTAAAAATCGTGCTAATGCTATCGGCGTAAGCTTTAGGGCTTTGATTTCTCAATCTCGCGCTTTGTTCGATCTTTTGCCCATGCTCATCGGTGCCGGTTAAAAAAAAGACTTCTTCGCCTTGAAGCGTGTAATACTTCTTTAAAGTGTCCGCAATCAAAGTCGTATAAGCATGGCCAATATGAGGGACATCATTCACATAATAAATGGGGGTTGTGATCAGTGATTTTTGCATCTTTATAATCGTGTTACCTTAAATTTGTTTAAATCTCTTAATTTTAACATGCTTTTAAAAATTTAGAGAATAGAGGTTGAATTTATGCTTATTTGTGGGGTGTTTTTAGCTTAAAATTCATTATAATTAACGCTCAAAAAATTGAAAAATGAGTTCAAGGAATAGACAGATGATTTCAAAATTTTTGCTCAAAAGCATGTTCAAGCAGTGGAAAAACGGCGATTATCAGGTCGTTTTTTGGGATAATAGCGTTTATAGGAATGGCGAACATTCGCCTAAATTCACCCTTAAAATCCATCGCCCCCTAAAATTTAGCGATATTAAAAAAGACATGTCTTTAACGATCGCTGAGGCTTATATGGATGGCGTGATTGATATTGAAGGCTCTATGGATGAGGTGATGCACTCTTTGTATTTGCAAACCAATTATGAGCATCTGCACAAGCATGATAGCGCTAAAGCCGTTCAAAAACCCCTTAAAGAAAGCTCCAACATTTCTAAACATTACGATTTAGGGAATGACTTTTATTCTATCTGGCTGGATGAAACCTTAAGCTATTCATGCGCTTATTTCAAAAAAGACGATGACACCCTCCACGCCGCCCAACTCCAAAAATTGGATCACACTTTAAAAAAGCTCCATTTAAAACAAGGCGAAAAACTGCTGGATATAGGCTGTGGCTGGGGCTATCTCTCCATAAAAGCCGCGCAAGAATATGGGGCAGAAGTGATGGGGATCACCATTTCTAGCGAGCAATACAAACAGGCTAACAAACGAGTCCAAGAGCTAGGATTAGAAGATAGAGTAACGATCAAATTATTGAATTACCAGGATTTAGACGGGCGGTTGTATCGCTTTGATAAGGTGGTGAGCGTGGGCATGTTTGAGCATGTGGGTAAGGATAATTTGCCCTTTTATTTCAAAAAAGTTAAAGAAGTGTTAAAAAGGGGCGGGATGTTTTTGCTCCACTCCATTTTATGCTGTTTTGAAGGCAAGACTAACGCATGGGTGGATAAATACATCTTCCCGGGCGGTTATTTGCCTTCTTTAAGAGAAGTGATGAGCGTGATGAGCGAATGCGACTTCCACCTGCTCATGGCTGAAAGCTTACGCATCCATTACGCCAAGACCTTAGACATTTGGCGAGACAACTTCAACCACAATCTAGATCGAGTGAAAAGACTCGGCTATGACGAACGCTTTATCCGCATGTGGGATCTGTATTTAAGGACTTGCGCTTCCGCTTTCAGGGTGGGGAGCGCAGATTTATTCCAATTGCTTTTAACCAACAGCGTGGATAACACTTTCCCCTTAACCAAAGAATACATCTACCAATAATTGCAAGTTTTAGATTTTAGCCCCTTCTTTCAGGCTAACTTCTGGCAAACTCTCCACATACAAACTCTGTGATGGGAAAGCAAAACTCAAATGGTGCTTTTCTACAATTCCCATGATTTTTAGCATCACATCTTCTTTGACTTCTAGCCACTCTTCCCAAACCACCGTCTTAGAAAAGCAATACACCAAAATATTAATAGAGCTGTCCGCAAACTGGTCTAAAAAGACAAACAGATTGTTTTTATACCCTAAAAAATCATCAATAGAAACAATATCCTTTTTAAACATGTAGCGGTAATCGCTCGCGTTTTGCAAAGCACTATCGGCTTCATTGGCGATTTTGGGGTGGTTTTCTAACATTTCTTTAATGTCTTTCACGCAAAGCTGTAAAGCGCTTTGGCTAGAGCTATAGGTTAAGCCTATTTCCATTTTAATACGCCTTCCCACTTTACGACGACTCCAATTCCTAATGGGTTTTCCGGCTAATTCTGAATTAGGCACGGACAAAAGAGCGTTATCAAAGGCCCTGATCGTGGTGCGCCTTAACCCCATTTCCACCACCGTGCCTTCCACTTCACCGCACACGATCCAATCCCCTTGAGAAAACGAATTGTCTAACAATAAAATGACAGAAGCAAAAAAATTCGCCAACACGTCTTTAACCGCCAAAGCCACCGCTAACCCCCCAATCCCTAAAGAAGCGATGATGGCTGAAACGTTAAACCCTAGTTGTTTCAAAACCCCTAAAAGCGCGACAATAAAGATCAAAAAATACACGACTTTTAAAATCAAGTTGATCACTTCTTTTCTAAAATTGTGCGTGCTTTTGGTAGCCATATTCGTAACCAACGCTTCCCCATAGCCTTTAAAAAGCGCTATCACTAACCATGCTAAAAGCATGATATACACCGCGCCCACCCACATAGAAACTTTAGGAGGCGATGCGTTAGGGTAGTAGAAAATGTCTAAAGCCACATCGCAACTGAATAGGGCTAAAAAGACAGAAACCGGCGAAACAATGCTGCTTTGCACATTGACATGCATTTTTTTATTGCGTTGCATGATTTCAAAAATACGATCTAATAATAAGGCTAAAAGCCAAGTGATCAATTTCCTTAAACCCAGCAATAAGGCTAAAATCATCAAAGCCAGCGCGATCTTACTCACTTGCAAGCTATGGGCTGTGAAAGGCAAAACCTTGCTGATCTTGTTTAACACAAAATCCATATTCACTTCCATGATCAAGTTTTTAGGAAGCACTTCTTTAGGGTGGTTTTTAATGTAACGCAAGACTTCGGTATAGGTGTTCAAACGCAATTCATAATCGCTAAACATCTGCTCTAATTCATGCATTTTGACATTGCCTAAATTTTTAGGGAAAGTGTAGAGTTTGAATTGCCCTAAACGCAAAAGAAAAGCATCGCTGATACTTTCCACATCTTTTTGTTCGCTAAAAATATCAATACTGCTCCTGATTTTATCTATAAAACGATACAAAATTTCATCTATCAATAAAATATCTAAAGACAATCTATCTTTCATGAAAGTGTAGAAATCATCGCCCTTAATGCTTTTAGACAAACGCTTTTTGATTTTCTCTTGCTCTTTTAAATTTTGATTGATGTCAATGCCAATTTTATCCCTTTCATTCAACACTTTAGAAGTCAAACTTTTAATCAAGTCGTTCTTTTGGGTGTTATACAGAGAGATTTCAGCGCTTCTTTCAGGGTTTTTTTTGTAAGTTTCAATGACTTGATTGAGCTGGTTGATTTGATTGAAAATCAAAAACAAATCCACCGCATCTGTCTCATGCTCTTCAACCGCCCTCAAAGGATTTAAAAAGAGCGATAATACCAATACCCACCACAATAATAAACGCATGCAAAACCCCACTCAAACAAGATAAAATCTTTCTCACAATTTCTAGCGATTATACCAAAAATTAGAAACGCTTCGCCCCATAAAGTTGGTCATGCAATTTGAAAGCGCTTTTTATTTAGCCCTAAAAAGCGGGCTTTATCCCAATTGTGAGCCTCTTTTCAGATCGCTATATCACTTGATGCAATGCTTGGAGTATTTTTTTAAATTTCATGATTAAGACTCAATTAAAAACTTAATTTTTAACAAAAACTCTTGCCTTATTTAATATTTTTATAGTAGGATTTTGCGTAGGTCGTAGTCAAAAAGCTTTCCCTGTTCGGTGCAATGAAGTCACGGATAATGTGCACATTTTTATATATCTCTTATTCTTTATTATTCTTTAGATTTTATCATCGCTTTTGTTAAATGTTTTTGCGTGAGATCCATGCTTTAGGGATTTCTAACCTATCTTTTGTAATTGGGCTATAGGGCAAAAGGGTAATCCAATCTCGCTTTTGCGCTTGCGATACCACTCATCATTCTTTAAAAAACACCTTTTAGGCTTCAAATACGGCTAAAACAAAGGGATTTGATAATCAATCTTTAGAAGAAAAAACCATAAAAACGTAGTATCCTATGCCTACAAGAAAAACAAGAATTAAGAAAATGAGCAATCCCCACTCTAAAGAATCCATAATTCCTCTTTAAAAAATGTCAAAAGTGGTGCGCTTGGCAGGACTCGAACCTGCGACCTACGGCTTAGAAGGCTGTTGCTCTATCCAGCTGAGCTACAAGCGCATTAATGGTATTAATGTTAGGTGGTACGCCCGAAGGGAGTCGAACCCCTAACCCCCAGATCCGAAGTCTGGTGCTCTATCCAATTGAGCTACGAACGCTTACAATTCAAGTAAAGGAATAACTAACATAAACTCGGTAAAACGCTTATTTTATGAGATGGGGTGGAAGATGGGAATCGAACCCACGACCCTCAGGACCACAATCTGATGCTCTAACCGACTGAGCTACTCCCACCATTCAACGAAAGGAAGCGATATTTTACCAAAGAATTTTAAACAGAACAACAAATTACGCAAAAAGTGGTCGGGGCGAAAGGATTCGAACCTTCGACCCCTTGGTCCCAAACCAAGTGCGCTAACCAGACTGCGCTACGCCCCGAAATTTTCACATGAAGCGTTATTATAACTGAATTTTCTAATTTTTGAGCGTAATTTTTCAAAAATACCGCTAAAATCAGAAGCGGCACTCAAAAATTATATTAATCCAACTCCCCCACCCTTTTAAAAAGCTACTTTTTTTTAAAAACAGCTCTAAATGATTCTAAGCTTTTCGTTTCTTAAAAACTACTTTCGCTTTTTCATTTCACTAGAAACTTTTTCATAATGTTCCATGTGTTTTTTGCTTAACTCTTTGGTGATATACGCCATCACTTTGTGATAGGCCTGATTCATGATTTTTTTAATGGCTTGATCATGGTCGGTTTCCTTGATCCTATGCACAAAAGTTTTGGGGACAAAACCTCCAGAATTGGTACGCCGCAATTCCACCCTTTCAATCGTAGCCTTAATCTTTGAAACATCAATACCAAAACTATGGATAATGTCTTCACTTTTTGGCTCAACAAAATTCAGATTCAAATACCCTGAAGACATGTCTATCACTTTTTCTTCATTAAGCGCATCGCTCTCTTCTACAATATCTTCTAAGATAGCCACATTCCCATCCATGCGTAAGACTAACAACGCCTTTTCTTTAATATCTTGAGGGATTTCGCTAACATCTTTAAATTGCGAAACGCTATAACCCTTCCTTTCTAAAACATTACTCAATTGGAGGACTAAAGATTTTTCAAACTCTTTTTGATAGCTTTCAGGGATAACCTTATTGATCTCTATTTTAGGATCGATTAAGACAACTAAATGGCTGTTTTTAGGCTCTTGCTTGCCTTTAATAGGATAGTGGAAATGCAAATCCACAGACTCACCCATATTATTATGCTGCTGCTTCATAGGCATTCCATCAGCTAGAGCCGTATAAAACGCCCCACTCGCTAATAACGATCCTAAAACGATTGCCAAACTACCTTTTTTCATTAAATTCCTTTCTTTCTTTTTATTTAAAATCAATTCCTAATCTTACCCAAAAAATCCCACTTTTAGCGCTATTTTTAAGATAATCATTCCCATTCAATCGTTCCTGGCGGCTTAGAGGTAATATCATACACCACCCTATTGATACCATTCACTTCATTAGTGATGCGGTTAGAAACCTTTTCTAAAAAAGAATGCTCTAAAAATGAAAAGCTCGCTGTCATGCCATCGCTCGCATTCACCGCTCTCAAGCAAATAGCGTTTTCATAAGTGCGATTATCCCCCATAACCCCCACAGAATTGACATTCAACAGCACGCAAAAGGCTTGCCAAACCTTATCGTATAAACGGGCTTTCTTAAGCTCCTCTATAAAAATAGCATCCGCTTCTTGCAAGCGTTTGATCTTACTCTCGCTAATCTCGCCTAAAATCCTTATTGCAAGCCCAGGTCCTGGAAAGGGGTGGCACATTAAAAAATCCTGACTAACGCCCAATTCTTTACCCAACAAGCGCACCTCATCTTTAAACAATTCCCTTAAAGGCTCTATGAGTTTAAAGTCCATCCATTCAGGCAGTCCGCCCACATTATGGTGCGTTTTGATCACTTTTGAAGGCCCTTTAACGCTCACGGATTCAATCACATCAGGGTATAGAGTGCCTTGGGCTAAAAATTCAATCTTGCCTTTTAAATGGTGCTTTTTGGCTTCTTTTTCAAACACTTCAATAAAGGTCTCGCCGATGATTTTTCGCTTCAATTCAGGCTCGCTCACGCCCTTTAATTTAGACAAAAAGATTTCTTTAGCGTCTATCGTGTTTAAAGGGATTTGCAAGTCTTTAAACATCGCTTGCACCCTTTCTTTTTCATTTTTACGCAACAAGCCATGATCCACAAAAACAGCGATCAAATTATCCTTAATGGCTCTGTATAATAGCGTAGCGACCACCGTAGAATCCACGCCCCCACTCACCGCACACAAAACCTTAGCGTTAGCAATTTTTTCTTTCAACCTTGCTATTTCTCTTTGAGCGAAATGCTGCATCCCCCAAGTTTTTTCACAGCCGCAAACTAAAAGGGCAAAATTTTCTAAAATTTTACCCCCTTCTTCGCTTTGAACGACTTCTGGGTGGAATTGCAAGCCAAAAATCTTGCCGTTTTCAATCGCACAATGGGGGGAATTAGGGCTTTTTGCAAGGGTAGTAAAGCCTTTAGGCAATTCTATGACTTTATCCATGTGGCTCATCCACACAAGGCTTTTAATCTTCACGCCTTCAAAAATCACAGAATTTTGAGCGATTTCTAAAATAGCCTTACCAAATTCTTGCTCATTCGCATAGGCCACTACCCCCCCAAAAAAATCCACCAGATACTGCATGCCGTAGCAAATCCCTAAAATCGGTAAATTCAAATCAAAGATTTTTTCATTGGGCTTGTAAGCGTCTTTAGCATACACGCTCGCTGGCCCCCCGCTCAAAATCAATCCCTTAGGGGCTTTTTTTTGAATGTTTTCTACGCTTTCAAAAAAAGGGACTATCTCTGCATAAATCCCGCTCTCTCTCAATCTTCTAGCGATCAGCTGCGTGTATTGACTCCCAAAATCTAATACTAAAATCATCGCTCATTCTTTATTTTTGTTTGTGTTTTATCATACTGGCTCTTATAATCCACTCTGTGGCTCTCAGCCAACTCAGGTGCTTTTTGCACAAACCAGCGTTCTAACCTTTCTAATTTGTGTCTATAATTCCCACCTTTTGAGCAATATTGAGAATTGATAAGCGAAAAGACATAGAGCGTTTTATTTTCTTTAGACTGGAATAAAAACTCTTTATGAAAAAGCGCTTTTGCGGGCATACCACTCATTAAAGACTCCGATAACAAAAAAGCGTCAAAATCACAAAGGACTTTTTTGCTCAATTTGTTGCTTTTGGTAACCACAAAAATGATCTCTTTTTTCATGTCTTGTTTAAAAGCTAATGAAAGCACATTCAAAAAGGGCGGAGTCAAACTTTTATCCACCCTAACCTTAAAAGCTTTAGAATCCCCTAATAAGACCCCCATAAATAAAACCAACCCCACGCAACATTTCAAACTCGTTTGAAAAATATTCATCTTTTATCCTTTAAGTGTCAATATTGAAAACAGAAATTAAACGCATTGATTGGGTATTATAATATAAAAATTGAGAATTACGCTTTAGCTTGGCTAGTAGTCAAGTCTTTAGTTATTAAGTCTTTATTGGGTAAAAACACTCTCATGCTAGTATTTTCACTCCGTTTAAGCCCCAATGATGCTTGGTGTTGAAATAGAATGATAGGGTTTGACTAATTCATACCTTCTAAGTCTTCTGATATTGACTAAAGCGGTATTGGCTGAAATGGCTTGTGTCATGCTGCTTGTAGGGCGTAAAGAAGTGAGCGTATTCACATGCCCCGCATTGCATCGTGGGTTTCTAACCCTCTCATCTTCTGGGTCATACCACGCCCCTTTTTGGATACTCAAAACCCCTTGACGGATATTTTTAGTTACAAACGCCCCTGCTAACAACCTCCCCCTAGCGTTAAACACTTCTACGATTTCACCATGCCTAATGCCCAATTTATTAGCGTCTAGTTCGTTGATCATTACAGGCTCTCTGCCTTGAATCTTATACGCGTTCCTAACCCAAGTGTTATCAAGCTGTGAATTGACACGATATTTGGGGTGCGGGGAGATTAAATGGAACGGATAAATCTCAGCCATTTTAGAGCCTAGCCACTCTGCTGGCTCAAACCAAGTGGGATGCCCTTTAAAATCAGCCAGTTTAAAATCCGCGCATTTTTGAGAAAAAATTTGAATTTTCCCGCTCTCTGTATCTAGCTTATTGTTAATAGGATCTTGCCTGAATTTCGCATGACGCACAAACTTTCTCGCATTTTCAGGGATTTCAAACTCCACAAAGCCATCCCTCCAAAATTGATCAAACGATTTCAAAGTAGGGCCATCGCTTTTTTCATAAAGGCCCTTAATCCATTCCATGTAACTCTTAGATTCAGTGAATTTCTGCTCTGTTTCATTGCCCCCAATGCGCAAAGCAAGCTGCCTGAAAATCTCATAATCGTCTTTAGATTCATAAACAGGCTCTACCACCTTACGCATGGCATAAACCACATTCTTAGAATAACTCCCTCCAAAAGTAATATCATCTCTTTCCATAGTGCTAGTGGAAGCAAAAATAATATCAGCAAATTTCGCTGTAGGCGTCCACCAAGGCTCATGCACGATCACGCAATCTAAGGTCCTTAAAGCGCGAATCAGCTCGTTTGTATCAGCTTCATGCCCTAACAAATCCGCCCCACAATTATAAATCATTTTGATTTTAGGTAATTTGAGTTTTTTACCCATAAAATCAATTTCTTTATCCGGATTCAAAATCGCTTCAGAAATTCTAGATGCTGGAATAACGCTTTTTACAGAATTATGCCCTTGCGAAATCATAGGAACAATTCTTGCCCCTGAGCTTGCTTGAGCGTTTCCTCCATAATGCATAGAAAAGCCAAAGCCCCCACCAGATAAGCCCACTTGACCAATCATGCTGGCTAGAACAATTAACGCCCAATCCGGTTGCTCGCCATACTGAGCTCTTTGCATGGCCCAATTACCCGCTAAAAAAGTGCGTTTAGAGACAAATAAATCCGCTAATTCTTTGATCTTTTCTGCGCTCACTCCAGTGATTTGAGACGCCCATTCCAAAGTTTTAGGCGCCTTATCGCTCTCTCCTAGCAAATAGGGTAAAAATTTATCAAAACCATCAGTGTATTTAGCGATAAACGCTTTATCATATTGATTGCTTGTATAAAGATAATGCATCATGCCTAGCATTAACGCTACATCAGTGTTAGGGCGAATGGGTATCCATTCAGCGTTAAAGGCTTGAGCGGTTTCGGTATAAATGGGATCGATACTGATGAATTTAATACCGGCTCTTTTATACTTAGGGTAGTAGCTGTCATTGACATGGTTTGGCACAAAATAATCAATGCGGTTGCACTTGAATAAATCCGCCCCCCACATGACATACACCTTACAATTTTTAATCATCTCTTCATGCGTGGTTTGTTGCGAATAAACTTCCATATCCCCTACAATCATAGGGTTTATTCTTGCGGCCGCGCCATTACTATATTCCCCATCAGTGCCAATAGCCCCCCCTAAAGTCGTATTAAAAAAACGCCATGTTAAATGATGGCAACGATGCAAACTGCCCGCATGCCCCCAACCACCATAACTGGCATTATAAATGTTTTCTTTAGGGATTTCTTTAAGCTTTTTAGCCGCTAAATCCAACGCCACATCCCAACTCACGCGCACAAACTCTTCTCTCCCGCGCAATTCTTTGTGGTTTTTTTTGTTTTCTAAAAAGCTCTTGCGCACGCAAGGATACTTCACCCTACTATCTGAATACACCCTATCTGCCATCGCTTTTAACATCATAGTAGGGTTATAATCGCTCTTTTGAGGGACAATATCTTTAATCACTCCATTTTGAACCTTTGCGATAAAGGGGCCAAAATGCGTTGCATGCGGAATGGATTCTATTTTTTCAAAAACACCAACAGCTTTTAAAACATTAACGCTAGCGAGTGCGATTGGGATTTTTTTTAGGATACTCCTGCGTGAAATGGACATGGTTCTCCTTCAAGCTTGCATTCTGTTAAAACACCCCAAATTCTAACATGTATTCACCTAAAATTATCGCTAATAAGCTCTCAGCATGGGCGTTAATTTAAAACTACTTTTTATTCACGCTGCTCATGTCAGCGACTTTCCCCCACATCAAGCGGTATTTCCTCTTCATGAATTCAATTTCTTCTCTGGCTTGATTGAGTTCATCGTGCAAAAGATCAATGGTTTTTTTATCTTCTTCATAGACTTCTTGCATAGAGATTAAAGCGTCTTTTAAAAACATGTTTTCATTTTTAAAGGCTGAAATCGTTTCGTCTTTAGCGCTAATGACTTTATCATGCAAGTTTAAAATCGTGTTAATGGTCTTTTCCACAAACACAGGCTCTAAAGAACGCCCGTTCATATCCATAGAAATCAAATTGTTTTCTACCTTTTTGATTAGAGCGTTTGTCCCGCTGCTCGCATCAATTAAAAGCTTGTTGTGGCTTATTTTGCTTTTGATTTTACCAAGATTCACTAATTCCAAGATCCTTTCTTTAGGAAGCTCTGAAAGGCGGCTAAACTCTTCTAATTCAAGCCATGCTAAAGCGCTCAAATCTTCTAAAACCACCGGCTCTTTAGACTCTTTTTCTTTATCCTCTACTTCTTGCTCATTTTGTTGCACCGCTTGCACTTTGTTCAAATCTAAAATATCCAAATTTTTCCTTAAAAATAGTTTTAGCTTAACGCAATTTTTTAACCGCTTTTTTCAAGCTGTCTAGCAAATAATCAATATCGTTTATGGAATGCGTGAAGTGCAAGCTCACCCTAAGCCATCCGGGTTTAGCGTTAAAATCGCTTGACTTTTGAGCGTTAAGATTCAATAAATCATGCCCATAAGGTCCTGCGCAAGAGCAACCTGCCCGGGTCTCAATAGCGTATTCATAGCTTAAAACTCTCGCTAAATCATAAGGCGAAATCCCCCCAATATTAAAAGCCACTACCCCCACACGACTCGCCGTTAAATTCCCATAAATATTAATAGCGGGCAAGTCTTTTAAGCCATGCATAAGCACTCTTAAAAGGTTGTTTTCTTTCTTATGGATAAAATCCAAACCGCATTCATCTCTTAATTGATACGCTAGAGTGCTCCTGTAAAATTGCAACAACCCTGGCGTGCCAAACTCTTCTCTTAAAGGCAACTCATCAATAAATTCATGCCGTGTGCGGTTAGCGTATTTAATCACGCCCCCTGCACTAAAACTCGGGGCGATTTGCGTGTCAATCAAATCTTTAGCAATGCCTAAAAGACCGCACCCTCCAATGCCCCCTAAAAGCTTATGAGGCGCATAAAAACCGGTTTGGTATTCGCAATCTTTAGGGTTAGCATGCGCGCTAAAATTCGCTAAATCCAAAGCCAAATCGGCCTTATATTTCTTACACAATGATGAAACTTCTTTTAAAGGCGTAAGAATTCCCGTTACATTAGAAGCCGCGCTCACAGAAACCAAGCTGTTAGGGGATTTTTTTAAAATTTGCTCTAAAATTTCTAAATCCAATAAGCCATGTTCATTTAAAGGGATACGCACCACTTCACACAAGCTTTCACGCCAGCTAATTTCATTAGAATGATGCTCATAAGGCCCCACAATCACACGCTTTAAAGCCATATCTTTCAAATACGGCTCTAAATTTTTCTTCGTTTTTGAAGGGATACACACCCCTAAAATTTCTTGAAATTTCTTAATCGCTGAGCTCGCCCCATACCCCGCGCTCAAGACGCAATGATTAGCGCTCAAATTTAAAGAACGCTTTAACTTTTCTTGGCACTCTTTTAAAAGCATGCCCATTAAAATCGCATGTTTAGAAGCGACAGAATGAGCGTTCGCGTAATAAGGCAGTAAGGATTTCATGCGCTTTTCCACTAAAGCGCTCGCCAAACCTGAAGCCCCCCAGTCAAAATAAGACACCCCTTTTTTTAAAATGATACTGGATTTAACCTGCTCTAAAGGACTCTCGTTAGGGTTGAGTAAGGGAGCAAAACTCCTGTTTAAAAACGCTTGCACGAAATACCACCAACGCTTTTAATGTTTATCTCCGCTTAAAATATGAAAATGCAAATGCATCACCTCTTGCCCTGCGTTTTTACCCACATTCGTTAAAAGCTTGTAACCCTTCTCTTTGATGCCTAATTTTTCCACCACTTCAAAAATAAAACTTGTCATTTGCGCCATAAGCTCTGGGGTGATGCCATTAAAATCCTGAATGCTTTGCTTAGGGATCACTAACGCATGCACTTTGGCTTTAGGGTTAATGTCATAAAAGGATAAAAAACGCTCGTTTTCTAAAATCTTAGAACAAGGGATTTCGCCTTGGATTATTTTTTCAAACACATTCATGCTTTTTTGCTCCCTTTTAAGGTTTTTCTTTTATTAAAGTTGTATTATAGCTTTTTAAAAATAAAATATAAGGATCGTTATTGCACACCTTAATAAAGCGATTAGAAAAGGTTACTAATAGCAAAGAGTTAGAAGAAGCACGCTTGAATGCTTTGGGTAAAAAGGGGGTTTTTGCGGATAAATTCAACCAACTCAAAAACCTGAACGGCGAAGAAAAAAACGCCTTTGCCAAAGAAATCCACCATTATAAACAAGCGTTTGAAAAAGCCTTTGAATGGAAAAAAAAGGCTATTTTAGAGCTTGAATTAGAAGAACGCTTGAAAAAAGAAAAAATTGATGTGAGTTTGTTTAATGCTATTAAAACAAGCTCTTCTCACCCTTTGAATTATACTAAAAATAAAATCATTGAATTTTTTACCCCATTAGGATACAAGCTTGAAATCGGCTCTTTAGTGGAAGATGATTTCCATAATTTCAGCGCTTTAAACTTGCCCCCTTACCATCCTGCAAGAGACATGCAAGACACTTTTTATTTTAAAGATCACAAGCTTTTAAGGACCCACACTTCGCCCGTGCAAATCCACACCATGCAAGAACAAACCCCACCCATTAAGATGATTTGTTTAGGCGAAACCTTTAGGCGCGATTATGATTTGACCCACACGCCCATGTTCCATCAAATTGAAGGGCTTGTCGTGGATCAAAAAGGGAATATCCGTTTCACGCACTTAAAGGGCGTGATCGAAGACTTTTTGCATTATTTCTTTGGTGGCGTGAAATTAAGGTGGCGCTCTAGCTTTTTCCCTTTCACAGAGCCAAGCGCTGAAGTGGATATTAGCTGCGTGTTTTGCAAGCAAGAAGGCTGTAGGGTTTGCTCGCACACAGGCTGGCTGGAAGTGTTGGGTTGTGGCATGGTCAATAATGCGGTGTTTGAAGCCATAGGGTATGAGAATGTGAGCGGGTTTGCTTTTGGCATGGGGATTGAAAGATTAGCCATGCTGACTTGCCAGATCAATGATTTGCGCAGTTTTTTTGAAACTGATTTGAGGGTGTTGGAGAGCTTTTAATGAAACTGAGCGTCAATGATTTGAATGTTTTTGTCAATACGCCTAAAGATATAGCCAAACTCTGTGAGGATTTGAGTCGCTTAGGATTAGAAGTGGAGAGCTGTATTTCTTGTGTTGCCCCTAAAAATGTGGTTGTGGGTAAGGTTTTAGAAAAAGCCCCCCATAAAAACGCTGAAAAACTCAGCGTGTGTCAAGTGGATGTGGGTAAAGAAGTGTTGCCAATCGTGTGTGGGGCTAAAAATGTCGCGCCAAACCAATTCGTGCCAGTCGCTTTAAACGGGGCGCTAATCGGCTCAACCACCATCGCTAAAACAGAGCTTAGGGGGGTTGAAAGCCATGGCATGATTTGCTCTAGCATTGAATTGGGCTTCCCTAAAATCAATGATGGCATCTTGGAATTAGATGAGAGCGTTGGGGAGTTGGTTTTGGGGAAAGAATTACATGAATACGCCCCTTTCAACACGCATGTTTTAGAAATTTCATTGACTCCCAATCGTGGGGATTGCTTGAGCGTTTTAGGTATTGCCAGAGAGATTAGCGCGTTTTATCACACGCCCCTAAAGCCTATTAAGGCTTTAAATTTTACGCCCAAAAGCGATTTGATCACGCTTAGTGTAAGTGAAAATATTGAATCGCATCTGGCTTATTATTTGATTTATAATCATTCTTTAAAAACCCCTTTAAATATCAAGCTTTCGCTCGCTCACAATAATGCCTTAAGCGAGAACGACCTGAACAATTTCATAGAATTTAGCGCGCATTTTAGTGGGGTAATATTGAACGCTTATAGCCTGGATGCAACCCCTATGGATTTGATCGTCAAAAACGATGAAAACAACCTTGAAAGCGTTTATATCAACCATCAAAAACGCTCCACTATCGCTATCAAGCATCAAGATCAAAAAGGTTTGAGCGAGTGTTTGCTTTTAGAGGCGAGTTATACCGATCCTGTAAGCTTGTCCTTAAAATTACACGCTCTAAAAGATAAAACGCTTCAAAAAGACAACGCCCTTATTTATAGGAGCGCTAGGGGGAGCAACCCTAATTTATCAGACGGCTTGAATTTTTTAAGCGCTCATTTAAAAGCCACGATTTTAGAAAGCAAACAAACCAAGCATTCTTTAAAAGATCACGCCCTTAAATTCCAACTTGAAGACATCACTGAAATTTTGGGGCTTGTTATAGAAGCAGAAAAAATTCAAGGCATTTTAAAAAATTTAGGCTTTAAAGTTAGCGCAAAAGAGCCAAACTCAAAACCCCAAATTTTAGAGGTTATCGTTCCCAATTTCAGGCATGACATTAAAACGATCCAAGATATTGCTGAAGAAATCTTGCGCTTTGTAGGGATTGATCATTTGATCTCAAAGCCCCTTGATAGCGTCAGTAGCAAAAATTCAAACCCCCATTATGACACGCACCGCTTTTTTGAAAACCTTAAACACAAGGCTCTCGCTTGCGGTTTTAAAGAAGTCATTCATTACGTGTTTTATTCTAAAGAAAAACAGCAAAAACTGGGCTTTGAAGTTTTAGAAGATCCCCTAGAATTGCAAAACCCTATCACAACGGAATTAAACACCCTAAGAACGAGTCTTGTTTGCGGGCTTTTAGACGCTAGCTTAAGGAATAAAAATTTAGGGTTTAAAAGCATAGCCCTTTATGAAAAGGGGAGCGTGTATAACTCTAAAAGAGAAGAAATCCAAAAACTAGGCTTTTTAGCGAGCGGCTTACAAAAAAAAGAAAGTTACCCTGATGCTAAGGGCAAGGCTTGGGATTTTTATTCTTTTGCCGAATGCGTTTCAAAAGTTATAGGGGATTTTAGCTTGGAAAAACTGACCACTCAAGCCCCCATTAACCACCCCTACCAGAGCGCTAAAATCATTCAAAATCATGAAATCATAGGCGTGATCGCTAAAATCCACCCCAAAGTGATCCAGGAATTGGATTTGTTTGAAAGCTATTACGCTGAAATAGACGCTTCTAAACTCAAACGCCCTGCCATGCTATTAAAACCCTTTAGCATTTACCCTAGCAGTGTGAGGGATTTGACTCTAATCATTGATGAAAACACCGCTTTTAGCGGGATTAAAAAAACCCTAAAAGACGCTCAAATCCCTAATTTAAGCGAGATTCTACCCCTTGATATTTTTAAAGAAAGCGATAATACCATAGCCTTAAGCGTGCGTTGCGTGATTCATTCTTTAGAAAAAACCTTGAATGATGAAGAGGTCAATTCAGCCGTGCAAAAAGCGCTTGAAATTTTAGAAAAAGAATTTAACGCCCGCCTTAAGGGATAATATAAAGGATAAAATGTGATAGAGCTTGACATTAACGCTAGCGATAAATCGCTCTCACACAGAGCCGTTATTTTTAGCCTGCTCGCTCAAAAGCCTTGTGTTGTGCGGAATTTTTTAATGGGAGAGGATTGTTTAAGTTCTTTAGAAATCGCTCAAAATTTAGGGGCTAAAGTGGAAAATATTGCCAAAAATTCTTTTAAAATCACGCCCCCAACGGCTTTAAAAGAGCCTAACAAGATCTTAAGTTGCAACAATTCTGGCACCAGCATGCGTTTATACAGCGGGCTTTTAAGCGCTCAAAAAGGCCTTTTTGTTTTAAGCGGGGACAATTCCTTAAACGCGCGCCCCATGAAAAGAATCATTGAGCCTTTGAAAGCTTTTGGGGCAAAGATTTTAGGGAGAGAGGATAACCATTTCGCCCCCTTAGCGATCTTAGGGAGTCCTTTAAAAGCTTGCGATTATGAAAGCCCTATCGCTTCAGCTCAAGTCAAAAGCGCTTTTATTTTAAGTGCCTTACAAGCTCAAGGCATAAGCGCCTATAAAGAAAGCGAGCTTAGCCGTAACCACACAGAAATCATGCTTAAAAGTTTGGGGGCTAACATTCAAAATCAAGACGGCGTTTTAACGATTTCACCCCTAGAAAAACCCCTAGAAGCCTTTGATTTTACTATAGCTAATGATCCGTCTAGCGCGTTTTTTTTCGCCCTTGCTTGCGCGATTACGCCCAAAAGCCGCCTTCTTTTAAAAAATGTCTTGCTCAACCCCACCCGCATAGAAGCTTTTGAAGCGTTGAAAAAAATGGGCACTTCCATAGAGTATACAATTCAATCCAAAGATTTAGAAATGGTTGGCGATATTTATATAGAGCATGCCCCTTTAAAAGCGATTAACATT
Organism: Helicobacter pylori; assembly: GCF_014496965.1. Lineage (GTDB taxonomy): Bacteria > Campylobacterota > Campylobacteria > Campylobacterales > Helicobacteraceae > Helicobacter > Helicobacter pylori_CZ. Next base: position 22,592 of record NZ_JACTCR010000015.1, on the reverse strand, counting down.
GAGCAAAATATCGCCAGCCTTATTGATGAAATCCCTGCTTTAAGTATCGCTATGCTTTTTGCAAAAGGCAAAAGCATGGTCAAAAACGCTAAAGATTTACGATCTAAAGAAAGCGATAGGATTAAAGCGGTTGTTTCTAATTTCAAAGCTTTAGGGATTGAGTGCGAAGAGTTTGAAGACGGGTTTTACATAGTGGGATTAGAAGATATAAGCCAATTAAAACAGCGCTTTTCTCAAAAAAAACCCCCCCTTATCCAAAGCTTTAACGATCACAGGATTGCGATGAGTTTCGCTATTTTAACTTTAGCATTGCCTTTAGAAATTGATAATTTAGAATGTGCAAACATTTCTTTCCCGCAATTCAAACGCTTACTCAATCTATTCAAAAAAGGGAGTTTTAATGGAAATTAAAATGGCTAAGGATTATGGTTTTTGTTTTGGCGTCAAAAGAGCGATACAAATCGCTGAAAAAAATCAAAACAGCTTGATTTTTGGCTCGCTCATTCATAACGCTAAAGAAATCAATCGTTTGGAAAAAAACTTCAATGTGAAAATTGAAGAAGACCCTAAAAAAATCCCTAAAAATAAGAGCGTGATCATAAGAACCCATGGCATTCCTAAGCAGGATTTAGAATACTTGAAAAATAAGGGAGTCAAAATCACTGATGCGACTTGCCCGTATGTGATCAAACCCCAGCAAATCGTGGAATCCATGAGCAAAGAAGGGTATCAAATCGTGCTTTTTGGGGATATTAACCACCCTGAAGTCAAGGGCGTGATCAGCTATGCCACTAACCAGGCTTTAGTCGTCAATTCGTTAGAAGAATTGCAAGAAAAAAAGCTCCAACGAAAAGTGGCTTTAGTCTCTCAAACCACCAAACAGACCCCCAAACTCTTGCAAATCGCTTCTTATTTGGTAGAAAGATGCACTGAAGTGCGTATTTTTAACACGATTTGTAACGCAACTTCTTACAACCAAAAAGCCGCTTTGGATTTGAGTAAGGAAGTGGATATTATGATAGTCGTGGGCGGTAAAACTTCTTCAAACACCAAACAGCTCTTAAGCATCGCTAAACAGCATTGTGAAGACAGCTACTTAGTAGAAGATGAAAACGAATTAGAGTTAGCGTGGTTTAAGGATAAAAAATTGTGTGGGATTACCGCTGGGGCTTCCACGCCGGACTGGATTATAGAAAATGTCAAGCAAAAAATCAGCACGATTTAACACATTTTGAAAATTTTCTTTAAAAAAACCGCTAATTGTTAGTTTTTAAACGATTTTGTAAGCCAAAAAAGGATACAATACCCCTAAGGATTTTATATTTATTTTATAGTAAGGCAGTCAATGAGCAAAATACCAGATGATCAGAACTTTAATGACGAGGAGGAAAACTTTGCAGAACTCTTAAAAAAAGAAGAAACCCTAGAAAAAGGCACTATCAAAGAAGGTTTAATTGTTTCCATCAATGAAAATGATGGCTATGCCATGGTGAGCGTGGGCGGTAAGACAGAAGGTCGTTTGGCTTTGAGCGAGATCACCGATGAAAAGGGGCAGTTGCTGTATCAAAAAAATGACCCCATTATCGTGCATGTGTCCGAAAAAGGTGAACACCCTAGCGTTTCCTACAAAAAGGCCATTTCCCAACAAAAGATTCAAGCCAAAATTGAAGAATTAGGCGAAAACTATGAAAACGCCATTATTGAAGGCAAGATTGTAGGCAAGAATAAAGGGGGTTATATCGTGGAGTCTCAAGGCGTGGAGTATTTCCTCTCCCGCTCGCACTCTTCTTTAAAGAATGACGCAAACCATATCGGCAAACGCATTAAAGCGTGCATCATTCATGTGGATAAGGAAAACCATTCTATCAATATTTCTCGCAAACGATTCTTTGAAGTCAATGACAAACGACAGCTTGAAGTTTCTAAGGAATTGTTAGAAGCCACAGAGCCGGTGTTAGGGGTTGTGAGGCAGATCACCCCTTTTGGTATTTTTGTAGAAGCTAAGGGGATTGAGGGCTTGGTCCATTATTCTGAAATCAGCCATAAAGGGCCAGTCAATCCTGAAAAATACTACAAAGAGGGCGATGAAGTCTATGTCAAAGCTATCGCTTATGATGCAGAAAAAAGACGCCTTTCACTCTCCATAAAAGCGACCATAGAAGACCCATGGGAAGAGATCCAAGACAAACTAAAACCCGGATACGCCATTAAGGTGGTGGTGAGCAATATTGAACATTACGGGGTGTTTGTGGATATTGGTAATGATATTGAAGGCTTTTTGCATGTTTCTGAAATCTCTTGGGATAAAAATGTCAGCCACCCTAGCCATTACTTGAGCGTGGGGCAGGAGATTGATGTGAAGATCATTGACATTGATCCTAAAAACCGTCGCTTAAGGGTTTCTTTAAAACAACTCACTAACAGGCCTTTTGATGTTTTTGAATCCAAACACCAAGTGGGGGATATTGTAGAGGGCAAAGTGGCGACTTTAACGGATTTTGGGGCGTTTTTGAATCTGGGTGGGGTGGATGGCTTGCTCCACAATCACGACGCTTTTTGGGATAAAGATAAAAAGTGCAAAGACCACTATAAAATTGGCGATGTGATCAAAGTGAAAATCCTTAAAATCAACAAAAAAGATAGAAAGATCTCTTTGAGCGCGAAGCACTTGGTTACTTCCCCTACAGAAGAATTCGCTCAAAAGCATAAAACAGATAGCGTGATTCAAGGCAAAGTGGTGAGTATTAAGGATTTTGGCGTCTTCATTAACGCTGATGGCATTGATGTGCTGATTAAAAATGAAGATTTGAATCCCTTGAAAAAAGATGAAATCAAAATAGGGCAAGAAATCACATGCGTGGTGGTTGCGATTGAAAAATCTAACAACAAAGTGCGTGCTTCTGTGCATAGGTTAGAGCGCAAAAAAGAAAAAGAAGAGTTGCAAGCTTTTAACACGAGCGATGATAAAATGACTTTAGGGGATATTCTTAAAGAAAAACTCTAAAGAGCGATTTTAAAAGCATGGGAATGGCATGAGATTTAAGAGTGTTGTTGCTTTTATTTCCCTAGCTGTCGCTCTTGGCGTTTTAGCCTATTTGTTTTTAAGCGTTAAAAAAGAAATGCCCACTACTTCTCATGCGATCCCTCAAACCAATGAAAGCCCCTCTCAAACCAATGAAAAAAGCCATGAAATCAACCTAGAAGAAAGCCCTAATAATCCTAATACCCCTAACGATGAAAAAGCCCCCCATAACGAAGAAGATCATAGTAACACCCTTTTTCAAAACCTTGATGCGCAAGAAGTCATCAATTACCCTGTTGTGGAACATCATTTTGAGATCCCTTTTGAAGAAAAAAAAAGGGAGTATTCAAAGCTTATCATTAAGGATTTAAAGGACTATCAATGGTGGTGTTTAAAAGAAATCCTCAAAAAAGAACAAATTGATTACGCTTACGATAACACCAAAAACCACTCCGGTCTCATCATCTATTTAGATGAAAATAAAAAAGAACGCTTGCTGGCTGATTTAGACTATTATAAAATACGCTATCATGCTGTTTTTTAAATTCAAAGGATAAAAATGTATCAAGTAGCCATTTGCGACCCCATCCATGCTAAAGGCATTCAAATTTTAGAAGCCCAAAAAGACATTGTCTTGCATGATTATTCCAAATGCCCCAAAAAGGAGCTTTTAGAAAAACTCATCCCCATGGATGCGCTCATCACTCGCAGCATGACCCCTATCACAAGCGATTTTTTAAAGCCCTTAACCCACTTAAAATCCATTGTGAGAGCGGGCGTGGGAGTGGATAATATTGATTTAGAAAGCTGCTCTCAAAAAGGGATTGTGGTGATGAATATCCCTACCGCTAACACGATTGCCGCTGTGGAATTGACCATGGCGCATTTGATCAATGCGGTGCGCTCGTTCCCTTGCGCGAACGATCAAATCAAACACCAACGGCTATGGAAAAGAGAAGACTGGTATGGCACGGAATTGAAAAATAAAAAACTAGGCATTATCGGTTTTGGGAATATTGGCTCTAGGGTGGGTATTAGGGCAAAAGCCTTTGAAATGGAAGTTTTAGCCTATGATCCTTATATCCCTTCTTCAAAAGCCACTGATTTAGGGGTTATTTACACGAAAAATTTTGAAGACATTTTGCAATGCGACATGATCACTATCCACACCCCTAAAAATAAAGAAACCATTAACATGATAGGCGCTAAAGAGATTGAACGCATGAAAAAAGGGGTTATTTTGATCAATTGCGCTAGAGGGGGGCTTTATAACGAAGACGCCCTTTATGAAGCTTTAGAAACCAAAAAAGTGCGTTGGCTTGGCATTGATGTCTTTTCTAAAGAGCCTGGCATTCATAACAAGCTTTTAGACTTGCCTAATGTGTATGCGACCCCCCATATTGGCGCGAACACTTTAGAGTCCCAAGAAGAAATTTCCAAACAAGCCGCTCAAGGGGTTATGGAATCTTTAAGGGGTTCAAGCCACCCGCATGCTCTGAATTTACCCATGCAAGCTTTTGATGCAAGCGCTAAAGCCTACTTGAATTTAGCACAAAAACTGGGTTATTTTTCCAGTCAAATCCATAAGGGCGTGTGCCAAAAGATTGAACTCAGTCTTTGCGGGGAGATCAACCAATTCAAAGACGCCCTTGTCGCTTTTACGTTAGTAGGAGTGTTAAAACCCGTTGTAGGGGATAAGATCAATTACATTAACGCCCCCTTTGTGGCCAAAGAAAGAGGCATTGAAATCAAGGTTGGCCTTAAAGAAAGCGCTTCGCCTTATAAAAACATGCTTTCTTTAACCCTAAATACGGCTAATGGCGCGATCAGCGTGAGCGGCACGGTGTTTGAAGAAGATATTTTAAAACTCACTGAGATCGATGGGTTTCATATTGATATAGAGCCAAAGGGTAAAATGCTTTTATTCAGGAATACGGATATTCCAGGCGTTATTGGGAGCGTGGGGAACGCGTTCGCTAGGCATGGCATTAACATCGCTGATTTTCGTTTGGGGCGCAACACGCAAAAAGAAGCCCTAGCACTCATCATTGTAGATGAAGAAGTTTCTTTGGAAGTTTTAGAAGAGCTTAAAAACATTCCTGCATGCTTAAGCGTTCATTATGTGGTTATTTAAGGTAATTGGATGCGAGATTTTTTAAAGCTTTTAAAAAAGCATGATGAATTAAAAATCATTGACACCCCCCTTGAAGTGGATTTAGAAATCGCTCATCTAGCCTATATAGAAGCGAAAAAACCTAATGGAGGCAAAGCCCTTTTATTCACGCAACCCATAAGAAAAGAGCATAACCAAATCAAAACCTTTGGCATGCCTGTTTTGATGAACGCTTTTGGCTCTTTCAAACGATTAGATCTTTTATTAAAAACCCCTATAGAGGATTTACAACAACGCATGCAAGCCTTCTTGCACTTTGACGCCCCTAAAAACTTCACTGAGAGTTTGAAAGTTTTAAAGGATTTATGGGATTTAAGACACGTTTTCCCTAAAAAAACCGCTCGCCCCAAAGATCTCATCACCAAGCAAGACAAAGAAGTCAATTTGTGGGATCTGCCCGTTTTAAAAACTTGGGAAAAAGATGGCGGGGCTTTCATCACTATGGGGCAAGTCTATACCCAAAGCCTGGATCATAAAAAAAAGAATTTAGGCATGTATCGTTTGCAAGTTTATGATAAAAACCATTTAGGCTTACACTGGCAAATCCATAAAGACTCCCAGCTCTTTTTCCACGAATACGCTAAGGCTAAAGTCAAAATGCCTGTCAGTATCGCTATTGGTGGGGATTTGCTCTACACGTGGTGCGCGACAGCCCCCTTACCTTATGGCATTTATGAGCTCATGCTCTATGGGTTTATTAGGGAGAAAAAAGCGCATGTGATGCCATGCTTGAGTAATCCTTTGAGCGTGCCAAAAGATTGCGATATTGTGATAGAAGGGTTTGTGGATTGCGAGAAATTAGAGCTTGAAGGGCCTTTTGGGGATCACACTGGCTATTACACCCCTATTGAGCCTTACCCTGTTTTAGAAGTCAAAACCATTAGCTATAAAAAAGATTCCATTTACTTAGCCACTGTGGTGGGTAAGCCCCCTTTAGAAGACAAATACATGGGGTATTTGACCGAACGCCTGTTTTTGCCCTTGCTTCAAACGCATGCCCCCAATCTCATAGATTATTGCATGCCAGAAAATGGGGTGTTTCATAATTTGATTTTAGCCAAAATACACACGCGCTATAACGCTCATGCCAAGCAAGTCATGCATGCTTTTTGGGGCGTGGGGCAGATGAGTTTTGTCAAGCATGCGATTTTTGTCAATGAAGACGCCCCTAATCTAAGGGACACCAACGCTATCATTGAGTATATACTAGAGAATTTTTCTAAAGAAAATGCGCTCATCTCTCAAGGCATATGCGACGCCTTAGATCATGCAAGCCCTGAATACGCTATGGGGGGGAAACTCGGTATTGATGCGACCTCTAAAAGCAATACCCCCTACCCCACGCTTTTAAACGATAGCGCCTTATTAGCGCTTTTACAAGATAAAATGCAAAATATCGTTCTTTTGAAGCAATATTACCCGCACACTCGTAACCCCATTTGCGTCATTAGCGTGGAAAAGAAAGATAAAAGCGTCATTGAATTGGCTAAAAACTTGCTCGGTTTTGAAGAGCATTTGCGCATCGTCATCTTTGTAGAGCATGTCAGCAACGATTTAAACAACCCCTACATGCTGTTATGGCGCATCGTTAATAACATTGACGCCAAGCGTGATATTCTCACCTCTAAACATTGTTTTTTTATAGACGCTACCAATAAGGGCGTTATGGACAAACATTTTAGAGAATGGCCAGTAGAAACCAATTGCTCCATGGAAGTCATAGAAAATTTGAAAAAGAAAGGGCTTTTAAAAGATTTTGAAACTTTAAATCAAAAATTCCACCTCACGCATTCTTTCAGCACGCACAAAGAAGATCTATAAAGAATAGCCATAAAGAAGGATTATGTTAGATTATCGCCAAAGGATTGATGCTCTCATCACCAAAATAGAAAAGGCTCGCACCGCCTATTCAAGACACCACATTGTCAAAATCGTGGCTGTTTCAAAAAACGCTTCCCTAGAAGCTATCCAACATTACTACAACTGCTCTCAAAGGGCTTTTGGAGAAAATAAAGTTCAAGATTTAAAAATTAAAATGCATTCTTTAGAGCATTTGCCCCTTGAATGGCACATGATAGGCTCTTTACAAGAAAATAAAATCAATGCGCTTTTGAGTTTAAAGCCCGCTCTTTTGCATTCTTTAGACTCTTTAAAACTCGCCCTAAAAATAGAAAAGCGTTGCGAAATATTGGGCGTCAATTTAAACGCTCTTTTACAGGTTAATAGCGCGTATGAGGAAAGTAAAAGCGGGGTGGTGCCTGAAGAAACGCTAGAAATTTATTCTCAAATCAGTGAAACTTGCAAGCGCCTCAAACTTAAGGGGCTTATGTGTATAGGCGCCCATGCTAATGATGAAAAGAAAATTGAAAAATCCTTCATCACCACCAAAAAGCTTTTTGACCGATTAAAGAACGCAAGCGTTCTTTCAATGGGCATGAGTGATGATTTTGAACTAGCGATTGCTTGCGGGGCGAATCTTTTAAGGATTGGCTCTTTTTTGTTCAAAGAGTAAGATGTTAGAAGCTTTCGCGCTTAAAAATGGGGCTGTTTTTATCTCTGATGCGCATTTTTTGCCCAAAAGCCCTCATTTAATCCATACGCTTAAAGAACTTTTAAGCGCCAAACCCCCACAAGTCTTTTTCATGGGCGATATTTTCCATGTTCTTGTGGGCTATTTACCCCTAGATGGAGAGCAACAAAAAATCATTAGTTTGATCAATGCTTTGAGCGAAATTTCACAAGTCTTTTATTTTGAAGGCAATCATGATTTTTCCATGCGTTTTGTATTCAATTCCAAAATAATGGTTTTTGAGCGCCAAAACCAGCCCGCATTATTCCAATATGATAACAAACGCTTTTTGCTAGCCCATGGGGATTTATTCACCACTAAAGCGTATGAATTTTACATCACGCAGCTCACTTCCACTTGGGCTAGATTTTTTCTAACTTTTTTAAATTTTGCGAGCTTTAAAACCTTATACCCTTTTTTGAAAAAACGCATCTATCAAAAACCCATCCGTCTTTGGGAATTAGAGCCAAAAGAATTAAAAGCCTTTATTGAAAAGCGCCTAAAAGCCTATCAAAACTATATTAAAGATCTTAACCTTGGTAGGATTGATGGCATTATAGAGGGGCATTTTCATCTCAAAAGCGGTGTAAAAATCCCCTTGAATGCGCCGATTTATTGCCCACTGCCTTCCTTTTATTACGAACAAAGCCTTTTTAAGGTATCATCAAATATTTTAGAACCATCTCAAAATAAGGACGCCTAACATGGCAGAAAAAACAGCTAACGATTTAAAACTAAGCGAGATAGAACTCGTGGATTTTCGTATTTATGGCATGCAAGAGGGCGTCCCTTATGAGGGGATTTATGGCATCAATGTGGCTAAAGTCCAAGAAATCATCCCCATGCCCACCCTTTTTGAATACCCCACGAATCTAGATTACATTATCGGCGTGTTTGATTTGCGTTCCACGATCATTCCGCTTATTGATTTGGCTAAATGGATAGGGATTGTCCCGGATAAAAGCAAGGAAAATGAAAGAATCGTCATCATCACTGAATTTAACAACATTAAAATGGGCTTTTTAGTCCATTCAGCCAGGCGTATCAGGCGCATTAGCTGGAAAGATGTGGAGCCTGCGTCCTTTAGCGCATCCAATAGCATCAACAGAGAAAATATCACCGGCACCACGCGCATTGAAAACGATCAAACCCTACTCATTTTGGATTTAGAAAGCATTTTAGACGATTTAAAGCTTAATGAAGACGCTAAAAGTGCTAAGGAAGACACCCCTAAAGAGCGTTTTGAAGGCGAAGTGTTGTTTTTAGACGATAGCAAGACCGCAAGAAAAACCTTAAAAAACCATTTGAGCAAATTGGGTTTTAGCATCACGGAAGCTGTGGATGGGGAAGACGGGCTGAACAAATTAGAAATGTTATTCAAAAAATACGGGGACGATTTGAGGAAACATTTGAAATTCATTATTTCAGATGTTGAAATGCCTAAAATGGATGGCTATCATTTCTTATTCAAGCTCCAAAAAGACCCCAGATTTGCTTATATTCCTGTGATTTTTAATTCTTCTATTTGCGATAATTATAGCGCTGAAAGGGCTAAAGAAATGGGGGCTGTGGCGTATTTGGTCAAGTTTGACGCGGAAAAATTCACCGAAGAAATTTCTAAGATTTTAGACAAGAATGCGTAATTTTTATTGATAAAATTGTAAAATACTCTTATCTCAAACGCTAAAAAGGGGTTTAAATGGATGATTTGCAAGAAATAATGGAAGACTTCTTGATTGAAGCCTTTGAAATGAACGAGCAGTTGGATCAGGATTTGGTGGAATTAGAGCATAACCCTGAAGATTTGGACTTGCTCAATCGCATTTTTAGAGTCGCCCACACCATTAAAGGCTCTAGCTCGTTTTTGAATCTTAATATTCTCACGCACCTCACGCACAACATGGAAGATGTCCTGAATCGCGCCAGAAAGGGCGAAATCAAAATCACGCCTGATATTATGGATGTCGTGTTGCGCTCCATTGATTTGATGAAAACCTTACTCGTAACGATTAGAGACACCGGATCGGATACTAATAACGGCAAGGAAAACGAGATTGAAGAAGTAGTCAAAAAGCTTCAAGCCATTACGAGCCAAAACTTAGAGGGCGCTAAAGAAACTTTAGGGGCTAAAGAAGCCCCAGAAAAAGAAGTAAAAAAAGAAAATAAAAAAGAAAATCAGACAGGAACAAAAGCCCCTACTACAGAAAACCCTACAAGCGATAACCCACTAGCCGATGAGCCGGATTTGGATTATTCCAACATGAGCGCTGAAGAAGTGGAAGCGGAAATTGAACGGCTGCTTAACAAGCGCCAAGAGGCCGATAAAGAACGAAGGACTCAAAAAAAGCAAGAAGATCAAGCCAAGCCTAAACAAGAAGTTACCCCAGCAAAAGAACCTCCCAGAACAGAAACCCCCAAAGCCCCTAAAACAGAAACTAAAGCTAAGGCTAAAGCAGATACTGAAGAAAATAAAGCCCCCTCTATTGGCGTGGAGCAAACCGTTAGGGTAGATGTGCGCCGCTTGGATCACTTGATGAATCTAATCGGCGAGCTTGTGTTAGGGAAGAATCGCTTGATTAGAATCTATAGCGATGTGGAAGAACGCTATGATGGGGAAAAGTTTTTAGAGGAATTAAACCAGGTAGTCTCTTCTATTTCAGCGGTAACCACAGACTTGCAGCTTGCGGTGATGAAAACCCGGATGCAACCAGTGGGCAAGGTGTTCAATAAATTCCCTCGCATGGTAAGGGATTTAAGCCGGGAATTAGGCAAAAGCATTGAATTGATCATTGAGGGTGAAGAAACCGAGCTTGATAAATCCATTGTAGAAGAGATTGGCGATCCGCTCATCCACATTATCCGTAACTCATGCGATCATGGGATTGAGCCTTTAGAAGAAAGAAAAAGGCTTAACAAGCCTGAAACCGGTAAAGTGCAATTGAGCGCGTATAATGAGGGCAATCACATTGTGATTAAAATCTCTGATGATGGCAAAGGGTTAGACCCTGTGATGCTTAAAGAAAAAGCGATTGAAAAAGGGGTGATTAGCGAAAGAGACGCTGAAAGCATGAGCGATAGGGAAGCGTTTAACCTCATTTTCAAGCCAGGCTTTTCTACCGCAAAAGTCGTTTCCAACGTTTCAGGCAGAGGCGTAGGCATGGATGTGGTAAAAACCAATATTGAAAAGCTTAATGGGATCATTGAAATCGATTCAGAAGTGGGGGTAGGCACGACTCAAAAGCTTAAAATCCCTCTCACTCTGGCTATCATTCAAGCTTTACTCGTGGGCGTTCAAGAAGAATATTACGCTATCCCGCTTTCTTCAGTTTTAGAAACCGTGCGCATCAGCCAGGATGAAATTTACACCGTTGATGGCAAAAGCGTGTTGCGCTTAAGAGATGAGGTGCTTTCTTTGGTGCGCCTTTCTGATATTTTTAAAGTGGATGCTATTTTGGAGTCCAACTCTGATGTGTATGTGGTTATCATTGGCTTGGCCGATCAAAAAATTGGCGTGATCGTGGATTATTTGATCGGTCAAGAAGAGGTGGTCATCAAGTCTTTAGGCTACTATCTTAAAAACACTAGAGGCATTGCTGGCGCTACGGTGAGGGGCGATGGGAAAATCACTCTCATTGTAGATGTGGGGGCGATGATGGAAATGGCAAAGAGCATTAAAGTCAATATCACTACCTTGATGAACGAATCCGAAAACACGAAAAGTAAAAATTCTCCTAGCGATTATGTCGTCTTGGCGATTGATGACAGCAGCACGGACAGGGCGATTATCCGCAAATGTTTGAAACCATTAGGTATCACGCTTTTAGAGGCCACTAACGGCTTAGAGGGCTTAGAAATGCTTAAAAATGGCGATAAGATTCCGGACGCTATTTTAGTGGATATTGAAATGCCTAAAATGGATGGTTACACTTTCGCCTCTGAAGTGCGTAAATACAATAAATTCAAAAACCTGCCTTTGATCGCCGTTACCAGTCGGGTGACTAAAACGGACAGAATGCGCGGCGTTGAATCCGGCATGACTGAATACATCACCAAACCTTATAGCGGTGAATATTTAACCACCGTAGTGAAGCGCAGCATTAAATTAGAAGGAGGCGAATCGTGAGTAATCAATTAAAAGATTTATTTGAAAGACAAAAAGAAGCTAATGCAAGCTCTAAACAAGAAGACAATGAAGAAATTTTGCAATTCATTGGCTTTATTATCGGCGATGAAGAATACGCCATTCCCATTTTGAATATTTTAGAGATCGTCAAACCCATTGGCTACACACGAGTCCCTGAAACCCCAAACTATGTGCTTGGCGTGTTCAATTTAAGGGGTAATGTCTTCCCTTTGATCAGTTTGCGTTTAAAGTTTGGCTTGAAAGCTGAAAAGCAAAACAAAGACACTCGTTATTTGGTGGTGCGTCATAATGATCAGATTGCTGGGTTTTTCATTGATCGCTTAACCGAAGCCATTCGCATCAAGCAAACGGATATTGACCCGGTGCCAGAGACTTTGAGCGATAACAATAATTTAACTTATGGCATTGGGAAACAAAACGACAGACTCGTAACCATTTTAAGAGTGGAAGAAATCTTAAAAAAAGACTTTTAAAAACCTTTCCTATCAAACCCTTATGGGGGCTTTGAAAAAGACTTATTCCATTAAAAAGCTTGATTAAAATCAAGTGATAATGTTTGATTGACAACAGAGTCTTTTTTAATCTTTTCTTTTAAAAATAGCGTGAAACTTTTTTAAACGGGTTAAAAAGAACTTCTCATTTTTTAGTTTTTGTTACCGACACTTTTTAATAAGTGGGACTTTTTGCGTTGAGATTCACTAAATTGTAGCCCCCTCCTTTTAAGGATTTCCTATTTCAACACTTTTAAAAGCGCTTCATAATTGGGCTCTTCTAAAATGTTTTGAACGATTTCTTTATAGATAACCACTCCCTTATCATCAAGAACAAACACCGATCGAGCGAGTAAGCCTTGCAAAGAGCCTTTGCCCAACAGCACGCCGTAATTTTCCCCAAAAGCCTTATACCTAAAATCGCTTAAGATTCTTAAGTCCTTAATGCCTTCAGCGCCACAAATTTGCCCTTGAGAAAAAGGCAAGTCCATAGAAATAACGCTAAAACTCACAGAAGGCAGTTTGCCGACTTGCTCATTGAAGTGCTTGGCTTGGAGCAAGCAAACCGATCCGGTTAAGCTAGGAAGCGAGCTAACGACTTGAAAACGCACGCCTTGCTTCAACAAATTGACTTCTTGCAAATCGCCATTGACCAATTTCACATCAGGGGCTTTATCGCCCACTTTCAAGGCTTTCCCTTCTAATTGGTATGTTTCTTCTTTAAAAGTAACTTTTTGCATGGTTAAATCCTTTCTAATGAATTGCTATATTGCGTTAGAATAGTAGCCCATTAAGATTAACTTTTAACAAATTTAAAAAGAATTTGTTTAAAAAGTCGTTTTCATTTTAAAAAACCCCTTAAAATCTACAAAATTTGCATAACGATCCATTTTTAAGAAAAGATTTACCAAAAAGTATTAAAAAATGATTACAATACGGCTATCTGATCACAAGGAGAAAACATGTTTACATTACGAGAGTTGCCTTTTGCTAAAGACAGCATGGGAGATTTTTTAAGCCCTGTGGCGTTTGATTTCCACCATGGGAAACACCATCAAACTTATGTGAATAATTTGAATAACTTAATCAAAGGCACGGATTTTGAGAAAAGTTCTTTGTTCGCTATTTTGACGAAGTCTAGCGGAGGCGTGTTTAATAACGCCGCTCAAATTTATAACCACGATTTTTATTGGGATTGCCTAAGCCCCAAAGCGACTGCCCTAAGCGATGAGTTAAAAGGGGCTTTAGAAAAAGATTTTGGCTCATTGGAAAAATTTAAAGAAGACTTCATTAAGAGCGCGACCACTTTGTTTGGCTCTGGTTGGAATTGGGCAGCGTATAATTTAGACACTCAAAAAATTGAAATCATTCAAACGAGCAACGCACAAACCCCGGTTACGGATAAAAAAGTGCCGCTTTTGGTGGTGGATGTGTGGGAGCATGCTTATTATATTGACCATAAAAACGCGCGCCCTGTGTATTTGGAAAAATTCTATGGGCATATCAATTGGCATTTCGTCTCTCAATGCTATGAATGGGCGAAAAAAGAAGGCTTAGGCTCAGTGGATTACTACATCAATGAGTTGGTGCATAAAAAAGCTTAAGCGTTATTTTGCGTAGAGTGGTTTAAAGGTTTTTAAACCACGCTTCTTTTTTGAATGAAAGACACTCTGTTTAATCAATCCCTAAACAAACGCTTTTGTTTTGATGAGAAAGTCGCCCATGTTTTTGATGACATGCTGGAGCGTTCTATCCCCTATTATCATGAAATGTTGAATCTAGGAGCGTATTTTATCGCTCAAAATTTAAAAGAAAATATTTATCCTAAGCCCTTGCCTAAGTCCTTGCCTAAACCCTTGATTTATGATTTGGGCTGTTCTACCGGGAACTTTTTTATTGTGCTTAACCAACAAATCCAACAAGATATTGAGCTTGTAGGGATTGACAATTCCATGCCCATGCTCAAAAAAGCGCAAGAAAAATTAAAAGATTTTAACAATGTCCGTTTTGAATGCATGGATTTTTTAGAGGTTGAGTTTAAAGAAGCGAGCGCGTTTTCATTGCTTTTTGTGTTGCAATTTGTCCGCCCCATGCAAAGAGAGGTGTTGCTCAAAAAGATTTATAACAGCCTTGCGTTGAATGGGGTTTTATTGGTGGGCGAAAAAATCATGAGCGAAGACAGGATATTAGACAAGCAGATGATAGAGCTATACTACCTTTATAAACAAAATCAGGGTTATAGCCATAATGAAATCGCTTTCAAAAGAGAGGCGTTAGAAAATGTGCTTGTGCCTTATAGTTTAAAAGAAAATATCGCGCTTTTAGAAAGCGTGGGGTTTAAGCATGTGGAAGCGCTGTTTAAATGGGTGAATTTCACGCTGTTAGCCGCCAGAAAAACTTGAGTTTTTTAAAAGAATATAGAAAACTTGAGTGTTTTAAAAAATATCCACAGGATCCATGTTCACGCTGCAAGGGATATTGGGGGCGGTTTTTAAAAACGCATGCACGCTTTTGATTAGGCTTAAAGGGTTTTTGGAACGCAATAAAATAAGGTAGCGGTAAGAAGAAGCAATTTTTTCAATGGGGGCTTTGAAATTAGAGAGCGTTACGCCCTTTTCTAAACACAAAGAAAGGGTTTGAGAGGCTTTTAGGCTCAATTGTTGGGCCTTTTCTTCGTTTTTATGCTTAAATTCCAACAAACACAGCCTTGAAAAAGGCGGGTAGAGTTCGCACCTTTCTTGCAATTCGTATTGTAAAAAATCTTCATAATCTTCTAAGAAATTTTCTAACAGATCCGTTTCGGTGCTTTGAATGAACACTTGGCCAGAAATTTGCCTAGCGCTCCTCCCAGCGATTTGATAAAGTAACGACACGCCTTCTTCTAAAGCCCTGTAACTATTGGATTTGATGATATTGTCTATGCCTAAAACAACCGCTAAACTCACTTTAGCGTAATCATGCCCCTTGCTTATCATTTGAGTGCCGATTAAGATATTGGTTTTTTGAGCGTTGAAATCGTTTAAAATATTATGGAGTTTTTTTGGAGTGCTGGTGTGATCTTTATCTAAAATCGCTATTTTAGCGCCCTTCAAAAGGCCTTCCAACTCGTTCAACACTTGCATGGTGCCTATCCTTTTACCCACTAAAACTTCGCTTTGACACTCGTTGCAAATTTTAGGGATAGGGCTTGAAAAATGGCAATAATGGCACATGAGTTTGTTGGTCTTTAAATGCAAGCTCATATTCACGCTGCAAAAAGGGCATTGAACGCTTTTATAGCAATTTTGGCACAGCAAGGTTTTGAAATTAGCCCTTGTAGGCACAAAAATAATGGCTTGCTCGTTTTTGTCTATAACTTGTTGCAGCACTTCTAGGAGTTTGGGCGTGATAAAACGCTCGGTTTTTTCAAAAATAATGTTTTTTTGCGTGGGGGTGTAGCGCCCCTTTAAGCGCACTAAAGCCTTATCTTTAAAGCGTTTATAACTATTCAAACTTGGCGTAGCAGAGCCTAAGATCACTTGAATAGGGAATTTATGGGATAAATACAAGCATAAATCCCTAGCGTTATACATAGGGCTTTGCTGGGATTTATAAGAAAAGTCATGCTCTTCATCTACAATGATCAAACCCAACTCCCTAAGGGGCAAAAACAACGCGCTTCGTGTGCCTACCACTAATTTGATTTCTTGCGAATAAAGCTTTTCTAAAAATTGTTTTTTTTGATTTTGAGAGAGTTTGCTATGCCACAAGCCTAAATTTTCTTTAAAAACCTTTTTAAGGCGTTGTTGCATTTGAGGGGTGAGGGCGATTTCTGGCACTAACAACAAAGCGCTTTTTTTTTGCTCTAAAATTTGAGCGATTGCATGCATATAAATCTCGGTTTTCCCGCTACCCGTATCGCCAAAGAGCAAGCTTGCTGGATGTTTTTGCAATTCTTTTAAAGCGTTGGTTTGCGTTTGGCTTAATATATTAAGAACAGGCTCAATTTTTTCTAACCCCACTAAATCGCATTCTTTAAAAGGGGCAAAAAGGCTTAAGACTGAAGAAAGATTAGCCGAGTAATATTGAGCGATAAAAATAGCGAGCTCCATTTGAAAGGGGAGTAAAAAATAAGGGGTTTTTTCTAACTCTAGGCATTCAAAAGAGGGTTTTGAAACTTCTTTAAGAACGACGCCCAAAAGCGTTTTATTCCTTAAAGGGATATTGACTAACGCTCCTTTAAGGTGTCGCTCTTTAGAAAAGTAAGTTAAAGGGGGGGTTTTATTTTTTAAAGGAGCGATTAAGTAATAGAACATGATGAGATTTTTTCTAAAAGCTTTTGGAGTTCATTATGCAAATACTCGTTTTGACAACTTTCATGCAAATAGTCCTTTAAAAGCTCTAAGGCGTTTAATTCTTGGTTATGGAAACGCTCCTTTAGGGTGCGTTTCATCTCATCGCTAAAGGTGTTATTGAGAGAAATTTTATAGCGTTTGCCTAAATAAGTGATTTCTAAGCTATCGTTTTCTAAAGACATGTTTTTAATGGTTTATGACAATAAATCAGAGATTTTGTCATAAAGACCTTGAATACCCTTATCTTTAGCGCTCAATTCATCGTATAAAATAGCGATCTGAATGTCTTTTTCTTCATTTTGCGCATTCAGGGTGGTGTTTGCTTGGCGTAAAGCGTTCAACTCTTCTTCTTGTTTTTTGATTTTTTCAATCAATTCATCAATTTTAGCGCCCAACTGGTTTAATAAACTTAAAGATTGCATCATAAGCCTTTCATGGTTTTTAAAAGTTATTATATCAAAGCTATTAAATTATCGCAAAATACCCCTATCCCCTTAAGGTAATACTTTTACCATAAAATCAAGCAACTAAATCCTATTTTTAAGCAGTTCTTATGGCGGTATTTGGTATTTTTGATTACCATAAAGCAATAAGATAGAGAGCTTGACAGGGAATGATAAATGCAAAAAAGTATATTCAAAATAACTCTGTTGTTGGTTTTCCTCTTTTTAAGGAATGCTGTTGGTTTAGACGATAAAAAAGCAGATTCTAAAAGCGTTCAAAATACGCCTAAAAATTTACCCCCTATCCAATTAAGGCTCGATCAAGCCTATGAAGACCTTATCAAAATGTTAGACAATATGGGAAAAAGCACGCAGTATGAGTTCCCTAAAATTAAAGAAATCCTAGAACAAAGCGAAGAAGAATGGCTAGGAGTCGCCCATGAAGAATGCGTGGCGTTAGTCATGCTAATAAGCCCTAAGGCTTCTATTGAAAACAGCCCGATTTATAAGAATTGCTATGAAGCTTATGTGAAACAAAGAATCCATGATTTATATGATTTTTATATAGAGGGCAAAAAGGTGAAAAGAAAAATCAAGAAAGCCCATGAGCATGAAATGGCCCTCAACAAATCCCAACCCTTAAAAAAAGAACCGCCTAAAAGCGAGAATAAAAAGAGTTTAACAAAACCTAGCTTAAAAGACACAAAGATCCCTAAAGGGTATTACTTGCAAATTGGGGCTTTTTTAAATTCGCCCAGTAAGGATTTTTTGCAAACGCTCAAAAATTTCCCTCACCAAATGGAGAAAAAAGACTCCCTCACGCATTATTTGATTGGCCCTTATAAAACCAAAGAAGAAGCCCTAAAACAGCTTGAAAATGCGGCTAAAAGCTTTAAAAATAAGCCTGCGTTGGTAGAGAAGTAATCGTTTTAGCTATCTCCTTATTCAATAAAAACAAATCCATCGTTTTATGGGATTTGATAAAGCCACATGGCTATCAGCGCGACAAACAAACTCGCGCTCAAAAACACATAGCCCATCATTTTATAAAGGGGGATAAAATTTTTTTGAATTTCTTCTTCTGCAATAATGATTTTAGAAACCCCTAAGCGGTTAGTTGGGGCGCTGTCTGTGAGGTAAAAGCCCTGTTTTTTAAGCGCAAAATAAGGGGTTTTGATCAAGGCGTCATTTTTAAAAGAGGCCACAAACGCCCCGATATTAGAAAACTTGACTTGGTTGTCTGCGTCCAACAAAACAAAGGGGGTGTTTTTGAATCGTTCTTCTAAGATTTTTAAAGGCTCTAAAGAAGAGGCATTATCCAACTCTAAAAGGCTTTTAGCGATCGCATCAGCGGTGTATTGCATGCGTATTTGGGTGTTTTCCAAAAGGTTATTTTTCGCATAAAAGAAAAACAACGCTAACAAAACCCCCACTAAAAGCAAGGTAGAAAGGGTATAAACGATTAAAAAACGCTTTTTTAAAGAATGGGGCATGACAAACCTTTTTGTTGGTAGCGGGTTGGATAACACGGCTTTTTTATGATTGGATTAAAAACGCTCAAACGCAACCCTTTTTTCTACCATATTTATTTAATTTTATGGTAAATTTTTGAAAAATTGTTATAATTCCTACACTTTTATTGGTAAATTCATTTAAAAAAAGGAGTTTAGAATATGCTTGATATATGGATAGATATGATAATCTGTATTTTTTATTTGCTCTTTTTTACGACTCCTTACATTGTAGGCGATATTTTGCAATTGAAATTTATCCGTCAAAAGCTCTGCGAGAAGCCTGTTTTGCTCTCACAAAAGGATTATGAGGAAGCGGGAAATTATGCCATTAGGAAAATGCAATTATCCATTATTTCTCAAATTTTAGACGGGATCATCTTTGCTGGTTGGGTCTTTTTTGGTTTGACGCATTTAGAAGATTTGACGCATTATTTAAACCTTCCTGAAACGCTAGGTTACTTGGTGTTTGCCTTGTTGTTTTTAGCGATTCAAAGCGTTTTGTCCTTACCCATTAGCTACTACACCACCATGCATTTGGATAAGGAATTTGGCTTTTCTAAGGTGAGCTTGTCGTTGTTTTTCAAGGATTTTTTCAAAGGGTTATTACTCACTTTAAGCGTGGGGTTGTTGTTGATTTACACCCTCATTATGATCATTGAACATGTGGAGCATTGGGAGATCAGCTCGTTTTTTGTCGTGTTTGTTTTTATGATCTTAGCTAATCTTTTTTACCCTAAAATCGCCCAGCTTTTCAACCAATTCACCCCCTTGAATAATAGGGATTTGGAAAGTCAAATTGAAAGCATGATGGATAAGGTGGGTTTTAAATCTCAAGGTATCTTTGTGATGGACGCTAGCAAGAGGGATGGGCGTTTGAACGCGTATTTTGGGGGCTTGGGTAAAAACAAGCGGGTGGTGTTGTTTGACACTTTGATCTCTAAAGTTGGGACAGAAGGGCTTTTAGCCATTTTAGGGCATGAATTAGGGCATTTTAAAAATAAGGATTTGTTGAAAAGTTTAGGGATTATGGGAGGCTTGCTCGCTCTTGTTTTTGCTCTGATCGCTCATTTGCCGCCGTTGGTTTTTGAAGGCTTTAATGTCTCGCAAACGCCAGCGAGTTTGATTGCGATTTTACTCTTGTTTTTGCCGGTGTTTTCCTTTTACGCCATGCCTTTGATTGGGTTTTTTAGCCGCAAGAACGAATACAATGCGGACAAGTTTGGGGCGAGTTTAAGTTCTAAAGAGACTTTAGCCAAAGCGTTAGTGTCCATTGTGAATGAAAATAAAGCGTTCCCTTATTCGCACCCTTTTTATGTTTTCTTGCATTTCACGCACCCGCCGCTATTAGAACGCCTAAAAGCTTTGGATTATGAAATTGAATGACCCTTTCACAAGCCCTAAATAAAACCAAAAAAGAATTATCGCAAAAAGGCTTTAGGGGGGGCTTAGAGTCTGAAATTTTATTAGGCTTTGTCTTGCAAAAAGAAAGGGTTTTTTTGCACACGCATGAGCATTTGGAATTAAGCCACAAAGAAGAGATGCGCTTTTTTGAATTGGTAAGAAAGCGTTTGGATGACTGCCCCATAGAGTATTTATTAGGAAGCTGTGATTTTTATGGGCGCTCTTTTTTTGTGAATGAGCATGTTTTAATCCCACGGCCTGAAACCGAGATTTTGGTCCAAAAAGCCCTTGATATTATTTCTCAATACCATTTAAAAGAAATAGGCGAAATCGGCATAGGGAGCGGATGCGTGTCCGTGAGTTTGGCTTTAGAAAACCCTAAACTTTGTATTCATGCGAGCGATATTTCACCAAAAGCTTTAGAAGTGGCGTTAAAAAACATTGAACGCTTTTGTCTAAAAGAGCGTGTTTTTTTAAAAAAAACGCGCCTTTGGGATCATATGCCCATGATAGAAATGCTTGTCTCTAACCCGCCCTATATCGCTAGAAATTATCCTTTGGAAAAATCCGTCCTCAAAGAACCGCATGAAGCCCTTTTTGGGGGGGTTAAAGGCGATGAAATCTTAAAAGAAATCGTTTTTTTAGCCGCTGAATTAAAAATCCCTTTTTTGGCCTGTGAAATGGGGTATGACCAGTTAAAGAGCTTGAAAGAATGCTTAGAGTTTTGCGGTTATGATGCAAAGTTTTACAAGGATTTGAGCGGCTTTGATAGAGGGTTTGTGGGCGTTTTAAAAAGTTTTTTAAGATAAGGTTAAAATTTAATTACCCTTTTAGTGTTACAATAAAAACACTTAAAACAATAAAGGATGCCGCTCATGTATGTTGAAAAAATTCTCCAATCTTTACAGAAAAAATACCCTTATCAAAAAGAGTTCCATCAAGCCGTCTATGAAGCTATCACTTCCTTAAAACCCCTTTTAGACAGCGATAAAAGCTATGAAAAGCATGCGGTTTTAGAGCGTTTGATTGAGCCTGAAAGGGAGATTTTTTTTAGGGTGTGTTGGCTAGATGATAACAATCAAATCCAAGTCAATCGGGGGTGTAGGGTTGAATTCAATTCGGCTATTGGCCCTTACAAGGGGGGCTTGAGATTCCACCCTAGCGTGAATGAAAGCGTGATCAAGTTTTTAGGCTTTGAGCAAGTGTTGAAAAATTCGCTCACCACTTTGGCTATGGGGGGCGCTAAGGGGGGGAGCGATTTTAACCCTAAAGGGAAGAGCGAGCATGAGATCATGCGTTTTTGCCAGGCGTTCATGAATGAATTATACCGCCACATTGGGGCCACAACTGATGTGCCAGCTGGGGATATTGGAGTGGGCGAAAGAGAGATTGGCTATCTGTTTGGGCAATACAAAAAATTAGTCAATCGTTTTGAGGGCGTATTGACCGGTAAGGGACTCACTTATGGGGGGAGCTTGTGCAGAAAAGAAGCTACCGGCTATGGGTGCGTGTATTTTGCAGAAGAAATGTTGCAAGAGAGGAACAGCTCTTTAGAGGGCAAGGTTTGCAGCGTTTCTGGGAGCGGTAATGTCGCAATTTATACCATTGAAAAACTGCTTCAAATAGGAGCCAAACCGGTAACGGCGAGCGATTCTAATGGCATGATTTATGATAAAGACGGCATTGATTTAGAGCTTTTGAAAGAGATTAAAGAGGCGCGTCGTGGGAGGATCAAAGAATACGCTTTAGAAAAAACTAGCGCGAAATACACCCCAACAGAAAATTACCCCAAAGGAGGGAATGCCATATGGCATGTGCCTTGTTTTGCGGCTTTTCCTAGCGCGACTGAAAATGAATTGAGCGTTTTAGACGCTAAAACCCTCCTTTCTAACGGGTGTAAATGCGTGGCTGAAGGGGCGAACATGCCCTCAAGCAATGAAGCGATTGAATTGTTTTTGCAGGCTAAGATTTCTTATGGTATAGGCAAGGCGGCTAATGCTGGGGGGGTGAGCGTGAGCGGCTTGGAAATGGCGCAAAACGCGAGCATGCACCCTTGGAGTTTTGAAGTGGTGGATGCGAAATTACACCACATCATGAAAGAGATTTATAAGAATGTCTCTCAAACCGCTAAAGAGTTTAAAGACCCTACTAATTTTGTTTTAGGGGCTAATATCGCTGGTTTTAGAAAAGTGGCGTCTGCGATGATAGCGCAAGGGGTTTGATTTACCCCCAATTTTACAAACCCAATTTTTTAACCAACTTTCTCGCCGTGCGCAACAAAGGCAAGGATTTTTGATAGGCTTTGTAATAGATTTTAAAAGTGGTGTTTTGAGAGAGTTCCAATAAAGGCGAAGCGTTTTGTAAAAGGCGATCGTAATCGGCTCTCAAATCATCATAATTAACCCTCAAATCATCATAATTAACCCTCAAATCATCAATGGATACTAAAGGCTCATTCAAATCACGATAGAAAATGAAAGGGTTATTATGATAAATCGTGT
>NZ_JACTCR010000014.1:0-48435 GCF_014496965.1 Helicobacter pylori | reverse complement strand
ACTATCAAGGCGTATATAGAAAATCAAGGTTAGTTTCACTTAAGGTTTTTATATAGTTCCTAGCGGAACTAAAGCATTCATCCCAAACACTAAAGATATTTGGGATTTCTGCTTGGGTGGTTTTAAATCCTTGTAGGATAAAGTGTAAGTGGTATTAGGATTAGAAATAGGCGTGAATTTTAAAACAACATTATTAACTCTTTGCATAAGCTCTTGGCTAGGAATATGCATAACACATTCTTTGTTGTTAATTTTTACTCTCTTAATTTCTTTGGCAAACTTTTCTAAGAAACTCATAATCTGTAAGAAAAAAGGCGATGGGATATTGTTCTTTTGATTAGCTCCTATGTAGTTATAGCCCTCTAATTCTCTGTAATCTTTAAGATACACATACAAGTATCTTTGTTTTCCTTTAATGACTTCAATAAAACCTTGCTCTTCTAATATATTGACATTCTTTCTCTAATATCGCTTGAAAAACTTGCTGTCAAAATAGACATCAATAAATCAGAATAGCTTAACTTGACCCCACCACTATTGACACGGATAAAAATATTTAAAACTTTATTAAGATTTTTTTCTGTTTCTTCAAAAAATGAGATGAGTTGTTTGTCGTGAAAAGCTTTGTTTAGTGTTTCTAGTAATTCCAATTTATTATCTTTTAAATCATGTTCTTGCGCATAATTCCAAACATTTTTCAACTCCAAAATATCCCCCACCTTAAACCAAAAATGCTCTTTATCGTTTTCAGGCGTTTTTGCATGAAATTCAAATCGGTAATTGTCTTCTGGGTTGTCCATGTTTGGCTGGTGCTTCAAGTTCAAATACCAACGCTTCTCTTCGTAAGCGTTAGGGTTATCGTTTTTAGCCCCCTTTTTCTTAAGCGTTGCCTTTAAGCCCGATATAAAGCGAGGTTAAACGCTGTTGGCCATCTAAGACAATATACAAATCATCACGCTTGATTTGTTCAATACGGATTTTTTCATTGTGGGGCTTTCGCTCATCGTAGTTTGTAATGAATTGATAGAGTTGGAAATTGAGTTTATCGCTATCTTGTTCATCGCTCTTGGCTATATCCTCTTTTTGTAATTTCCAAAATAAAAAAGAGCTGATAGGATAGCCCCTAAGAATGGAGTCAAAAAGTTGCTCTATCTTTTTTTCATCGGCTTTTTTGAGCCACACATATTCACGCTGAATGTCAGGCAAAAAATAACACTCATTCAATTCATCTACCACATTTTTAATGCTATTATCCAAAAACATACTCATGAGAATCTCCTTATTTTGTATTTTATTTAGGCTGTATTATAATCAAATATTAGAATGAGCCAACCTAATTTAAGATTTTTTCCACGCGCTTTTGGATCACTTCTAAAACCAAGCAAAAAAGCCAGTAAATCAAAGCGGCTTCCAAGTAAATAGGCAAAAAATCATAGCTAGCGTTCGCTTTTTGCTGCGCGATCCTAAAAACCTCTGCGATAGTTACCACAGAAGCCAAAGAAGTTTCTTTAAAAAGGCTGATGAAAGTGTTACTCAGGCTTGGCGTAGCGACTTTGAGCGCTTGAAAAAAGATGACATGCCAAAAGGTTTGCAAGTAGTTCAAGCCCAAACTCAAGCTTGAATCCCATTGATCTTTAGGGACAGAAAGAAAGCTCGCCCTTAAAGTCTCTGAAGCGTATGCCCCCACATTAAAAGAAAACGCAATAATGCCTGCCGGGATTGGATCCATATAAACCCCAAGAGCGGGCAAACCATAAAACACGACTACGATTTGGACCAATAAAGGCGTGCCTCTAATGAGCGAAACATAGAAATTCACGCCCGCTAATAAAGCCTTATGCATGAAATGTTTAGGGGGCGCGATTTTAATGAGCGCTACCACAATAGCAATCAATAATCCTAAAATAAAAGAAATGATCGCTAAAGGCAAAGAAATGCAAAAAGCGGCTTTTAGCATTGGGTAGAAAGCCTCTAATAATAATTCCAAACGCTCCTTGCTCAAATCTAAAGTTTCAAAAAACAAAGACAGATTAGGGCTGGCTGACATCTTTTCCAAAAAATTGTTCGCCTAAGCGTTTTAAAACCCCTTTATTGATCAATCTTTGCATCGCTTGGTTGATAAGCTCTAAGGCTTTTTCTTGGTGCTTGTTAATGACAAAGGAAGCGCCCCCGTCTTTTTCTTTGGACTCCCATGCGATTTTAAAGGGGTTGTTTTTGTGGGTGTTTAAGTAGTTTAAGATCGCTAAAGAACTATTTAAGGTCAAATCGGCTCGTTTTTGCGCCACTAACAACAAGGCTTGCGCCATAGAATCCACCGAAACGATTTGAGCGTCGTATTTAAAAGCGATTTCCCCATAAGTGGAGCTTAAAGTGTTAGCCGCTCTCAAGCCTTTAATATCTTTAATGTCTTTAATGCGGTTTTCATCTTTCCTGACCAGCATGATGGTGCCTGAATAGCTATAAGGCAAGCTTTTGTCAAAAGCCGCTTGGCGTTTTTTAGTCGTCAAACTCACTTGATTAGCGACCATGTCAAAACGCCCTGATTTCAAGCCTGTAAGCATAATATCCCATGAAGTTTCGTGGAATTTGATCTTCACGCCAAGCTCTTTAGCCAACTCCCTAGCCACTTCCACATCATAGCCGGTGAGCTTGCCCTCTTTATCATGGTAAGTGAAAGGGGGGTAAATGCCTTCTGTGCCAACGCTGATAGTCTCTTTATTGACAAGCTTTTCATACAAGCTAGAAGCGTTCAAAAAACCCCCAAAAAGGCTTATTACGAACAATAAGCATGAAATTTTTTTCATTTTTTAATCAATCCTAATTTTTTCAAGCATTCTAACACAAAATAAAAATTTTACATGATTTTATTTCACACATAAACGCGCTCCAAGCGTTTGGACAAAGTGCTAATGACTTCATAAGGAATGGTGTTTAAAAGCGTGGCGATTTCGCTTGCGTCATTAGCTTTAGCGCTTTTATCCCCAAACAAAATGACCTCATCGCCCTCTTTGGCTTCAATATTATTGAGTTTGACAAAGCACTGATCCATGCACACCTTACCAATAAGGGGGGCTAATTGGTTATTGATCGCTACTTGAATGCGATTGCCCAAAGCGCGCACCAACCCATCCGCATACCCTAGAGCTAAAACGCCCACTAAAGTCTCTTCATTGGTGTAAAAATGCTCGCCGTAGCCAATCAATTCGCCTTTTTTGACTCGTTTGATTTGAACGATTCGCGCTTTCAAACTGATAACATTTTTTAATATCGTTTGAGACAACTCTTTCATTTTATTAGAAGGGTAAAAACCATAGAGCATGATGCCTGGGCGATAAAGGTTTAACAAACGATTTTCATTCCCGTTACACAAAGAAAGGATGCCGGCGGAATTATAGGCATGGCGGTATTGGAACTCTATTTTTTGATCCAAAAGCTGTTCTAAAAAAGCGTTAAAGGCTTTCATCTGGTTTTTAGCATGGGTTTTAATGTTAGCATCAGCGTTGCTTAAATGCGTGAATATCCCCTCTATTTCCAAGCCCTTTAAAGCGCGGATTTTTTTAATGGTTTCTATGCTTTTAAAATTAGGCTCTAAACCCAAGCGGTGCATACCGGTATCAATTTTGAGATGAATTTTTAAGCGTTTTTGAGACTTTAAAGCCATTTGAGAAAAAACCTCCGCTTGCTCAAGGCTAAAAACCATAGCGCTCAAATCGTTATCAATCAGCATGGAAGCGTTAGTATTAGGGCTATAGCCTAAGATCAAAATGGGGGTTTTAGAAAAATGAGAGCGCAATTCTAAAGCTTCATCTAAGGTCGCTACCCCTAAATAATTAGCCCCTTCTTGTAAAAAAATTTCGCTCGCTTTTAATGCCCCTGCTCCATAAGCGTTCGCCTTGACAACCGCCATGACACAAGCGTCTTTAGGGACAATATTTTTGACTGCATGAAAATTATGCCTTAAGGAATGGGTGTTCACTTCTACAAAACTCGCCCTTTTTAACATGCTGTCTTACTTATTAGAATGCTTGCTAAAATACCAACGAGTTTCAGAATAAACCACTTTATGCAATAAGATTAAAGCGATCAAATTAGGGATAGCCATAAGCCCGTTAGAAAGATCCGCTAAATTCCACACAAAATCAATTTTAGCCATAGCCCCCACCATCACGCTCGCTAAAAAGATCAAGCGGTAATATTTCACTTTTTTTTCACCAAAGGCGTATTCAGCGCATTTTTCCCCATAATAAGCCCAACCAATGATCGTAGAATAGGCAAAAAAGATCATGGTTGTAAAAATCACCACCGTCCCTAGTGAGCCTAGAAAATACTCCGTGCTTTTTAGAGTGAGTAAATTAGCGCTCAATTTCTCCCCATTAGGGAGCAAGGTGTTGTATTCTGGCGCCATTAAAATCACGCTCGCTGTCGCCGAACACACCACTAAAGTTACGATAAAAGTTTGGAGCATGGACACTAGGGCTTGGCGCACCGGGTGGTGTGTTTGAGCGCTTGCGGCAATAATGGCTGAGCTCCCTAACCCCGCTTCATTAGAATACAACCCCCTAGCCACGCCCGTTTTTATCATTGTCGCTACCAACGCGCCGCTCGCTCCGCCCACAACGGGTTTAGGGTTAAAGGCTTCTTCAAAAATGAGTTTGATCGCTTGAACGGCTAAATCAAAATGGCTAACAATAATATAAATGATAGCAATTAAATATAAAAGCACCATGACAGGAGCTAAGTAAGAAGTGAATTTACCAATGGATTTGATCCCCCCTATGACAATAACAGCGGTTAAAAGGGTGAGCAATAAGCCTGAAACCCAATTAGGCAAGTTCGCTTGTTCGCTCAAAATGGAAGAAACCGCATTGGATTGCGTCATGTTACCGGTGCCAATGCTCGCAATAATCGTAAAAATCGCAAACGCCATGGCGAGTTTGGGCATGTTAAGGCCGTTTTTGATGTAATACATGGGCCCTCCGTTGTATCCAAACGCCCCTTTTTCCCTGTATTTCACCGCTAAAATCCCCTCAGAATACTTAGTCGCCATGCCAACAAGCCCAGTAACCCACATCCAAAACACCGCTCCTGGCCCTGCGATGCTGATAGCGGTCGCTACGCCTACGATACTCCCAATGCCTACAGTCGCTCCTAAAGAAAGCATGAGAGCGGAAAATTGCGAAATGTCGCCCTTAGATTGGGACTCTTTGTCAAAAAGGATTTTGATCGCATAAAAGATTTTACTGAATTGCAAACCCCTAAGATAGAAGGTTAAAAACAAGCCGGTGCCTACTAATAAAATTTGCATAGGGATCCCCCACACCAAATTAGATAATAAACGCACCACCGAATCAATCGTTTCCATAAAAACTCCTCAATAAACTAGGGTTTAAAAAAGAAATTCCTTAATCCCTAAAAAATGCAGAAAAAAGCATAATATCGGCATTTTTTTCATTCGCTCCGTCTCGGCTTAAATTGGCGATGATTTTACCAATGGCCGGGCCAAAAGTGATGCCAAGCCACCCCAATCCTGTCGCATGGATTAAGTTTTTATAGCGTTTGTCATAGCCCAAATAAGGAATATCATTAGGGGTTAAGGGCCTGAAACCGCACCACTCTATGGCGTCTTTCATTTCAAAAGGCTGCGTGAAAGCGGCTAAATTCTTTTTCATGTTAGCGATTTGCTCTTTGTCAATGAGAGCGTTGTTGGTGTTTAATTCTAATTTAGAAGTGATCCTTACAGTGTCTCTTCGTGGGGTCATCGCCATGAAAATATCCGCAAACAAGGAGGAGGTTTTGGGCTTCAATTCTTCAGGCATTTTAAAGGTGATGCTATAGCCTTTAGCCCCCATCATTAAAAAATCATTTTTGGTTTTTTTAATGAGAGTGGGGTTAGCCCCGGTGGCTAGAATGATTGTTTCTGCTTGGATTTTTTCCTTATGCGTGATAACGCCATCAATAAGGTTGTTTTTAAACTCAAAATCAACCACTTCTTCATTATAAAGAAACTCCACGCCTGCGTTTTGTAAATATTCTTGCAAAGAGCGCACCACTTCGCCCGGATCCACATGCGCGTTTTCGGTCAAAAGCACGCTCCCGCAGATATTGTCATTAGCGATAGGCATGTATTCTTTGGTTTCTTTCACATTTAAAATCTTATAAGCACCGCTGTTATCGCAAGTTTTAAGCTTTTTTTCAAAACTTTCTTCTAAAGTGTAGATCATTAAAAGCCCATCTTCTTTATACCAAAAATCCATGCCGTCTTTTAGCATTTGATGATACGCATCAATACTCAGCCACCCGTAGCGTTCAAATAACGCCATGGTGCGGTGCGTGGATTTGGCGTTCGCGCTTGTCATAAACTTTAAAATCCATTGATAGAGCTTTAAATTAAGCCCAAAATGGAATTTTAAAGGGGCTTGGTTTTTGAGCATGAGCTTTAGGGTGTCTAACACCACACCAGGGCATGAGAGCGGGGCTTTTTTAAACGCAGAAATAAGCCCGGCATTCCCAAAAGAAGTGCCGTTTGCGCCATCGCTTTTTTCAATCACGCAGACCTTATGCCCTAACTTATGCATAGAATACGCGCAAGAAAGCCCTACAATCCCACCGCCGATTACCACGACTTCTTTTTTCATGCTGATAGTCCCTTTAATAGAATTACTTAATGGCTATCGCTTCAATTTCTACTAAAGCGTCTTTAGGCAGTTTAGCCACTTGAAAGGTCGCTCTAGCCGGATAAGGCTCTGTAAAATAGCTCCCATAAATTTCATTCACCACCGCAAAATCGTCTAAACTTTTCAATAAAATAGTCGTTTTAACCACGCTATCCATCCCTAACCCTGCTTCTTTTAAAATCGCTTTGATATTTTCCATGGATTGCGTGGTTTGAGAATGAATATCCGCACCTTTAAATTCGCCGGTGCTCGCATCAATGCCCAATTGCCCAGAGACAAAGACAAGATCGTTAGTAGCGATAGCTTGAGAGTAAGGGCCTATAGCCTTTGGGGCTAGCGTTGAATGAATGACTTCTTTCATGGTTGAAACTCCTATGATTATGTGTTGTGTCAGCTATTATTATGCAATCAAATTAAAAAGAAATAAAAAATGAGCGCAAAACGCCATGAATTTTCATCTTATTATAAGGTATTGTATATTTTTTACCCATATTTAGAAATTCTTAAACGGGTTTTATTTGAATTTTAGGCTTTGTTATCATCAATTTTAAAAGCTACCACTCGCTTGCAAGCCCTTTTATTATGACTTATTGTAAAAAATGCTTTTGAGCATTTTTATAGACACTCATTGCCACTAAAAGAGGGCAAATCCACAATCTGTTTTTAAAATAGAATTAGAAATTTGGACAAAACCTTGACTTTTATTATTGAGTTTAGATACAATAACAATCGTCTTTTTGAATAAAGAGCGCGGGAATAGCTCAGTGGTAGAGCACGACCTTGCCAAGGTCGGGGCCGCGGGTTCGATCCCCGTTTCCCGCTCCATATTGATTTAACTTCTAGAGCATGGTTTCTATTTAGTTTGCCCAGGTGGTGGAATTGGTAGACACAAGGGACTTAAAATCCCTCGGTAGCAATACCGTGCCGGTTCAAGTCCGGCTTTGGGCACCATTTTTGAGTGCGATTTGATTTTATTTTTTGAATACGCTAGTGTTAAAATTTAAGGCGACATAGCCAAGTGGTAAGGCATGAGTCTGCAAAACTTTGATTCCCCGGTTCGAATCCGGGTGTCGCCTCCATTTATTGTAGTCATTTAGGGACTTTTGTAAGGGACTTTTATGAAAATAGCGGGAGATGGCTGAGTGGTTGAAAGCGGCGGTCTTGAAAACCGTTGAGGGTCATACCTCCGGGGGTTCGAATCCCTCTCTCCCGGCCACTTGATTGAAATCTTTTAAGCGATTGGTTTTGGCAAATTCATCTCTTCTTTTAACAAAGAATTTTGTGAATATTGATTGTCTCTTTTAATTGAAATTTAAGGATTGATTTAAAGGATTTTATTCGGTGGGATTGTCAGCATCAAGCCTTATTGTTCCTCTTATCGTTATTTTAATGGTGGTTTTCACTAAAAGAGTCGCGCTCTCGTTATTTACAGGCATTTTAGCGAGCGCTGTTTTAATGCATTCGTTGCACCTTTCCCAACTTGTAGAATATATTTATCATAAAATCACTTCCGTTTTTTACACTTATGAGCCAGAAAAGGGGCTTCATTTCAATCTTTCCAACCTCTATGTTTTTGGGTTTTTAATCTTTTTAGGCATCTTAAGCCAAGTGATTTTAAAATCCGGTAGCGTGCAGAACTTTGTCAAAAAAGCCAAAAAATACTCTAAAAACGCTAAAACCCCTGAATTTATCGCCTTTTTTTCAGGCATCATTATTTTTGTAGATGATTATTTTAACGCCTTAACCGTGGGGCAAATCTCAAAGTCTTTAAACGACGCCCATAACTCCACACGAGAGCGCTTGGCCTATATTATAGACTCCACTTCAGCGCCGGTGTGCTTATTGGTCCCTATTTCTAGCTGGGGGGCATATATCATGGGGATCATGAATAACGACAACTCGCCCTTACTAAAGGATAGTTTTTCGGTGCTTGTCCAAAGCTTGAGCAGTAATTATTATGCGATTTTTGCGCTCATTGCGGTTTTTCTCACCATTTTATGGCAAATCAACCTCCCTAGCATGAGAAAGCATCAAAACATAGGCGTGAAGGATTTTTATAGCGAACAAGAAGAAAGCTCTTCAAAACTGGCTCCCTTGAGTTTGTTACCCCTTTCTATTTTATTATTGATTATATCCATTTCGTCATTGCTTTTTTATACCGCAGTGATCTTAAAAAACACTGATGCGAGTTTTTCGCTCTTTTATGGAGGGCTGTTTTCGCTCATTATTACTTATCTTTTAGCTTATCAATTTTTAGAAAAAGGGAGCTTTT
This sequence comes from Helicobacter pylori, assembly GCF_014496965.1. Lineage (GTDB taxonomy): Bacteria > Campylobacterota > Campylobacteria > Campylobacterales > Helicobacteraceae > Helicobacter > Helicobacter pylori_CZ. Next base: position 39,489 of record NZ_JACTCR010000014.1, on the reverse strand, counting down.
TTAAACTCATGTTGGATGGCTTTAAGAGTGTGGGGCCGGCGATTTTAGTCTTAACGCTCGCTTGGGCTATTGGGCCTGTGATTAGAGATGACGCTCAAACAGGGCTTTACTTGGCTAACATTAGCAAGGAGTTTTTAAATAATGGAGGAGGCGTGTATATGCCTTTAATCTTTTTTTTAATCTCTGGGTTTATCGCTTTTTCTACCGGCACAAGCTGGGGAGCGTTTGCGATCATGCTTCCCATTGGAGCGGGCATGGCCAATGAAAGCGATATTATTTTGATTGTCTCAGCGATCCTTTCAGGCGCGGTTTATGGCGATCACACAAGCCCCATTTCTGACACGACTATACTATCGGCTACGGGGGCAGGGTGTTCGGTGCAAAGCCATTTCATCACACAATTCCCTTATGCGACTATTGCGATGCTTTGTAGCGCGGTGAGTTTAGGGGTGGCAAGTTTTATGCATTCGCGCTCGCTCGCGTTTGTAATCGGTGCGGCTTTGCTTGTGGGGGTGTTTTATCTTTTAAAAAAATTTTATGGTGAAAATCTAAAAACTTGAATATTCTTAAACAAAGCTTAAAAATCCCATTTTTTAAAATTAAAATAAGGTTTGAGCGATCCATATTGGACTAAAAAAGAGTCTTATTTCATTATCAATCAATTAAAAAAAGTTATTCAAAAATAACCATCAATTATAAAAATCTTCACAAATCCCTAAAGAGTAACGCTTTTTAAAAAAATACATTTTTTTTAATTTTTTAATCAACCATTAAGGTGTTTTAAGTTAAATTTCTTTATCTGTTAAACATACGGGTAATGTTATATCTAAGGAAAGAAAATGGGGTTAGGACACTAATAAGTTTAGGGATTTTGTTAAGCGTTTTGAATGGCGATGATCTGAAATTGTATTCAAAACCTTTGGTCTATTCGGCTGGAAGTGGGATTATTGGGATTGATATTGACAAACGGACATTCTATAAACGAGCGTTCGCTTTCACGATGAAATCGTTGTTCGGTGAAAACTTGCTTTTGTTTGTTAAGTTAAAGCACTCTGCGTTGATGAGCAAACACATGAAAGGACCTTTGGAAAACCGCCACCACCATTCTTTCGCTAAAAATTATGAAAAAGCGATCAATGGTTGTCAAAAATATGTCCATATCAAATTGCCTGAAGGCGCTCCTAGCAACTTCCAATCAGGCTCATACATGGCGACTATGGTGGTGCGTTTTTAAAGCGTTATTTGGGGTATTCTTTAATACCCTTTTGTCTTTTAAAATATCATCTTTTAAAAGACACAAATTTGTTCCTTTAGTCATTTTTTAAATCTTCTTAGAACTCTTTTCATCGTGTTGATTAAGCAAAGTATTTTCAAAACATGGATAAAATCCATAGAAAATTTATAAACTTAAAAAGGTTCTGTTTTCATCAAAATGGGTTACTAAAACCTTTTATGGTGGGTTATAGCGTATTTTTGGCTTTAATTGTTTCTTTTTAAAGGATTAATCTCTTTCCTCTTATCATTTGGTGCTAAAAGCGATCCAATTAGCCCATTCCTTGGTGATTGATTTTTTGTAACCATCTATTTTTATCTGCCCTAAAAACATGAAACAAAACAAACCCCCCTACAAAAACGCCTCTAATTTATAAGCTTTTTTATGCTCTTGTTTCAAATCCATGTAGGCGTTTAAAAGCATGTATTCTTCAAAAGATAAAACCGCTAGATGCTCCTTAGCGAGATCATTCATTTCTAATTCTAACAACACGAATAAAAAGGCTTTTTGCGCCTTATCGTCTTCTTGGCTTAAAATCTCAAAAAACTGGAACCATTGATCGGGAACAAGAAATTTTTGCGCTTTTTGCGCGAGCTTTAAATAATCGTCTTTATCATAACCCACCTTTTTGCAAAGCTCTGAAATTTTTAAAGTGTCTGTGTTTAAAGATTTTTCAAAAAAGGCTTTTAAAAAAGCTTTCACGCACTCTTTATCCAAGTTCTCTTGCATCGCATTCAAAGCCTTCAAAACCTCTTTTTTGCTGCCTTTTTGGGCGATTTCTATAAAAGCGTAGCGGCGTAATTCCAAAGGGATTTGCGCGTTTGTTAAAACTTCAAAGGCGTTTTTCAAATCGTTATGAATGAAAGCCTTCAAGCGTTTAGAAAAATAAGCATGCTCATAAGCTAACGAATGCTTAGCGTGATCTTTAGGCTCAAGGGTGTTATTTTCTATATTGTGGTAATGTTTAAAAAGGTTATCCACTTTTTCGCACCCGCTATTTGGCGTGTTTAAATCAGCCTTTAAATCATAGCGGGCTAAGATTTGAGAGAGGTTTTTAGCGAGATCGCTTTTAAACTTCGTTTTTAAAAAAGTCTTTTGAGTGTCTTGGGATAGGATTTGTTTGAGCAATTTGTCAAAATCCTTTTTTTCATGGTATAAGCGGATTTTATGGCTGAGATTGTGCTTGAATAAAAAAACCCATGAAAAAAAAGCGAACATGCCCAAAACGCCCATAAGCCATACGGCAATGGGGAGGTTAAAGCTATAGCTCCCTAAATTAAAGGCGTAAGCTTGCGGATCAATGCTATAAACAAACACGCCAAAACCCACAATAAACAAAAATGTAAAAATAATATAAAAACGCATGCGCACCTCCTATTTATGGTATGGATGCTTAAAAATAATGCTCAAAGCCCTATAAATTTGCTCGCACAAGACAATTTTAGCCACTTCATGGCTAAAAGTCATCTCGCTCAAACTCCAAGCTTGACAATCCTTTAAAAAATTTTCTTCAAACCCATACGCTCCAGCGATAAAAAAATTAATATTAAGATGATTTTCTAACATTTTACTAAACGCAAAGCTGTCGCCCCTTTGAGCTTTAGGGTGTAAGGCAATATTTTTTGCCTTAGGGCTTAAATACGGCTCAAAGGCTAGAGAGTAGCTTTTTTGAGCGAGTTCTTTAGAAACTTTTTGAGCGTTGGCGGTATTTTTAGGGAATAAATCCACTAATTCCAGCTCGCAATCAAATCGCTTGCATTGCTTTTGATAGCTTTTCACTAACTCTAGGGGCGAATTTTTAGCGATAGAATACACTACGCAACGCATCAATCTTAAAACTTTAAAAAATCTTTGAAGTCTTATGCGTCATCATAGCGATGAGATCGCTCAAAGTCTTTTTCAAATCCTTCCTGTGCACAATCATATCAATCAAGCCATGCTCTAATAAAAATTCCGCCGTTTGAAAGCCCTCAGGCAAATCCGCCCCTATAGTTTGTTTAATCACCCTAGGCCCTGCAAAACCTATCATCGCCCCAGGCTCTGCGATAATCAAATCCCCTAAAAAAGCAAAAGACGCGCTAACGCCCCCATAAGTGGGATCGCTTAAGAGCGAAATGAAAGGGAGTTTGGCCTCACTCAATCGGTTCAAAGCCGCGCTCGTTTTAGCCATTTGCATGAGCGAATAAGTGGATTCTTGCATCCTAGCCCCCCCACTCGCTGAAACGATCAACAACGCTTCTTTTTTAGTGACCGCACGATTGATCGCTCTTACGATCTTTTCGCCTTCCACAGAGCCTAAACTCCCCCCCATAAAGCTGAAATCAAACACCACAATCTGCAAAGGCATGCGGTTGATTTTAGCCTCACCGCTGATCACTGAGCTTGGGCGGTTAGTCCTTTTTTCGTATTTTTTAATGCGTTGTTTATAGCTCTCTTTATCCACGAAATTTAAAGGATCATTAGGCCGTAAGTGTTTGTCAAACTCTTCAAAACTTCCCACATCGCACAAAAATTCAATCCTTTCAGTCGCGTTCATGCGGAAATGGTAATGGCATTTCAAGCACACGCTGTATTTGCCAAACACTTCTTTATAATACATTAACGCATAACATTTAGGGCATTTCACCCAATGGCTTGGCTGTTCTTCCTTACTTGGTGTTGTCCGCAATTTATTGATCTTAAAATTTTTAAAGAAATCTGCAAATCCCATGTCTTTCCTTAATTTTGCAGTTTTGTTAGGATTGTATCCAAGTTTTGCTTATAATAAACCAAATTAGTTTAAGAGTAGCAATGCAAGGGTTTCTTTTACAAACACAAAGCATAAGAGATGAAGATTTGATCGTGCGTGTTTTAACCAAAAACCAGCTCAAAACCCTCTATCGTTTCTATGGCAAACGCCACAGCGTGCTGAATGTGGGGCGTAAAATTGATTTTGAAGAAGAAAACGATGATAAATTTTTACCCAAATTAAGGAATATTTTGCATTTAGGCTATATTTGGGAAAGAGAAATGGAGTGCTTGTTTTTTTGGCAACGCTTTTGCGCTCTTTTGTTCAAGCATTTAGAGGGCGTGCATTCTTTGGATAGCATCTATTTTGACACTTTAGATGATGGGGCTAGCAAACTCTCCAAACAGCACCCCTTAAGAGTGATTTTAGAAATGTATGCAGTCCTTTTGAATTTTGAAGGGCGCTTGCAAAGTTACAATTCTTGTTTTTTATGCGATGCAAAATTAGAGCGTTCTGTCGCTTTAGCGCAAGGGTTTATTTTAGCGCACCCCTCTTGTTTGAAAGCTAAAAGCTTGGATTTAGAAAAAATCCAGGCTTTTTTCCGCACTCAAAGCACGATTGATTTAGAAACAGAAGAAGTGGAAGAATTGTGGCGCACACTGAATTTAGGGTTTTAAAAGGTTAAAGATGAAATTTAAATTTTTGAATATGGATAATGAGAGCGGTTTTATTTTGATTGAAAAGGAATTGAAACGATTAAATGTTACCGCTCAAGTCAAAGAAGATGGCATTGAATTAAAAGGCGAAAACACAGAACAAGCGAGAATTTATCTTCAAACGCTTTTTAATTCTAACATTGTGGAATTAGACGATAACAAAAAAAGCGCAAACGCTGTGATAGAGCGCTTGAAATCTTTAGATTTAAAAATTGCGGTGGCTGAAAGCTGCTCTGGGGGGTTATTATCGCATGCATTCACTTCCATTAGCGGGGCTTCAGCGGTTTTTATGGGAGGTGTTGTGTGTTATAGTGAAGAGGTCAAGCACGAATTGTTGAAAGTCAATGCCACGACTTTAAAAGTCTTTGGAGTTTATAGCGAAGAATGCGTGAAAGAAATGCTATTAGGCGTGTTTTTAAATTTTAAAGTGGATCTAGCGCTGGCGATTAGCGGGGTGGCTGGCCCTAATGGGGGGAGTAAGGCTAATCCTGTAGGCACGATTTATATTGGCGCGCAAAGATTAGGATCTCAAGCTTTCATTGATCGTTGTTTTTTTGAAGGGGACAGAGAGAGTATTCAAAATAAAAGCGTAGAGCATGCCCTAAACATGCTCGCTAGAATGCTATAAAACTACCTTAACGCGCAAACGCTACCGAATTCTTTTTGAGCGACCTTAGCGATGTAGGCGATTTCATTATCGTTAAGGTTTTCAACGCTCGCTTTTAAATACCTTTTGATTTGCTCAATCTGGCAACCCTCTAGCTTGATTTTCACCACAGCCACCTCAGATTTTAAATTCGTGTAAGTGTCAGATACCCGGATCTTAGTCGCTAGGTAATTATAGATAGCGTAGCTGATATTCGTAGCCGTTTGCTCAGACTCATGGAATTGCTCCATGAAGCGTTTTTTATACTTCAACATGATTTCATGAAAAACCACGATCAAGCTCAATTTAGCGTTTAAAGTCGCTTGCTCAATCCCTAAATATTTATTATTAACAGGGATATACGCCACGCCCATTTCTTCGTAGGGGACTTTAGGGTCTTCAAAAACCCAAGCAGGAGCATCAGATAGTTCTGATTTCATGCCCTTTAAATCAGAGACTAAAATCCCATCATCTCTTAAAAGACTCTTAGCGCTTAATGAAACGCTTGAAAACACCCCTAAAAGAGCGATTAAAACCATTCTTTTAAACAAAATGCCACTCCTTAAACTTTAATTTAGTTTTGATTATAGTTAAAAAGTTTTTGATTTCGTTTAATCACAACCAAGTAATCGCATCAACTTTTGATTTTCTTGATTTTTGGCTCGCTTCTGCCACCCTCTTGCCCAAAGCGATCAAGCATGCGATTTTAGGCTTATTGATACGCTGTTCTAAAATCTCGCCCACTTTTAAAGGATCAAAGCCTCCAATAATGCAACTATCCAATCCCATTAAGCTCACGCCCATGCAAATTTGCCCCACAGCGATATAGCATTGCTCTAAAATATAGCTTTCTAATCTTTGCATGCTATGGTTGAATCTCACGCCAAGCATTTGAGCAAAAGAGGGAATCACTCTAACCTTATAAGACTCCGGATAGAGGTTTTGCATGTAATGGCCGTGTGGTAACAACTCGCTGGGTTTTAAAGAACATACCACCATTAACGCTGAAGCACTTTTAATCATTTCTTCATTAAAATAGCTGTGCACTGCAATTTGTTTTTTTAAATCCTTATTAGTAACCATCACAAAATGCCATGGCTGCGTGTTGTAAGAGCTTGGCGATAGTCTGGCGATTTCAGCGATTTCTTCTAATTCTTCACTAGAAAACTCATAATGGCTATCAAACATCTTGCAAGAATGGCGCTCGTTCAGTAATTGTCTTCTTTTTTCGTGATCCAAAAATTTCATTGATTTTCCTTTATTTTTTTAGAATTTCTTATAGCATACAATAAAATCCCTAACGAAACAATTACCATAAGTAAGCTTAAAATCTGCCCCATGCTCAAATTTAAAAAATAAACCCCCATTTGGCTATCCGGCTCTCTGTAAAATTCCGCAATAAAGCGCATCAAGGAATACCCCAAGCCATAAACCACAATCAGCAACCCATGCGTTTTGGTGTGTTTTTTAGCCCACATTACCATTAAAAACACGATAACCCCCTCTAAAAACGCTTCAATCAATTGGCTGGGATAACGCAATTGATTATCCACCATGATGCCAATGATTTGCCCTAAATGGCTGTCTTTGGGGACAACCCTCCCAAAAAGCTCCTGGTTTAAAAAATTCCCAATCCTCCCAAAAACATACCCTAAAGGCAGGCTGATCGCAATCAAATCCAAATAAATCAAAAGCTTTTTCAAATCCTTACGGCTATAAAGATACGAAGCGATCAAAAACCCCACCAACCCCCCATGATAGCTCATCCCACGAATGCCTACAAAATTCCCATGGCTATCAAAAGGGTTAAAGATTTGCCAAAAATGCGTCAAATAATAGCCAGAGTTAGGCTCATAAATGAGAATGTATCCTATCCTTGCCCCTAGCACAATGCCAAGCTCCGCCCATAAAAAATAACTCTCAAATTCCTTCCTTTCAATGGGGAATCGTTTGGGGTCTTTTTGAATCATTCGTAACGCCATGTAAAATGCGATAACAATCGCGCACGCATACGCCAAACCATACCAATGCACTTCAATACCGCCAAGACTAAAAGCGATAGGGTTAAATTGATCATAAATCGTATTCCAAGCGTTCATGCTCATCCTTAAATTTCAAATTCTTTAGGAGCGATCGCTTCAAATTCATACCCTAACAGCACGATTTTATGTGCATGGAGCATCAAGCGTTTGGCGGAACTTGGCTCATTGTTATAAAGCGTATCGCCTATAATGGGGTGGTTGATATGCTTTAAATGGACTCTGATCTGGTGGGTTCTTCCGGTTTTGATCCCCACTTTTAAAAGGGTTTTTTTGTTGATGATTTTTAAGGGCGTGATGATCGTAACCGCTTCTTGCCCTTTTTTAGAAATTTTGCTGAAAGCTTTAGTGGTTTTAATGGTAAGAATGGGGGCGTTGATTTCTCGCTCTTCTTCTACAATCCCTTGAACGATCGCTAAATACTCTTTTTTAACCGCCCTGTCTTTAAAAGCCTTTTTAGCTTTTAAGTGGAATTCTGAATTTTCTTTCACCAATAAAATCACCCCGCTTGTTTCTTTATCCAAGCGGTGCAACAGCGCCCAACCTTTGAAAAAAGAGGCTAGATCATAGCTCTCTATAAAAGGGGGTTTAAAAAGGGCTAGAGTGTTTTCATCTTCAAAAATCACGCTGGGTTTTTCAATTTTTTGGACGCTAAAGCGCGTGTTTTTGGGGAGTTCTTTTCTGGCGACCATCAATTTCTTCCCCCCTATACTCACTAACCCCAAATCAATCAAAGCTTTGGCTTTTTTATGCGAAACGTTTTCTTGAACGCTCAATATTTTATAAGCTTTTTCCATGTTTATCCTTTTTAATGTTTAATGAAAGCGAGCAATTCGTTTAAATCATGCCCGTTTTCTAAAAAACGCGCCACGCCTAAATTTTTGTAATCTAAAAGAGTGCCTAATAGATCCTCTTTTGGAACGATTTTATAAGGCTTGACTAATTCAAACAACGCCACCTGGTTGAAAAGATACTCCCCTGTGATCAAGCGCGTATTGAAAAACGCCGGCTCTAAAGGGTTATGCCCCCCCATTTTGACAAACGAACCCCCTAAAATGACAATGTCTGCGATCGCATAGAAGTTATTCAATTCCCCCAAGCTATCCACTAACAAAATATCGCATTCCACAAAACCCTTTGAAGAAAAACACTCCAAACTAAAACGAGTCGTTTTTAAAATATCTTGCAACAAATTTTGCACGCTTTTAAAACGCTCCGGGTGGCGCGGCACAACAATCAGTCTTGCGTTTTTAAAAGTCTTTTTCAATTCTAAAAACGCTTTTAACCCTAATTCCTCTTCGCCCTCATGCGTGCTGGCTAAAACAATATTTAAAGCGTTTGGGTTTTTAGGGTAAAACGAAGTGATCACAGGCTTTGAAAAACGCTTGATATTCAAAAAATCCACCACTTTTTTAGCCCCTAGATTCAACAAGCGCTTTTGATCATCCTTGCTTTGCGCTAAAATCAAATCAATGCGTTTGAATAAAATCGCATAAAAGAAAGAAAAACGCTGGTACTTGGGGTAAGAGCGAACGCTGATCCTAGCGTTAATGAGCATGGTTTTTGCCCCTAATTTTTGAGCCGTATCAAACACATTAAACCACAATTCCGCTTCTGTAACCACCAACATTTTCAAGCGTTTTAAGTTTTTTTCCCATGCGAATAATAGGGTTTCAAAAGGCAAGTAACGCACTTCTATGTGTTGAGAATGCTGGTAAGTTTGAGCGGCTAATTCAAAGCCGGTATTCGTGGTAACGCTGATTAAAATCGGCTCTTTTAAAGCGTGAATGATCGGCTCTAAAGATTTGACCTCCCCATAAGAGCATGCATGGAACCAAAAAACCGGCTCGCTTTTTAAAAGATTGTCTTTGAGAAAAAAACGAGCCTTTAAAGAATGGCGGTATTTTTCTTTAAAACTCAAAAGCAAGATGAAAGGTGCACAAAAAAGATGCCCCAAAGTCAAACATAAAAGGTAGAAAAACTTAAACAATCAAACGGATTCTTGGCTTTCTTCTTGGCTTTCTTTTGGTTGGCTTTCTTTTGGAGGTTGAGCGTTACTTTCATGTGCGCCCTCAGCGTATAAAATACGCCCGCAATACGGGCAAGTGATCATGTCCCCACTCGTTAGCACTTCGGTATAAATCTTATCGTTCAACCGAATAAAACAACCCCCACAAGCCTGTTTTTTGATCGTTACGATGCTCGTGTTTTTCGCCCATCTTCTAATCCTTTCATAAAAGCTATAGATTTTAGGCTCGGTTTTTTCCACGAGTTCTTCTTTCTTTTTAAAGATGATCTGTTGGGTTTCTTTGATGTTTTTGACTTCGTTTTCCACTAAGTTTTCCAATTCCAACGCTAATTTTTCAAGCTCTAGCATTTCCTTTTTCAAAACTTCTTGTTTTTCGCTTTTGTGCTTGATTTCATTTTGCAGGTTTTCAATTTCCCTGTTGGCTTGATTGGATCGTTCTTTAGCAATATCTTCTTCAATGTTTAAAGAGCGCAATTCCCTTTCGGATTTGATCTCGCTCATTTTCTTTTGGATACTGGCGATTTTAGCGTTCGTGTCTTGTAGGGTTTGCTCGTTTTTAGAAACCTGTAATTTTAGGGCTAATTTTTCTTCTTCCAAATTCAAAATCGCTTTATTTTTAGCTTCTTTATCATTCAAAGCCTTATCCAAGTCTTTCCGTTTTTCTCTGATCAACGGCTCTAAAGAGTCAATTTCTTTATCCAAATGCGAAATTTCAATCAATTGTTTGAGGTGGGTGTTCATCGCTTTCCTTTAAATGATTTGCAAGGGGTTTTTAAAATTCTCTATTGTAACCAAATAATCAAAAGAATGCAAAATTTCAGCCATAATGAGCACAAAACCCCTTTCGCTATAATAATGCGTGGCGTCAATCAAGCTTATCCCTAAAGATTGAGCGATCATAGCGTCATGGTATTTCACATCGCCTGTAACCAAGCAGCTTTGCGCTTTTAAAAAAGAAAACATGGACGCCCCCGATCCGCACACAAACGCTAAATCTTTAATGATTGGAGAACTTTTGACACACGCTAATTGTCCCACCCCTAAAGAAGATTTAATCCTTTCTAACAGCGCATCAAATTCTATATTGGCGTTTTCTTTCACTAACATAAGGCCTTTTTCCATCAAGCCATCAAACCCTAAAAGCGTGCACGCGAAATGCTTGTTTAAATGCGTTTTGTCAAAATTCGTGTGCATGCTGATGACTGAAATGTTTTTTTGGATTAGGATTTTTAAAATATTCCCCGGATAAGCCTCAACATTTAGCGTTTTTAAGGGCTTGAAAATTAAAGGGTGGTGCGTGATGATTAGGGCGTTTTGTGGCGCGTTTAGAGCGATTTGAAGCGTGATTTCTAAGCATGCGATAATGTGGCTAAACTCATGGTTTTTGCTCCCCACATTCAACCCGCTATTATCCCACGATTCTTGGAGTTCAAAAGGCGAAAGGCGGTTCAAAACTTCCAACACTTCCCTAACTAACGCCATTTTAAGCCTTTGTTAAAGCGTTTTTTAGGCGCTCTTCTCTTTCTTCTTCTTGCTCTTTATAAAGAACGGCGCACCCTTTGGCTAAATCCCTAATCTGTAAAATATAATTTTGCCTTTCAGCCACTGAAATCGCTTTTCTGGCGTCTAAAATATTGAAAAAATGCGAGCATAGCATCACCAAATCATAAGCCGGTAAGGGTAGCTTGTTTTCTAAGCAATGCAAGGCTTCGGCTTGGGCGTTTTTAAACATTTCTAACAGCCTTTTCACGCTCGCTACTTCAAAATGATACTTGCTGAATTCGTATTCGCTTTCCAAATGCACTTGCGCGTAACGAACGCTTTCATTATCCTTTTTAGCCCATTCAATCTCTAGGATATTTTCCACTTTTTGGACATACATCGCTAATCTTTCCAAGCCGTAAGTGATTTCCACAGGGATAGGGTTACAAGGAATGCCCCCCACTTGCTGGAAATAAGTGAATTGCGTAACCTCCATGCCATCAAGCCACACTTCCCAGCCAAGCCCCCATGCCCCTAAAGTCGGACTCTCCCAATTGTCTTCTACAAATCGTATGTCATGCTCACTAAGGTTTATCCCTAACACTTCCAAGCTTTTTAAATAGAGTTCTTGGATATTAGAAGGGCTTGGCTTGATAACCACTTGGAATTGGTAATAACTCCCCAAGCGGTTAGGGTTTTCCCCATAGCGCCCATCAGTAGGCCTTCTAGAGGGCGCGACATACGCCACATTCCACGGCTTTTTATCCAAACTCCTTAAAAGCGTGGCGGGGTGGAATGTCCCGGCTCCTGCAGGAATATCATAAGGCTGGATCACCAAACAGCCTTGATCTTTCCAATACTCTTGTAATTTTAATAATAAACTTGAAAAATCTTGCATGCTCTCTTTCCTTTTAAGTGCGTCTGATCAAATCGTTCATGCTCTCTAGCACACTCTTACCCTTTAAAAGCAAGGCTAATTCGCTCGCAATGGGCGTATAAATGCCGTATTTTCTAGCGATTTCCACAATGGCGTTGGTCGTTTTCACCCCTTCAGCCACTTCGCCCAATTCTTCTAAAACCACCTCTAAAGGCTTGTTTTGGGCTAGCCCCAAACCCACACGATAATTCCTAGATAAAATAGAATTAGCGGTTAAAAACAAATCCCCAGCCCCAGAAAGCCCTAAAAAAGTCTCTGTCTTGCCCCCAAAGAACGCCCCAAAGCGTTGCATTTCCACTAAACCCCTAGATAATAAACTCGCTTTAGCGCTATTGCCTAATTTCAAACCATCACAAACCCCCCCAGCAATGGCTATCACATTTTTATACGCGCCAGCGATTTCACCCCCTATGATGTCTTGTTGGGCGTAGGCTCTGATAAAAGAGGGGGTTTTATTGGCAAATTCTAGCGCTAAAGCCTGATTATTAGAATGAATGACTAACGCGCAAGGCAGGCCTTGAATGATTTCAGCTGCAAAACTCGGACCCGCTAAAAAACACAAAGAATCAGGATCGATAAAATCCTTTGCGATCTCGCTCACAAACGCCCTGTTTAAAACCTCTATCCCTTTAGAAGCGATTAAAACATTAGCGTTTTTGGGTAAAGAAGCGTTTTGAAACCATTCCCTTAAATGCTGCACGCTAATAGCGATGACATAGAGCGCTGCTTTTAAGCCTCTTTGTAAATCCACTTGCTCTATGGGGGCAGAACCTTTAGAAATCAAAGCGTCATTGAGCTTTTTTAACGGCTCGTTTAGATCGCGCCTTGAAATGATTTTGACTTCATTCTTTTCTCCAAAAGCAAAGGCTAAAGCCCTCCCCCACGCCCCGCCACCAAATACTGCAATTTCCATTAAATTCCTAATCTCATTGATTGTAAAACTCACCATTTTACAATAATAAGTTTAAAATAGCCCTTACATTCAAAACGCTGTCTTTGATTAAAACATATAAATATTAAATAATATTTTAAAATTAAAAAGCGTTAAATTAGTTGTTTCTCAATATATCTCATTGCATCGCCCACATTGACGATTTTTTCCGCTTGCTCATCAGAAATCTCAATGCCAAACCTTTCTTCTAACGCCATGACTAATTCCACGACATCTAAAGAGTCCGCACCCAAATCCTTCACAAATTTCGCTTCTGGCGTAACTTGTGATACATCTATTTCCAACTGCTCAGCAATAACTGCCTAAAAGTTTCAAATAAATTCGTATCATTCGTATTGAAAGCTTTATTGTTATTTTGTTGATTTTTTGATCGCCTCCACTCTCGCAAATCGTTTTGAAGCTTCTCATCGTTTAAAAACTTTTGATAAACTTCCTCATTTGTTTCTTAAATCTTTAAGTATTGACAAATTTGCTAAAGAATAGTCTAATTGTAGCAGTTTATTATCATAATCTATCCAATCTCTACATTGTTGGATTTCTTCTTGACTCAAATCATACCAATCCAAGTAAAACAAACTGCGATCCCTAAAATACAGCGCCATTTTTTTGATTTCTTCAAACTCTCTGTAGTTTGCTTCATCGTCCTCTTCGTCGTCGTTTTCTGCTTTGTATTTTTCCCAAGTGAAAGCGCTCACGCGATCAAAGACTTTATCAATGCTTCCTTTAAACAAGCCAATCACTTCATTCAATCGCGTTAAATCCTCTTCTTTAGATTGCTCTTGCTCGGCAAATTCTTTTTCTAAAATCTCAATTCTTCTAAAAATTTTATCGCTGAAATCATCAAAGCCATTTTGCATCAAATCCAGTTTGACAGAATGCAAAGCCTTTTGGTAGTGTTTGAATCGGCTAGCGTCTTGCTTAATAGCCCTTTCATACATGGAATGCACCTCGTATAAATATCCTAAAATTTCGTTTTGTTTCTCGCTCCTTTGATTTAACTTCATTAGAAATTCCTCAAGCGAGTCAAAAACAGGGCTTTTTTCGCTGAACTCTTTATATTCTTGATACCTTGTAGCGCTGTAAGTGCAAATCCCTAAAAATTCAATGCCATGATCTTTTAAAGTCTCTCTAATTTTCTTAGCGACTTCTTCTAATTGGCTTTTTGCACGCCTATCAGCCCTACTCAATACGATAAAAACCTGCTTGCCCTCTTCTTCGTATAATTCTTGCAAAAACTCTAAATCACCGCTTTCAATACCCCCACGCTCGCAACTAATAAGCCATAAAATGTGTTTAGCATGCTTTAGGGATTCTTTAGAGGCTTCTTTGTCCCCACCCGTATAGCCTTGATTGGCAGGGTTAAAACCAGGCGTGTCTATGAAGCATAAAAATTCAAAAGGCGCGCTAGGAGTGCTCAAAAGCATGAAAGGCATGATTTCTTTCAAATTAAAGCCAAGGGATTTTAAAAACTGATGATCAAAAGCGAGATGGGGTAATTCCACCATGCCTCCATTTTGAGAAAACCCCATTAAAACTTCTCTTTTACCCTTTAAGCAATAAGTGGGGATAGCTGTAGTGGGATTCATGTCTTCGGGGAGTTTTAATTTCAAGCCCAACAAGTTGTTTAAAAAAGTGGATTTGCCCGCGCTAAACCCTCCCCCCACCGCAACGATGGTTTTTTGGAACAAACTAGGGTAGCTCGCCACCAATTGCAATTCTTTTTGGATTTCTTGGAGCGTCAGTAACGCTATTTCCTTTTCTTTGAGCGAATCCACGCCGCTAGCGAACTCTAAAAACTCGTTGTCTAAAATGCTCTGGTATTCTTCTAGCCCTTCATTGCTTGTTTTGGCGTTTAAAATACGAGCGATTAAATCGTAGCGTTCTTTTAAGCTCACCAGCTCTGTATTGTGGTGGTTTTCAGCCTTGCTATTGTTATTAAAAATACCATTAAAAAAATTAATGCTCATTGGATCCCCTTTAAAGCGTTGATTTTTGCGTCTAATTGAGCGATGGATTGCTCTTTGTTTTGCGCTTGATTGTGCAAGTCTTGCATGTCTTTTTGGAGTTTTGAAAGCACCCCATTAGCAAAATCTTGTTCTTCTAGATCCTCTCTTAAACCTTGGATATAGCCTTTCACATCTTTTTTAGCCTCAGCTTCAAAACCTCTCACATGATTTTCCACGCTTTGTATGAAAGCATTAGCTTCATCGCCTTTTTAAAAAGCCCGTTTTCCCCCCTATCTCGCCAGGAAGCTTATCGGCATAATCAAACTCTTCAAATTCAATGGAATCCAAAACAGCTTTCACGCTTTTTTTGAAATCCACCTCATCAATCAAATCATCAGAGATGATTTCGTGCAATTGAGAAAAGACTTTAGCGTAGAGTTCTTTTTTAAAAACGACTTTAAAAGATTTAACGCTGTCATTCAAAGCTCCTTCGCAGCTTTCATGCATCTCTGTCAAATAATCAAGCACCGCTCCGGCTTTAATCACTGCTCTTGTGCGTTCTACTTCCTCATAACCCCAATCTTTTTCACCAAAAACGCTACCAAACCATCTTGCCCAACCTCCCAAACCGCCTTGCTCCACTCTTTCAGTGTAATACTCTGTTACTTCTTCCTCTTCCTTTCTAGTGCTCGCCCTAGCCGTTTGGATAGCTTTCTTCAATGTTTCTTCCAATCCAACTCTAATCTTGTTGATGAAATGCAAGATAAATTCTTCATACGCTTCCCTAAACTTCATTTCAATGTTACCAGAGAGGTTTTCATAAGCCTTTATTTGCTCTTTGATAGCGCTAATGTCAGCGTTTTTAACCCTCTTTTTTTTCTTCCTCTAGGTCTTGCAACAACTGCGTTATGAATTTATGGAGATTGTTTGCTTGGCTCTCTGCGTAATTTTGCAATTTTTGAGACATGGTTTTTTCTTTCTCTTTGGCGGCTTTTTTTAAACGCTCTTCAATCGCGCTCATATTGCTTAAAAACAATAAGCTTTCTTTAGACTTATCATCGCTACTAAAAGCGTCAGGATAAGAATCTCTTAAATTCCGTAAGGCATTGTGATACTCTTCTGTTTTTTGGCTTCTTTCCCAAGAAGCTTGGTTGTTGAAATCTTTATGCATGCTAAAGCAATTCCCTGAAGCCAAAATGACGCCATTTTTGATTGCTTTTTCAAAAACCTCTCGTTGGTTAGGGTAGGTTTGAATCAACGCTCCCATGATATTATTTAATTGAGATGAAAGGGATTTTTGCGCGTTTTCAAAGGCTGTAGGGAGGTATTGGTTGGATTTTTCCACTTCACCCATAGAGCCAACAGTGCTGTCGGCTTGGCTTGCCACAAAATAAATTTCTTGAAGGCCTTCTTTATGAGAAACCCTGTCAAACAAACTCATATCGCTATCCGTTAAAAACTGACCAGAAGGGCTTACGATAAACACCACATCGCAATCTTTCAATAAGGCTTTGGTGCGCTCTTCTCTGGAAGCGATGGGATCATTCACGCCCGGGGTATCAATCACTTCCAAATCTTTAAGGTTGGGGTTATTCAAAGAAATTCGCACCGCTTTAGTGTAGGGCATATACTTCCCGTCCGTGCCCACGAATTGGAGCAACTTTTGATTCAGCTCTTGTAAGCTGTTGGCTTGAATACGCGGATCTAAGTTTTTCGTGTTGAGCGATCCGCTTTTTTTCATTTTTTTGTATTGATCGTGTGATGAAACGAGTCTTGTATCCTTTTCTAACTCGTTTTTAGCGATCCTTTCAGCCCTTTTTACTATTTCTTCATCGCTTAAAACCCTCTCTTTGGGCGCTGCTTCAGTGTTTTTATTTCTGCCAAACATTTTGTTGCCAGCATTCCTAAATCCCTCTTTAGCCCTATTTGCCAAGCTCTGTTTTTCTTTTTGCTTTTTGACTTCTTCTTCAACAATCCTGTTAAACTCCCTTACATACCTTTCATGTTCGTTTTCAAGCTCTGCAATATCCTTTGGACTATAAAACTCCACTTCAGCGCTCAGGGTATTGGCGTATTTTAAAGTGGTAAGGCTAGCCGTCATGGGCGTTGCCGCTTTGGGTAAAACTTCTACACCCTCAAAAATCAAAGCGTTTAAGAGCGAGCTTTTACCCGCTTTCACGCACCCGATGATACCGACTTTAAGATCCCTATCTTCAGCCTGCATTTCTTTTAGCGTTTTCTCTAACTCTTCGGTTTTAATCACAGAGTTTTCGCTCATAAAAGGCTTCGCTTTTTCTTGTAAGCCTTGTTCTTTTAGCGCTTTTTCAATTAAAGCGCTTTTTTTAATGAGTTCTTGCGCGTTCATTATTAATCCTTTAAATATTGTTGTTCTAGATCGCTTAAAGCGTTGATCTTGTTTTCTAAGATTTGTTTTTGATTTTCTAAATCGTTTAGGTGTTTTTCTTTTTCCTTTTGAGCGAGCGCGATTTCTTGTTTTTTATGCGTGATTTCCAGTTCGCACCGATCTTTTAAACCTTTTAGGGAATTTTCCAAGCATTCATTAAACAAGCCCGGTAAAACTTTTTTAAGCTTGTATTGAACCTCTGGTATCACTTTGACTTCAATCAGATTTTCTAATTTCGCCCGCTCTTTTTCCTCGTTTCTAAAGAATGAAGCGATGATATTAGGCAGTAATGTCAGTAAATCTTTTAAAAGAGGTTTTAGCCCTTGCAAGATCAGCGCGAAGGGTCTTGTAACCGGGTGCTTGGCTAAAATCACGCTTAAGGCGTTGATCCCTAATTCAAGGCCATGCTCTACATTTACAGAAAAGCCGCTAGAAAGCTGCGTGTTGTTCAAGCTTGCAAATTCCACGCAAAAATCTTTTGAAGAAGAAAGGTTGATCTCTTCAATCTCTAATTTAGCGTTTTTGATCAAGCTTTGTTGCATGATGCTTTCTATTTCGCTATTGAACTCGTTAGGCTTGTTGATTAAAGAGGCTAAATAGGATTTTTGCTCCCTGATCTCTTCTATGACTTTTTTAACCACAGAATTTACAGCCACGCTAGAATATTCTTCTTCTAAATTAGCCCTTAATTTTTCATAGGTTTTTTCAATGTCTTTAACGCCCAAATCCAAAGCCTTGATCTTTTCTAAAGCCTTTTCTTTAGAGTAATCAAAGCTTTCCATCACGCTTTTTAGGCTGTTTTGTAACTGGGAATTTAAAAACTTCAATCGTTTCAAATACAAAGCGCTAAAAAGCTTTTCAGCGTCTATTTTATCCGCCACCTCTAAAAGAGCGTTATTGTCTTTATTGGAATGGATGAGGCGCGTTGTCAAATCAAGGTGATCCTGAAGTTGCTCTTCAATATAGTGAGAAATCTCTTCCACTTGCGAAGGCGTTCTTAAATTCGTTTTGCTCAAAATAAAGCTAAGGCCTTTGTCAAACTCTAAAAGGTTTTTTAATTCCCTAACCATGCGTTTAGTGAGACTGCCCTCTTCGACGCTTGTGAGAATGACAAAATGCACGCCTCTTTCTAAATATTCCAAAATGGCATGGGTGTGGCTTGAAATAGGGCTATCAAACCCTGGCATATCCACAAACACTAAAGGAGCGCTGTTTTTCAAAGCTTCATTATTCAAATAAACCTTAAGGTAGGAATACTTAGGTGCATTCTCTTTAATAATCTCAAAACTTTGCTCATTCAGTTCAAAACTTTCTGCTTTTTCATCTTATTTGAAAAAGCCTCTATGCGTTCATTAGCGCTATAGTGCAACTCTGTGGCTAAAGAAGTCTCTGGCGTGATAGCGGTAGGCAAAACGCTCTTCTCTAAAAAGCGGTTCAATAGCGTGCTTTTCCCTGCACTAAAATTCCCCACAACGGGTATCACAAGCTGTTGTTTTTGAATGCTTGCTAAAAGCGTGGAACATTCTATTTTATCAATCTCTACTTCTTTTAAAACTTCTAAAACCTGTTCTAAAAACTTCAAAAATTTGTCTGTGCGCGTAAAATCATCATCAATCCTTTATAATTAAAATCTAAAATCCAAACAAGACGCAAAAATCCCTAAAATAAAATATGGATAGGGTTTATATGGGTATGGGTTTATATGGGGGTGAAAAGATAAAACGGCTGACTAGAAAGAGAGAGAGAGAGAGAGAGAGAAAGCGGATTTTTAAGAATAATCATCATTACAAACTCCTAGCACCATTTAATGGTTGGTATTATACTTGATTTTTCACAATCAAAACTAAAAAACTCAAAAATATTAAAGAGCTTGATTTTAATCAAGCGATAGCTTATAAAAAGCGGTCTTCTTGGGTTAGGGGGATTTAGTTGGGGGTTAATGGGGGAGAGTTAAGCGCAAAATACCCCCCTATCCCCTTAAGAGAATGAGTTTCAAAAACAAGGTAACTAAAACCCCATTTTTTAAAAAAGTTAAAAATTTTAGTTATTGGCATTTAATGAAAAACGCCATGCGTTTTACAACCCATGCGTTTGAGAATAAAACAATTTCATTTCTTTAGAAGCGAACTGGTTTTTTAACGCTTGGGCTAGAGGTAAAGCGACTTCCTCGCTTAAAAAAAGCTTGAATTTAGCGTAGTCTTTACGCCCGCTCACCTGCTCTTTTTGGCTTAAAAGCAGCGAAGAAGCGGCGTATTTATAGCATTCCACATAAAAAAAATCATCAAAGCCTTTTTCAAACAGATAATCTATTAAAGCGTCTTTCAAGCAAATATCAATATAAATTTCTAAAGCCAGCATGCGAAATCCTTCAATTCAAACGATTTTAATCTTTTTAGCGATGAGCATGAACATGGGCGGCAGTAAGAGTAAGGTTAGAGCGCTTGAGGTAACTAAGCCTCCAAGTACCACGATCGCTAAAGGTTTTTGGACTTCGGATCCCACGCTATGAGAAAATAATAAAGGTATCAAACCCAAACCGGCAATGCAAGCGGTCATTAAAACCGGCCTCAAACGCCTTTTAGCGCCCAATAAAACGCATTCTTCTACGCTTTTTCCTTGCAAGAGAAGCTCTTTAAAATAACCTATCATCACCACGCCATTTAAAACCGCAATCCCAAAAAGAGCGATAAAGCCCACGCTCGCTGGCACGGAAATATACTCCCCGACCACAAACAACGCAATAAGGCCTCCGGTAACCGCAAAAGGGATATTCAAAAGAATGAGCAAGGCTAAAGGAATGCTTTTAAAAGTGAAAAAAAGAATGAAAAAAATCGCTAAGATGCTTAAAGGGATAACGGTGGAAAGCCTTTTGTTGGCCCGTTGCTGGTTTTCAAACTGCCCCCCATAAGTGATATAGTAGCTTGGAGGGAGTTTGATGTTTTGAGCGATCACTTTTTTAGCCTCTTCTACAAAAGAGTTCAAATCGCGCCCCACCACATTACTGCGAACCACGCTCATGCGCATTGAATTTTCACGCACGATAGAAACAGGGCCATCCACTTCTTCAATTTTAGCGATAGAAGTGATAGGCACTAAAACGCCATATTTTGAAGTCAAGGCTAAACTTTTGATTTTAGTGATAGAGCTTGCAAAATCGCTCTCTTGGCGGATCATCACCGGCGTGCGTGAAATCCCTGTAGGGATCACATCCACAACCAAGCCCTCTAAAGCGGATTTTAAAAACTTGGAAAATTCATTGCTAGTGATCCCCACATCCGCCATCGCTTCTTTGTTAGGGGTTACATACAAATAATTCACGCCCTCATTGAGCGTGGTTAAAACTTCACTGGATCCTTTAATCCCTTTTAGAGCTTGCGCGATTTGAAAACTCAATTTATTCAATTCGCTAATATCATCTCCAAAAATCTTAACCGCTAAATCCCCTCTAACCCCTGTAAGCATTTCAGAAATCCTCATTTCAATGGGTTGGGTGAAAGAAAAGTTAATCCCCTTAAAGTCTTTTAAAGAATCCATGATTTTTTCTAATAATTCATCTTTAGTTTTAACGCTCCATTCTTTTTTAGGGATGAAAGAAATAAAAGTATCGGTTTGATTCAAGCCCCCTAAATCCAGCCCCAATTCATCGCTCCCTGTGCGCGCGACAATGCTTTTAACTTCCTTGACATGCTTTTTAATCGCGCTCTCAATGTTTAACATGAGATCTTTAGATTGATCTAAAGAAATAGAAGGGGTGGTTTCCACGCTCAAAACCACATCGCCCTCATCTAAAGCGGGCATGAAATTCTTCCCCACAAAAGGGAATAAAGAAAGGCTTGCGATTAAAAAAACAAACGCTCCTAAAATCACTTTTTTAGGGTTATGCACAAAAAATTCCAATAAAGGGGCGTAGATTCTGTTTAAAAACCTCGTTAAAAAGGTTTCACTATGGGGCGTGGCTTTTAAGACAAGAGAGCTGACTACAGGAATGATAGTGATGGATAAAACTAAAGTGCCTAAAAGCGCATACACAATGCTTTGCGCTAAAGGCCTAAACATCTTGCCTTCTAACCCCTGTAAGGTTAGAATCGGCACAAAAAACACAATAATGATCACCACCCCGCTCACCACTGAAACGGCGATTTCTTTACAAGAGCGATAGATCGCATGGAGTTTAGTGGTTTTAGTGTTAGCGCTTAATTTTTCAAAAGCGTTTTCCACCACCACCACGGATGAGTCAATGAGCATGCCTATAGCGATAATCAACCCCCCCAAACTCATCAAATTTAAAGTCAAATTATTGAGCTTGATAAAAATAAACGCCACGGACAAGCTTAAGGGTAAAATCACCCCCACAGCCACGCTCGCCCTCAAATTCCCTAAAAATAAAAAGAGCGTGATGATGATTAAAACAACGGCTTCAATGAGCGTTTTAGAAACGGTGGCAATGGCTTTTTGCGTGAATTCTGAGCGATCATAAAAAACATTAATGGACACGCCATTCGGTAAAAAGGGTTTTAATTCTTCTAGTTTTTGATACACTTGAGTGATGATTTCTTTGGTGTTAGCGTCTTTTAAAGAAAGCACTAAGCCCTCTGTGGTCTCGCCCACGCCATCTTTAGTAACAAACCCCAAACGGGTGCGAGACTGGCTGATGACTTTCGCAAAATCCTTAATGTGCAAATGCCCTAAATTCGTGGAAACGGTGATTTTGCCAATGTCTTCTAAACTCAAAGAAGCGGTTTGGATTTTGACTAAAAAGGTTTCGCCATCTCTATCCACGCGCCCCGCTCCGCTGTTTCTTAAATTCACTCTCACAGCCGATTCTAAATCAGAAATACTCACCCCAAGCCTTGCCATGTCATTAAAATCCGGCACGATCACAAACGCCCTGCTAAAGCCTCCAATGGAATTGACATCCGCCACGCCGCTAATCATTCTTAATTGCGGGCGGATCACAAAGTCTAAAAGCTGTCGTTTTTCTATCTCGGTGATATTGCCATCAATGGTGAACATAAAGATGTCTGATAGCGGCGTAACAATGGGCGCCATGCCCCCCTCAACCCCCACGGGTAAATCTTTCATCACGCTGCTCAAGCGCTCATTAACAATGTTTCTCGCTAAATAAATATCCACGCTGTCATCAAAATCTATCGTAATGTCTGAAATAGAATATTTTGAAACACTTCTTAAAGATTTTTGCCCTTTTAAACCCAAAAGCTCTAATTCTAAAGGGCGCACGATATTATTTTCCATTTCTTCAGGGCTAGAGCCGGGGAGTTTTAAAATGATTTTAACTTGAGTGGGCGAAATATCCGGGAAAGCATCCACTGGAGTGTGGATAAAACTATAAGTCCCAAAAAACAAAATAAGAATCGCGCCAACAATCACAATCACTCTCTGGCGTAAGGAAAATTCAATAATGGAAGCGAGCATTATTCCTCCCCTAAATTGTTGATCATGCCTTTTAACCCTATCAATGACCCCACTGCCACGCTGTCATTGGGGTGTAAATTTTGAGCGTTCACGATAAAAATCTTGCTGCGCTCTTCTAAAACTTGAACCACCACAGGCTTAAAACCTTTAGGCGTTCTCACAAACACTAAGTAATCTTTCCCGTTTCTGATTAAAGCGTTTGAAGGGATTAAAACGGAGTCTTTGGGTTGAGAGCCTTGAATATACATTTCTACCATTTCCCCCACATGGTAATTGCCCTCATCTAATAAAGCGGTGGCTAAAATCGTGTTAGAGCCTTTGTCTAACACCACCGAAACGCTTTGGATCTTCCCGATTTTTTCCCCCTCTTCATTATAGACCGGCGAATCCCTTTTAATAGTTTTAGAAACACCTACAGGCAATTTAATTTGAGCGATCAAATCATCGCTTTTTGAAATACGCACATAACTAGTGAAAGCTAAAATCTTCTCGCCCACATTTTTAGGCGCTAACGCTAAAAGACCGCTATCTCTAGCCACAATCCTAAAACCATACTGCCCTTTAGGGTTTTTGGGATCCACGCCAAAGCTTTTAAACTCACTCTCTAATTGTTCCACCTTTAAGCCCATTTCTTCACTGGTTAGAAAGCTCGTTTGATACTCTCTTTTAGGGATCACCCCCGCCCTATAAAGCTCTAAATCTTTTTTAGTAATATCTTTAGCGATTTTTAATTTATTTTGGTTGTTTTGCAATTCAAAATACAGATTGCTCAAATCAATAGAGCTCACTTCACAGATCGCATCTCCAGCTTTCACCTGCTCGCCCTCTCTTTTATAAACCGCGACCACAGACGCATCAAAACTCAAGCTCTGCACCACAGAACTTTTACTATCAAAATCAATATAAGCGTTAAAAGGAAGCCCTTTACTAAAAATTTCTTTATCTAATTTAATCACCTTTAACCCCATGGGTTGCAAGTTTTTTTCTTCTAAAACAATTTCTGGATACTCTTTGGCTTTTAAAGAAACACCCATTGAAAAAACGCCCATTAACATAAGCCACCATAGCGCCCGCTTCAATGCAATACTCCTAATCTGGTCAAGCTCTCCCCTAAAGTTTCTTCTAAAAGCGCGCTAATATCAATGTATTCAATCTTAGCTTCCGCTAGAGTGATGAGGGCGTCCATGTAAGAATTTTGATAAATCAAGTATTCAAAAAGCCCGATTTTTTGGGCTTCATAAGCGATGCGCCCCATTTCCATCAAACGCTTCTTATTGGCAATGGCTTCTTTTTGGGTTTCAATGTATGCTTCTTTGGTTTTGAGCTGGTTTAAGTAGGAGTTGGCGTTGATTCTAATGTTTCGTTTCATCACTTCATTTTGCGCGAGCGTCCCGCTTTGCAAATCCAAGAATTTACGCTTTTGATAGATGTTTTTAGGCGTTACCGGTAAAGGGATACGCACTTCCACGGAAAGATTAGTGGAAGAGTTATAGCTTTCAGAGCCAATCCCAAATTCAAATGCATTAAACACGTCTCTATTAGCCAGTTTCGCATTCACCTGATAATCTTTAGCCGTCAAATCCAAAATATCCACATACAACGAGCGATCCAATTTGAACTTTAAAGCTTCAGGCTCTAATCGCACGTATTCAAAATCCAAACCGATCACCTTGACGTCATGCAAATGGTCTAAATAAGTGTCAAAATGTGCCCCCTCTTTGACCGGCTCCACAATCGCTAGCATCGTGTCTAGCATTTTTTCTAAATCTATGAGTTTTGTTTCCACATTGGTTTTAGCGAGTTTGGATTCCAAATAAGAATTATTGAAGTTGATATAATCTTTTTCGCTCATGCTGCCGGCTTTGACTTTTTCTTTGGCGATTTTGAGCTGCGAATAAAAGTTCGCTTCCCGTTGCGCATACACCTGATACTTTTCCTTAGTCATCACATAAGTCAAATAAAGGCGTTTAGCGCCAATAAAAGCGAGATTTTTATTCAATTGATAGCTTTTATCGTATTGAATGGTTTTGATAGAAAGGCTTTTGGATAAAAGCGAACTCACCCATGGGAGCTTGGGTCTTACCACTAAAAGGGTTCTGGGCTGTGCTTCTATAATGCCTTGGAAGTTTTTCACCATAGAGGTTTCATTCTCAATGAAAGGGAAATCCCAAGCATTCACGGAGCGTTGCTCATTCAAACGGCTTTTAAAATCGGCTTTTTTGCCGATCAGCTCCATTGAATTAATTTCTACTTCTTTAAAAAACTCTTGTAGGGTAAAGGTTTTCGCGCTAAGCATGCCCGCACTCAACATGCTTATTAAAAAAGTTACCCCCAAAAAACGCTGGACTTTGCGTTTGACAGCATTAAATCGCAATTTCTTTAATATCCCCAATTTCTAAGAAACTTTGATACACGCCCCACAAGAAATTTTTACGATTTTTTTGGATTTCTATATCTTTATCCATGACTAGCACGCTTTTAAAATACTCTTCTAAGGGCGCATGCAAACCAAAATAAGCCTCTATTTTGCTATCCAAACTCTCAAAAGCGCTCGTTTTGATCGCATTGAACGCTTCAAAAAGGGCATGCTCTTGCGATTCTTTAAAAAGATGGGTAGAAAACTCGCTTGATTCGTTAGGGTTCCTGTCTTTATTGATATTGGCTAGGCGTTTGAAAGCGCTAAAAAGCAACTCTTTTTTTTGAGCGTTCTTGGGATCGTCTAAAAAGCGTTTTAAGGCCTTGACTTTTTGAATGATTTTAACGATGTCTCGCTCGTTGGTGTTTAACACGCTCCTTATAATAGAGGGGTTACAATCTATTAGATTATTAAAGCGCTCCAATAAAAACTTCTCTAAAACCTCTAAATCAAAGCTTTGATAAACGCCCACTTTTTCAAAGAGATTTTTTAAATCCGCTTTCAAGTCAAATTCTAACCCATAATGCACGATGATTTTCAATAGCCCAAAACTCAAGCGCCTTAAAGCAAAAGGATCTTTAGATCCGCTAGGGATTTTACCCACGCTAAAAAGAGAAAACAGGCTGTCTATTTTCAAGCTCAAAGCCACGATCGCACTAAAAACGCTAGAGGGCAAAGGAGCGTTTTCGCTTGCGGGCAAATACTGCTCTTTCACACTCAAGGCGACTAACTCGTTTTCATTTTGTTTTAAAGCGTAGTAATAGCCCATGATCCCTTGAAGTTCGCTAAATTCATACACCACTTCACTGAGTAAATCCGCTTTAGCGATTTGAACGGCTCGGCCAATTAACTCAAGGGCTTTTTCTAAAGGCATGTTTAAAGATGAAAGGTATTTTTGCGTCAAGTATTGAGCGATGGTTGATTCTCGCTCCATTTTATCTTTTAAAGTCCCTAAACCTTGCACAAAAACCACGCTCTCTAAAGGGGCGTTATCTAAAGGCTTTTTGAGATCGTTTTCATAAAAGAAAACCGCATCGCTCAAGCGGGCTTTTAAAACCTTTTGATTGCCTAAAATGATTTTTTGCTTGTCTTTATTGGTAGCGTTGCTCACCACAATAAAGCCGTTGTGTAATGTTGGGCTTTCTTGGCTTTTTTGACTAAAGGCCGCAAAATAGCGTTGGTTTTCTTTCATGGAAGTGGTGATGATTTCACTAGGTAATTTTAAAAACGCCTTGTCAAACTCCCCCAAAAGCGCGCTGGGGTATTCCGTGATCGCTACAACCTCATCTAATAAATCCCTATCTGTTTCTACGATGATGTGGTGCTTTGTTTCTAGCTCTTTAATTTCTTGTAAGATTTTAGCTTCGCGCTTTTTAGGGTCTAAAATGACATGGTTTTTTTCTAAAACTTCAAAATACGCTTTAGGGCTATCCACTTCAATAAAATCAAAACCCTCTTGTCGGTGCGCTTTGGTGGCTTGTTTGGTTTTAAAGCCATACTCTTTGACTTCAATATCGTTAAAATTTTCCCCATTAAACAACACGCAAATATTATGAATGGGTCTGATAAAGCTTTTTTCCACATTGCCCCAACGCATAGACTTCCCGAAATTCAAACCCTCTAAAAACTCTAACACAATGGGCATGATTAAGTCTTTTGTAGGCTGTTTGGCGTGGATTTTAGCGTGATAAAGCACTTCTTTATTGTTTTTAAACGCTGTTTGGAAATGCTGGTGATCCTTTAGTCCTAATTTTTGATAAAACCCTAAACCTAACGCGTTCAAGCCTTGCGTTTTATCTTGATTGTTGCATGCGATTTTAACGGGAGGGCCAAAAAATTCCTCTTTAGTTTCTTGCGTTAAAAGAGGAAAGTCTTTAATGAACAAACACAAGCGCCTAGGGGTGTAAAAAACCTCTATATTTCCCACTTCTAAAGCGCGTTTTTGAAAAAGAGCGTGGAGTTTTTTAGGCATTTCTTTATATTCATTCAATAACGCTTGCGCGGGCAATTCTTCAACTAAAACTTCTACTAACAATTCATCTGAATGCAAAATCTCAATTCTCCCTAAAAAACAAAATCACTCTTAAGAATAAGCTAAATCATGCTAGAATTATACTTGAATTTATTTCTAGTTTAATTTATTTCTTAATACAAAAGGTGAGCGTTTTGAAACATTTAGCCCCACTCATTCATATCCCTTTTAAAGCTTTATGGCTAGGTACAGCCTTAAGCGTGTTCTTAAGTTTGAATTTGAGTGCTGAAGAAAGCCCCACTAAAACAGAGCCTAAGCCCGCTAAGGGGGTTAAAAACAAACCCAAATCGCCCGTTACTAAAGTCATGATGACCAATTGCGATAATCTTAAAGATTTTAACGCTAAGCAAAAAGAAGTCTTAAAAGCCGCCTATCAATTCGGCTCTAAAGAAAATTTAGGCTATGAAATGGCAGGCATCGCATGGAAAGAATCATGCGCAGGGGTTTATAAAATCAATTTTTCGGATCCGAGCGCGGGCGTGTATCATTCTTATATCCCAAGCGTTCTAAAAAGCTATGGGCATAATGATAGCCCCTTTTTGCGTAATGTGATGGGGGAATTGCTCATTAAAGACGATGCGTTTGCTTCTCAAGTGGCTTTAAAAGAGTTGCTCTATTGGAAAACACGCTACCATGACAATCTAAAAGACATGATCAAGTCTTACAATAAAGGCAGTCGTTGGGAAAAAAACGAGAAAGCTAACGCTGATGCTGAAAAATATTATGAAGAGATACAAGATAGAATCAGGCGTTTGAAAGAATCTAAAATCTTTGACTCGCAGTCCAGTAATGACCAAGAATTGCAAAAAAGTGCTAATAGCAACTTGGATTTAGACCCTATCGGCAACGCCATGCCCCAAACTTTAGCTCAAACAGAGACCAAAGAAACTCAAATAGAGGAAGCTCAAACGCAAAAATCTCAAGAAATGAAAGAGGCAGCTAGCGAGCGAGCCATTAAGAAGCCGCTAGAAAAAGCAAAAGATAAACCCATGTATTTGGCTCAAATCAATAGCGCTGATTTTGCGCCCGCTAAAAAAAGCCCAAAAAAACCGGCTAAAGCGAGTCCAAAACGCTCCCCCAAAAACAATATGAAAAACAATAAAGGCAACGCTAAAACCACTTCCAAAAATTCCAAAAGTAAAGAAGTGTGCAAAAATTGCTCTCCAGGGCAAAGGAACGCGATTTTAGCTAACCGCATCACTCTCATGCAAGAGCTTTAAAAAGTCCTAAAAATGGCGCAAAAAACTCTTTTGATTATCACTGATGGCATTGGGTATCGTAAAGATAGCGATCATAACGCATTCTTTCATGCTAAAAAACCCACTTATGACTTGATGTTTAAAACCTTGCCTTATAGCCTAATTGATACGCATGGTTTGAGCGTGGGCTTACCTAAGGGGCAAATGGGGAATTCTGAAGTGGGGCATATGTGCATTGGGGCTGGTAGGGTGCTGTATCAGGATTTAGTCAGAATTTCTTTAAGCCTTCAAAGCGATGGGTTAAAAAACAACCCCGCTTTTTTAAACACGATCCAAAAAAGTAAGGTCGTGCATCTTATGGGTTTAATGAGCGATGGGGGCGTGCATTCACACATTGAGCATTTTATCGCTCTGGCTTTAGAGTGTGAAAAATCCCATAAAAAAGTCTTTCTGCATTTAATCACCGATGGGCGCGATGTCGCTCCTAAAAGCGCTTTAACTTATTTAGAAACCATGCAAAATATCTGCAATGAAAGCATTCAAATCGCTACTATAAGCGGTCGTTTTTATGCGATGGATAGGGATAATCGCTTTGAAAGGATTGAACTTGCATATCATAGCTTAATGGGGCTTAATCACACGCCTTTAAGCCCTAGCGAATATATCCAAAGCCAATACGATAAAAATATCACTGATGAATTTATCATGCCAGCTTGTTTTAAAGATTATTGCGGCATGCAAGATGGTGAAAGCTTCATTTTTATCAATTTCAGGAACGATAGGGCTAGAGAAATCGTGAGCGCTTTAGGCCAAAAGGAATTCAGTGGCTTTAAGCGCCAAGCTTTTAAAAAACTCCATATCGCTACCATGACGCCTTATGATAACACTTTCCCCTACCCTGTTTTATTCCCTAAAGAAAGCGTTCAAAACACGCTCGCTGAAGTGGTCTCTCAACACAACCTGACCCAAAGCCATATCGCTGAGACTGAAAAATACGCGCATGTAACCTTTTTCATCAACGGCGGAATGGAGACGCCTTTTAAAAATGAAAACCGAGTGCTTATCCAAAGCCCAAAAGTTACCACTTATGACTTAAAGCCTGAAATGAGCGCTAAAGAAGTAACCCTTGCGGTGTTAGAGCAAATGAAACTAGGCACGGATTTGATCATTGTGAATTTTGCCAATGGCGACATGGTGGGGCATACAGGGAATTTTGAAGCGAGTATTAAAGCGGTAGAAGCAGTGGATGCATGCTTAGGCGAAATCCTTTCACTGGCTAAAGAATTGGATTACGCCATGCTTTTAACAAGCGATCATGGGAATTGCGAACGCATGAAAGATGAAAACCAAAACCCCTTAACCAACCACACTGCTGGGAGCGTGTATTGCTTTGTTTTAGGGAATGGAGTCAAATCCATTAAAAACGGAGCGTTGAACAATATCGCTAGCAGCGTGTTAAAACTCATGGGCATCAAAGCCCCAGCAACAATGGACGAACCCTTATTTTAAACTAAAGGAAAAGAATGCAAATTGATGACACATTATTACAACGCTTGGAAAAATTGAGCATGTTAGAGATTAAAGACGAGCATAAAGAGAGCGTTAAAGGCCATTTAGCGGAGATTTTAGGCTTTGTAGAAAACATCTTCGCTTTAGAAACTCATGCACTAAAAACGGATACAGAGCTATGCACCCCTTTAAGAGAAGACGAGCCTAAAAGCCAACCCCACATCGCCAAAGAGATTTTAAGCCACAACAAACACAGCCAAGATCATTATTTCGTTGTGCCTAAAATCATTGAATAGGTTTTATTGAATAGGCTTAATATCAAGTGAAAAACTTGATTTTTGAAACCAAACAAACAGAAAAAGCTATCGCTTGACTAAAATTCAAGCTCTTTACTATTTGTTTTCAGCCTTTTTTAATTCATCAATCACTTCCACTAACTCCGCAATCGCCTTTGTGATTTCTTCATGCGTGATAGTATAAGGGGGCATGAGGTAAATGGTGTTGTTTAAAGGGCGCAACAACAAACCTTTAGTTAGAGCTTTTTTAAAAACCGCCAAACTCAAACGCTCTTTGGTTTGAATAAAGACTTCAAAGGCAAAGACCATGCCCAAACGCCTTAGATTAGACACCACTTGTCGCTCTATCAAGGGTTTTAACGCATTTTGGAGCGCGCTAAAAATAAACCCGCTTAAAGCCTTGTTTTTTTCAATAACATTTTCTTTTTCAAAAATATCCAGCGTGGCGTTCGCGCATGCGCATGCTAGGGCGTTTCCTGTGTAGCTGTGCGAATGCAAAAACGCTTTATTTTCTTCATAGGGAGCGTAAAATTGGTTATAAATTTCATTGCGGGTTAATAGCGCGCTTAAAGGCAAATACCCCCCGCTAATCCCCTTAGACAAGCATAAAAAATCAGGCTCAATCCCGCATTGTTCATAAGCAAACATGCTCCCTGTGCGCCCAAACCCTGTAGCGATTTCATCAAAAATAATGTGGATGTTTTTTTGCTTGCATAATAAAACGGCTTGTTTTAAATATTTCGCGCTATAAATATGCATATTCCCTGCGCATTGTAAAAGCGGCTCTGCAATGAAGGCGCAAATTTCTTCACCATGTTCATCTAACAAACGCTTTAAAGCGTTCAAGCTATTTTCTATTTCATTGTCGTTTTTAGGCACGGGCGTGATGAGATTCTTGAGCAATAAGGGGGTGTAAGTGTCTTTATAAAGTTTCACATCGCCCACGCTTAACGCTCCCAAAGTCTCGCCATGATAGGAATTAGAAAGCGATAAAAAAAGCTTTTTAGGGCGCGTTTGATTCTTTAAAAAATGGGCGTGATAGCTCATTTTCAAAGCGATTTCAATACAAGATGAGCCGTTATCCGCATAAAAGCATTTATCCATACCGGTGAGCTGGCAAAGCCTTTGAGAGAGCGTGATGATGGGCTTATGGCTAAAAGAGGCCAAAAGGACATGCTCTAAACTATCAATTTGATTTTTAAGCTGTTGGCTGATATAGGCGTTATTATGCCCAAAAAGATTCACCCACCATGAGCTGATTAAATCCATGTAGGCGTTATCGTTAAAATCATAGAGGTAAATCCCTTGAGCCTTTTTAATGGGGATAATGGAGAAATTTTGATGCTCTTGCATTTGCGAGCAAGGGTGCCAAAGGTATTCTAAATCCAAAGCGGCTAAATTTTCTTGAAAATTCATGTTAAAAACTCTCTATAATAAGGATAATTTTAATAACCTTTGGTTAAAATAAGGTTATTTGATTTTACTATAAGGTTGTTTAAACCTGAATTTCACATTTTTGATTTTTTAAAAGGGATTAGAGTTCTTATGATTGAATGGATGCAAAATCATAGAAAGTATTTAGTGGTTACAATATGGATAAGCACGATCGCTTTTATTGCCGCTGGGATGATAGGCTGGGGGCAATACAGCTTTTCTTTAGATAGCGATAGCGCTGCCAAAGTGGGACAGATTAAGATTTCTCAAGAAGAATTAGCCCAAGAATACCGCCGCCTTAAAGACGCATATGCTGAGTCTATCCCTGATTTTAAAGAACTCACTGAAGATCAAATCAAAGCCATGCATTTGGAAAAAAGTGCTCTAGATTCGCTCATCAATCAAGCTTTATTGAGGAATCTCGCTTTAGATTTAGGGCTTGGCGCTACAAAGCAAGAAGTGGCCAAAGAGATCAGAAAAACAAGCGTTTTTCAAAAAGATGGCGTTTTTGATGAAGAATTGTATAAAAATATCTTAAAACAAAGCCATTACCGCCCCAAACACTTTGAAGAAAGCGTTGAAAGGCTTTTAATCCTTCAAAAAATCAGTGCTCTATTTCCCAAAACCACCACCCCTTTGGAGCAATCCAGCCTATCGCTTTGGGCAAAATTGCAAGACAAATTAGACATTCTTATCCTAAACCCTAGTGATGTTAAAATCTCTCTCAATGAAGAAGAGATGAAAAAATATTACGAGTCTCATAAAAAGGATTTTAAAAAGCCCACAAGCTTTAAAACACGCTCTTTATATTTTGACGCTAGTTTAGAAAAAACTGATTTGAAAGAGTTGGAGGAATACTACCACAAAAACAAGGTGTCTTATTTGGACAAAGAGGGGAAATTGCAGGATTTTAAAAGCGTTCAAGAGCAAGTCAAGCATGATTTAAGCATGCAAAAAGCGAATGAAAAAGCCTTAAGGAGCTATATCGCTCTAAAAAAAGGGAACGCACAAAACTACACCACGCAAGATTTTGAAGAAAACAACTCCCCCTATACTGCTGAAATCACGCAAAAACTCACCGCTCTCAAACCCCTTGAAATCCTAAAGCCAGAGCCTTTTAAAGATGGTTTTATTGTGGTGCAACTCATCTCTCAAATTAAAGACGAATTGCAGAATTTTAATGAAGCTAAAAGCGCTCTTAAAACCCGCCTAACTCAAGAAAAAACCCTTATGGCGTTGCAAGCTTTAGCTAAAGAAAAGCTTAAGGATTTTAAAGGGAAAAGCGTGGGCTATGTAAGCCCTAATTTTGGAGGCACTATTAGCGAACTTAACCAAGAAGAAAGCACTAAGTTTATCAACACCCTTTTTAACCGCCAAGAAAAAAAGGGGTTTATTACTATTGGTAATAAAGTGGTGCTTTATCAAATCACAGAACAAAATTTCAACCACTCCTTTAGCACAGAAGAAAGCCAGTATATGCAGCGTTTAGTCAATAACACTAAAACGGATTTTTTTGATAAAGCGTTGATAGAAGAATTGAAAAAACGCTATAAGATAGTCAAATACATCCAATAAATGCAAGGGGAAATCATGGAATATAAAGAAATCGTTATAGGGGTTGATATAGGCTCTAGAAAGATTTGCGCGATAGTGGCTGAATTTAAAGAAGGGATTTTGCGCATCATTGGCACAGCCCATCAAGACTCTAAAGAAATCAATTCAAAAGCCATTAAAAGAGGGCGTATCAATAGCCTTGCTCACGCTTCTAACGCCATTAAAGAAGTGATTAATAGCGCTAAAAAAATGGCAGGT
This sequence comes from Helicobacter pylori, assembly GCF_014496965.1. GTDB lineage: Bacteria > Campylobacterota > Campylobacteria > Campylobacterales > Helicobacteraceae > Helicobacter > Helicobacter pylori_CZ. The sequence goes on along the minus strand of NZ_JACTCR010000014.1, from coordinate 6,206 downwards.
TTGAACGCTGATGAAGACAGGAATAACCCCATTTCCTCCTTTAGAGAATCGTATTACCCTAAAACTAAAGCGATTGTTTCTTTTTCTGGGGCTTATACTGAAAGCATTAGAGATGTTACCGGTGTGGCTAGCACTAAAGACAATGTGGTAACCATTGATGAAATCAATCGCGCTATCAATAACGCATGCGCTAAAGCAGGCTTAGATAATGATAAACATATTTTGCATGCCCTCCCCTATCGCTTCACTTTAGACAAACAAGAAGTGAATGACCCTTTAGGGATGAGCGGGACTCGCTTAGAAGTCTTTATCCACATTGTCTATACAGAAAAAAACAACATTGAAAATTTAGAAAAAATCATGATCCAATCTGGAGTAGAGATTGAAAACATCGTGATCAATTCTTATGCAGCCTCGATTGCCACCTTGTCTAATGATGAAAGGGAATTGGGCGTGGCTTGCGTGGATATGGGCGGAGAGACATGCAACCTTACGATTTATAGCGGCAATTCCATACGCTATAACAAATACTTACCCGTAGGCTCTCACCATTTAACCACGGATTTATCGCACATGCTCAACACCCCATTCCCTTACGCTGAAGAAGTTAAGATCAAATACGGGGATCTTTCTTTTGAAGGCGGAGAAGAAACGCCCTCTCAAAATGTCCAAATCCCTACCACCGGCTCTGATGGCCATGAAAGCCATATTGTGCCGCTCAGTGAAATCCAAACTATCATGAGGGAAAGGGCTTTAGAAACTTTTAAAATCATCCACAGAAGCATTCAGGATAGCGGCTTAGAAGAGCATTTGGGCGGGGGCGTTGTGTTAACCGGTGGGATGGCTTTAATGAAAGGGATCAAAGAACTAGCCAGAACCCATTTCACTAATTACCCGGTGCGTTTGGCGGCCCCTGTGGAAAAATACAATATCATGGGCATGTTTGAAGATTTGAAAGATCCTCGCTTTTCAGTCGTGGTCGGCTTGATTTTATACAAAGCAGGGGGGCATACTAATTATGAAAGGGATTCTAAAGGGGTTATCCGCTACCATGAAAGCGATGATTATATAAGAAAAACCCACCAATCAAGCCCTACCCCCCACATCCATTCATCGCCCACAGAAAGGAATTTAAGCGATTTAAAAACCCCTAGCGCTCCTTTAAACACCGCTAAAAACGATGATTTCCTACCCATAAAACCCACTGAACAAAAAGGTTTTTTTCAAAACCTCTTGGATAAGATTTCTAAAATCTTTTAAGATATAGCGATTTCTTTATGCGATAAAACGGCTTGATACTTGATAGTTATCAAAAGCTAGAAAACATGGTATAATCCCTAGCTATCTATACAAAGTTTAAGATTTGCAAAAATCGTCTCAAGGGGAAAGTAGCTATGGTTCATCAATCAGAGATGGAAAATTATAATATCGGTCAAGCGAGCATTGAAGAAGTAAGCGATCCAGCTTATAAAGGGGCTAAGATTGTCGTTGTTGGTGTTGGAGGTGGGGGGTCTAACATGATTAAACACTTGGTTGAATACGGCGTGCATCAAGATGTTACCCCCATTGCAACAAACACTGATGGCCAACATCTCAAAAACAATCCCGCTCCGGTTAAAATCCTTTTAGGCAAAGAATCCACTGGAGGTTTAGGCGCTGGAGGGGTTCCTGATATTGGTAAAAAAGCCGCTGAAGAAAGTGCTGATGAAATTAGAGAAGCGATTAAAGACGCGAAATTAGTCATTGTCTCTACAGGGCTTGGAGGGGGGACTGGGACTGGAGCCACCCCTACTATTGTCAAAATCGCAAAAGAAGTGGGAGCGCTCACGATCGCTATCGTTACTAAGCCTTTCAAATATGAGGGGAATCAAAAAAGGAAGAGGGCTGAAGAGGGATTGAAAGAATTGGAGCAATCTAGCGATTCTATTTTGGTTATCCCTAACGATAAAATCCTTCTCACCATGAAAAAAAACGCTAGCACCACGGAATGCTATAGGGAAGTTGATGATGTCTTGGTTAGGGCTGTGAGCGGCATTTCTACGATCATCACCAAACCCGGTAATATCAATGTTGATTTTGCCGATTTAAAGAGCGCTCTTGGTTTTAAAGGCTTTGCGCTAATGGGTATTGGTGAAGCCACTGGCGAAGATTCCGCTAAATTAGCGGTGCAAAACGCGATCCAATCGCCTCTTCTTGATGACGCTTCCATTGAAGGGGCTAAGAGCATTATCGTCTTTTTTGAGCACCACCCTGACTATCCCATGATGGCTTATTCTCAAGCTTGCGATTTCATTCAAGATCAAGCCCATCAAGATGTTGATGTTAAGTTTGGCCAACACACGAGCGAGAATATCCCCATTGATCATGTGCGCGTTACTATCATTGCGACCGGTTCTGAAAGAAACAGCAACGGAGCGGGTTTGGAATCTATCGCTACGCCTTCTCAACCTGTGGTGAAACCAACAAGGAAAGTGGGCAATGGCGAGTATTTAAGAATCCCTACTGAAGAAGAGCTGTCCATACCCACAACCATAAGGATCCAACAAGATTGATTGCAGATCTTGCTTTCCTCCCCTATTTTTATAGGGCTATATAGGGCTATGATAAAGCGGTTTGTTGGGTTTGCTCTTGTTGATCATTAATAATAAAAATTTAGAATAAAACTAAAAGCTTTGGGTGTGCTGACCTTTAGAGCGTTTTATGGGATTTTAGGACGCTTTAAAGGGAAATCATCGCAAATACTCTCTTTTGTTAATGAAACGCTAGAAAGCCGTTATAGGTTATATCTTTATCCAACGCATAGATAAGAGATGGGTTTTCTCTACTTGTTGTTAGGCTTGTTGGTATTGTTTAACACGCTCGCAATAAGGCCAACACTCACGCTCTTACCTTGTGCCAAAGCGTTAGAGATTTTAATGATTTCAAGGTTTTGTTTCGCGCTCAATCTATAAGTCTTACTCAAATTCCGCCTCTCATAGTCTCGGCTTTTAATGGTTTCTTTTTCCCATCCACTCACCTCATCAATGGTAAAAACTTTAGGGTATCCATACGCACGAGCCATATTCTGCCTCCCTTTGATAGAGCCTACAATATAGCTCTCAAAAGGTTCGCTAAGCCTATCAATAGGTAAAATAGCTGTTTTGATTTGCGTTTTAGCGATTCCACCAAAATCTATGCCATAACCGCTATCAGGTTGTTTTTTGAAAAAGGTATAAACCTTGTCTTTTAATCGTGTGAGAAATTGAGGTAATTGTGCAGGCACTGAAAAAGCAATGCCATTGAATGTATCCCACACTTCACCATAACTACTAGGTTCAGCGCTGATTAAATCCACTTCATTAGCGCTTGCGTTTTGACAATAGCAAATAGCCGCTTGACTAAACGCTCTAGCTAACACCAATAAGGTCTTTTTTAAATTAAAAGTATCACTAGGTTCGTTTTGAAATACGAAAAAGCTCGTTTCTTTATCGGGTAAAAGGCCATCTTTTAGGCTCTCTTTCCAATACCCTACCACTTCAATATAACCCAGAAAATCCCGCTTAAAGTTTAAAAATGATTTCAGCTGTCGTGTCCTTTCCATATTGTCCTTGCTTGTGTAGCGGTATCTTTTAACAAATTCCTTACTGGACATAAAGCCTTTCATTGGAGCTTCACTTTTAGGATTTAAGAATTTATTAACAAAAGGTTTTCCTAACCCCTTACAGAGTTTGGCGTAGATGGTTCCATTACCTCTCAAAAAGGCGTCAGCATCATAATAGGCGTCTATGAAATTAGGGTCGTCATTCCAATTTTTGGTTACTCGGTCTGCTTTAGAATGTTTATAACCGATCTTATACGCTTCAATCAGTTTTTCTCGTTCCTCTTCAGTAAAATCAGTAATAAATTCAGGTTTAAAAGGTCTAAACGCCGAGATAGTCCCAAAGGGTAGTCCGCTTTTAATCTTACTCACCACCCTAGAAAGATTGGTGCTCTCAATAGTAGAGCCTTTAATGGGGTTCATCTTATAACTTAAAATCAACCTGTCAATGCTGTTCGAACAATGCAGAAATTTCATTTTCTCATCAATAGCTCTGACTTTAGAGCCTTCCATTCTTTCCAAAAAATCATAGTTCAATAGCATAACTCGCTCCTTTTTGTTATTGTTTAATGATACCACTCTATTACTTGCACCGTTCTTTAACGCTGACTTTTTCCTGTCATACTCGTTTAGTTGAGCCAATAAAGATTGGTTAGGATTTTGACAGAAATTTTGAGAGAGATAGCTGTTTTTTAGCTTCCTTAATATTCCTTGAGATAGCATCAAGGATAGATGATAACGAATGGGAATTGATAGGATCTTTTTCAGTATCAATCAAGTCAAACTTGGTGCGTTTAGAATTATTCGCACCGATGAAAATGTTTTTGAAATCGCTTGACATGGGTTATCCTTTAAAATCAACCATCATAACCAACGCGCCTCACGCCAATCACTTAGAAGAGTCTTGTTTGTTGATAGAAATATCTAGCTTGTTGAAAGGGATTTCAATACGATTAGCGTCCAGGGCGTTTTTGATGCGTTCAATGAGTTCGCTCCTCACATTAAAGATCCCGTCTTCAATCTTTGCCCAAACCCTAATAGTGAAATTCAGCGAACTTTGTCCAAAATCCGTGATTCCAATGAAAGTGGGCATGTTTTTATCAATTTTTTCCATCCCGTCAATAACGTCTTTTATAGTCTTATGCACCAGTTCAATATCGCTCCCATATCCTACCCCACAAACCCATTCAATGCGCCGACACGCCGTGTTATTGCTATTGATAATATTAGAATTAGCGACACTTCTATTAGGCAAAACCGCCAAACGCCCGTCATGCAAGCGTAAAGAAGTGTTAAAAAAATTAAGCGCTTCTACTTTGCCCTCTAGGCCAGAGATTTCAATGATGTCTCCTTTTTTGAAAGGGTGTAAAATAATAAGGATTATCCCTCCAGCAATGCTTGAAAGGTAATCTTTTAAAGCCAACGCCACCGCAATCCCCACCGTTCCTAAAACAGTGATAATAGAGGTGGTTTGCACGCCTAGCGTGCTGAGCGCGATGATTGTAGTAATGATAAGGATTAAGATAAAAGTAACCTGCGCGACAAAATTCGCTAAAATCTCATCCTTTTTGGATAAAAGTTTCATGGTTTTGTTCCGTAAGAAAAACGAAAAATAAAAACCTATACAAAAGACAACAATAGCCTTGATTAAGATTATCCCAAAATGCTTTGCCTGCGGGAAAAAATCCACTAACAGCGTTTTAATTTCATCCATAAATCTTTCCTTGCAAATCACAAAATCGCTAACAGAGACAAGATAACTTACCCTTATGTAGCTAATTTTGACATGTTAGCATGTTTAGGACTAACCTTATTACCACAACTCAAACGCTCAATCCAGCGTTAGCAATAAATTCAGTGGCTTTTAAGATGCTGTCTAATGAAAAAGGGTTTTTTAGCGTTGAACCTAGAGATTACTTTATGCGCACCCCCAACTTGATGACTACCACTCACTTTATGGTAATGGTTACCCCCTAGTTTGGCTTTAATGGATTTTATCGTTACGCTATCAACAGATACCGCTCTATAAGATTTTCGCATAAAAGCCATGGTATGTTTAAAAATCTCTGAGTAATTCTTTAGAATTTAGGGGAGTTGGGGCTTTCTCAATTTTGGTCAATGTTGGTGTGGTTAGAAATCTTAATTTTTTGACCCCTTTTGTAAGGCTTATAACCCACTCTTTCCTTTTTCTCAAAGAATAAAACTTTTCTCTTAAATCCATGTTTAATTGATACGGACTCTTTTCTCGCCAAATATAAAATCTTAAACTTTTTAAAAAATTGGATTTTAAGTTTTATTTTATTGCGTTAGATTTTATTTTATTGTCAAACTCGTTTTCTTAAAACCCTAAAAACCTTTGAATAAAACAATAAAAAAACTTAAGCAAAATAAGCAAGCAAAAAACTTTGAACAAAAATCTAAAACACAAAAACCATAAAACCCCCCAAACAACCCAACCCAAAAAAGTTAAAAACAAAAGAAATAAAAAAAACAACACCAGCGGAATAAAAGAATAAAAGAATAAAAGAATAAAAGAATAAAAGAATAAAGAATAAAAGAATAAAAGAATAAACCCCTTAAACAAACAAAAACAAGCGATCAATTAATGAAATCAGATAAAAACAAGATT
>NZ_JACTCR010000013.1:0-49208 GCF_014496965.1 Helicobacter pylori | reverse complement strand
CTTTAAAATCCCCACAATCAACACAAGCTACTATTCTTTCATGGGCGCTAAACTAGAATACCGAAGGATGTATAGCCTTTTCCTCAATTATGTGTTTGCTTACTAGGTGGCGCAAACCCTCTTTAAAAAGGGGGCTTCATTGCGAAATGCCCCTATGCGCTTATGAGTTTTGATTAAAATTTAGTTACCGGCACTTAAAAAAAGCACAAAAACCTTTTATAAACCATTCATTCAATCTTAAAAGACCTAGCTTTTTTTCATTTTCTTTTCTATGAAAATGTTCAAGCATTCTATGAGCAAGGCAAAACCAATACCCGCATACAAATAATTTTTATCAACATGCAAATGCAAGCCTTCTAAAAACAAAAACACGCCCACAACGAGCAAAAAAACAAAGGCTAAAGTTTTGATGCGATAATGCCTTTCAATAAAATCGCCAACGATTTTGGAAAAAAACATCATCACGATTACAGATAAAATAATAGCAAGCGCCATGACTTCTAGGTGTTTAGCGATCCCAATAGCCGTGATCACGGAGTCTAAAGAAAAGACAATGTCTAAAAACATGATTTCTATTAAGGTGATGGAAAAGCCAAACGCTTTTTCTTGGCGTTTTTCTTTAGGGTAAATCTGCTCTTTTAGTTCCACTAACGCCTTAAAAGCCAAAAACGCCCCCCCTAAAAGCAGCACCACATCACGCCATGAAAAGCTCATGTCCGCTATAGCGAATAAAGATTTTTGCAAATGGCTGATGAAAAACAAACTCCCTAAAAGCCCTATACGAGCGATCATGGCTAATCCCAAGCCTAAAATCATGGCCTTATTTTGCTGGTGTTTGGGGAGTTTATAAACCATCACCGTGATAAAAATGATATTATCAATCCCTAGAACGATCTCTAAAAGCGTGAGCGTAGCCAAGGAGACTATGCCATGCGGTGTAGAAAGAGCGTCTAAGAGTGAGGATAAAAATTCCATGAAAGGCTACAACCAGCCTTTCTTTTTGAAATAAATCACCGGGAGGATCGTAGAAATCGCCATGATAATCAGCGCGAAAAGATACCCATACTGCCATTCTAACTCCGGCATGAATTTAAAATTCATGCCATAAATCGTGCCGATCAAAGTGGGGGGCATCATCGCCATGGTCGCCACAGTGAAGAGCTTGATGATTTTATTTTGCTCCACATTCACTTGAGAAGCGAACAGGTTTTGAATGTTATCAAGCGAGTTGAGATTGACCGTCGTAGACTCCACTAACGAGCTAAAATCGGTTAGAATGATATTTAAATTATTTTTAGTATCGCTATCCACTTTATTGCTCCTTAATAAAGCGGTGATAATGCGCCGTTTGTCAAAAAAGGAATCCCTTAAAGCCACATTAAATTCTTGCAAATTGGACAAGCGCACTAAAATATCATCATGCGTAGAAGTTTCTTTAAAAATGATGTTTTTACGCAACAGGCTCGTTTGTTTGTTGATCCACTCTAGGCATTCTACCCCTTTTTCAAAATACACTTCAAAGATTTTGGTTAGAATATCAAACCCGTCTTCAAATTTTTTAGGGCTAGCCAAAACCTTTTTTTGGATAGAATCAAAGATTTCTAAAGTCCCGTAATAGATCGTGAAAAGAATGTTATTAGACAAAATAAAGGTCGCCATTTCCGTGTGGAAAGTCTCATTTTCATCCTGGTTGGTGAAAAAAGCGTTGATCGTAACGCTGGAGCTGTCTTCCCAGTATTTGGTTACTGATGAGACTCGTTGGGAATGATCCGTGTTGTAGTGGATAGCGTATTCTTGGCTTAGAGTGGCTAATTCATTGGGCGTGGGGTTGATTAACTCAAACCACAACACTTCATTTTCCTCTATGTCAAAACCATTAAAGTCATTAAAGCGTTTTTTAATGACAAATTTTTGCTGCTTGAAAAACACGTTCACCATAAGCGATCCTTAGAGTTAATGACGTTTATCCAAAACCTCAAAACAAGGTAAAATTTTGCCCTCTAATAATTCCAAGCTCGCCCCCCCACCGGTAGAGATAAAGCTCATGTTATCCTTTTCGCCCGCGCGATTGATCGCATCAATGGTGTCGCCCCCACCAACGAGCGAGAAAGCGTAAGTGTCAGCGATTTTGTGGGCTAAAAAGGTTGTGCCTCTAGCGAATTCTTGCTTTTCATGCACGCCTAAGGGGCCATTCCATAAAATGGTGGGCGCACTCTCTATGACTTCAGAAAATAATTTCAGGCTCGCAGGCCCTATATCAGCGATCTTGTGTTTAGGCTCAATGTCTTGGACGGGTGAAATTTTGATGTGTTTGGGGTTGAGAATGTCATCAGTGGTAACAGCGTCTATAGGTAAATAGACTTTGACTTTTTTTTCTTTCGCGCTTTTTAATAATTCTAGGGCGTCATTGATTAGGGCGTCTTCCACAGAAGAATCCTGCACATCATAGCCCAAGGCTTTTAAGAAGGTGTTGCTCATCGCCCCGGCAATGATGAGCTTGTCTATGAGATCTAAAATGTTTTTTAATAAAGTGAGTTTGGAGCTGACCTTAGCCCCCCCCACAATCAACAATAAAGGGCGTAAAGGGTGGTTAAACGCTTGATAAAACGAATCAATTTCTTTTTTGAGTAAAAACCCGCTCACTTTTATGGGAGCGAATTTGGCGGTGCCATAAGTGCTGGCATGCTTTCTGTGGCTCGTGCCAAAAGCGTCATTCACAAACACATCGCACAAGCTCGCTAAATCTTTAGCCAGATTTTCATCATTTTCTTCTTCGCCTTTTAAAAAGCGGATATTTTCTAAAAGAAAAATCCTTGTGGGCGCGTTTTCGTTTAGGGCTTGCTTGAGTTGCACGATATTTTGAGAAAAAACCACTTCATGATTTAAGAGTCTTTCAAGGCGTTTTAAAAAAGGCTTTAAACTTAATTTTTCTTCAACCCCTTTAGGGCGGCCCAAGTGGCTCACTAAAATAATATCCTTAGCCTTGTTGTCAATACAAAATTGGATGGTGGGCAAGCTCTCTCTGATACGCGTATCATCAGTGATATTCAAATTTTCATCTAAAGGCACATTAAAATCCACCCTAATAAGCACCCTTTTATGGCTCACTTCCACTTCTTGAATGTTTTTAACGTTTTGCATAAACGACATTTTAGCTAACATGAAAAATCCTTTCTTTTAATTTTGCGCTATATATTGCGCCATGTCTATCAAGCGCTCGCTATAACCCATTTCATTATCATACCATGCCAATACTTTAGCATTTTTTTCGCCTATTGTCATGATTTGATCATCAATCACGATCGCGCTAAAAGGCGAAGAAATAAAATCGCTTGAAACAAGCCTTTCTTCATCAATGCTCACAACCCCTTTAAAGGCATGCTTACAAGCGTCTTTAAGCGCATGCTGAACGCTTGCTTTGCTCACAACTTTTTTAAAGCTCAAAGATAGATCCACTAAGCTCACATTAGGGGTAGGCACTCTAATCGCAAGGCCTGTAATCTTAGGGCCTAAATGCGGTAAGACTAGCGAAATGGCTTTGCTCACGCCGGTGCTTGTGGGGATAAGGTTTAAACCAGCCGCTCTAGCGCGGCGGATGTCTTTGTGCTTGGTGTCTAAAAGGTTTTGATCGTTAGTGTAGCTGTGGATGGTGGTTAAAAGCGCGTTTTCTACTTTAAAGGCTTCATCTAAGATTTTGAGTAAGGGAGCGGTAGCGTTAGTCGTGCAAGAGGCGTTAGAAATCACGCTTTCGTTATGGTAATTTTTATGATTCACCCCATAGACAAAGGTGGGGGCGTTTTGCGCAGGAGCGGAGATGATGACTTTTTTCACGCTGTTTTTAAGATGAGCGCTTGAAGCTTCTAGGGAATTGAATTTCCCGGTGCATTCTATGATGATTTCTGCGTTAGCGACAGAAAAATCAAGCTTGTTAATGTCTCGCTCGCTCAACACTAAAATATTTTTACTATGCCCGATATTTAAGGTTCTATTAGCGTTTAATTTGGCTTCAAAATGCCCATGCACGCTATCATGGCGTATCAAATGCAAAAGAGTTTCTAATTCAGCGGTAGAATTGATGGCTACGATTTCTACGTCTTTTCTTTGGCTGGCGACTCTTATAGCGCACAAACCGATGCGCCCGGTCCCATTGATAGCGATTCTAATTGGCATGTTTTCCCTTTATTTAAAAATTGATATTTTATCACAAATGCTTTTAAATCAAGGCATTCTTAAGGGGTTCTGCCTCATTAAGCATCAATCACAAACTGAAATCAAAATCCTTATGATAAACCTCTCTATAAGTTTTTTGAACGCTTGTAAAAACCCCACTCCCTAAAAACCCCCTAGATAATGGGCTAGGGTGAGGGGCTGTGATGATGATGTGTTTGTTTTTAGGGATTAGCGCGATCTTTTTTTGGGCGACTTTCCCTAATAACACCACGATTAAAGGGGAGATCGTTTCAAAAAGACGCATCAGTATCCTATCGCTAAAAGCTTCCCAACCAATATGCTTGTGCGAAGCGGCTTGGTTTTTTTCCACGCTTAAAATGGCGTTCAATAACAGCATGCCCCTTTTAGCCCATGCGCTCAAATCCCCACAACAAGGCATAGGCACGCCCAAATTCGCATGCAATTCTTTAAAAATATTCCTTAAACTTGGAGGAATGGGGGCGTTTTTTTCCACGCTAAAGCTCAACCCCATCGCCACCGGCAATTCTTGCTGATTTTCTAGGTAGGTGGAATGGTAGGGGTCTTGCCCTAAAAGGATGATTTTAACCGCACTAGGGGGCGTTAGATTGAGCGCATAAAACAGATTAGAGCTTCTAGGGAAAATGGTTTTAGGGCTTTTTAGGGCCTCTAAGTAGCGTTTTTCTATTTCTAAAAAATAAGGCTTTTTAAATTCGCTTTGCAAAAACTCCCGCCAAGCCAAACTCAAAGGAGCGCAGTCAAAAAGCTTCATGGTTCGCTAGGGTTTAATTCATGATAGTGTTTTAAATACTCTTTTTGCATGCGTTCTTGTAATTCTTCATACCAGGTGGGCGAGTTAAAATCAGGCGTATAGCTTTCTAGCATGACTAAACGGGTGCACGCTTTATAGGCTTCTAGGGGCTTGGAATTAAAGATTTTAATGGAATTGATTAACACCATGGGCTGGATTTTGAGCTGGAATTTTTCGGCGATGATTTTAGCCCCTTGCTTGAAAGGGAGGAATTTTTCTCCCCCTTTGCCTCTAGTGCCTTCAGGGAAAATCACTAAAGGGCGGTTTTGATCTAACTTTTCTTTACACGCTTTCAAAAGGCTCACAATCCCCTTTTTATCCTCTCTGTCAATTAAAATCATTCCGGTATCCGTTAAGGCATGCCCATAAAAAGGGATTTCACCTAGCTCTTTTTTAGCGATCCAGCAAATATTACTGGGGTGGTAGGCTTCTAAGTAAATAATGTCTAGTAAGCTTTGGTGGTTTAAGACAATGAGTTTAGCGTCCGTATCAAAAGCGCCTATTTTTTCTAAATGAACCCCGGTGAGCGTGAAAAAACATGCACAAGTTTTACGGCTAGAACGAGCGTTATTGTTTTTGCGGTTAAAGTAATTGAAAACAATGATAACAGCTAGTCCTATAGCGATCACTAAAGCCCTATAAATCGCTCTTAAACGATTGGACTTTTTATTTGACTTCATCTTTTTTGACCCATCCTATTTGTTCATGCGGCGTTAGGATTTTATAATAATCATCATGCGAACCTAAGATTTTAATCGGCATTTCATTTTTAGAAAGCCCTAAAATGGTGGAATTTTGCGTGGGCAGAATGCGGATTTTTTTATGAGCGAGCAAAATGGCTGATTTTTGCGTGAATAAAAGGTGATACAAAACAAACCCTAAGCACAAAATCCCAAGCCCTAAAAAAATGAGTTTGCGCCCAAAAATGAAGAACAGCACCAAGAAAAACACGCACAAAGCGAGCAGTGCCACGTTAGAAAAGACTAAAAAATTGTTTTTAGGAATAAGATCGCTTTGAATACCGGTAGTGTCTTGAGTGGGAATGGCTGAAAAAGATAAGGTTTTAAATTGCTTATTTGAAAGCGAGAAATAATCAAAAGAAAGGTTTTGAATAGTCTTAGGCAACACGCAATAATAAAAAACGCTCCCTTCTTTAGCCTTGATCTGGTTTAAAGAGGCATTATCAAACCCCTGTTTAATCGCTTCTTTGATGTGAAAATCTTCCCAAGTGGCTTCTTTGAACGCTATTTCCATCACCAAAATATTGTTTTTATCGTCATAATCTTTGGTTTTGTATTGCACAACTTGTAAATCTTTGGCCATGACATTCGCGTAACGAGGGTTTTTGGATAAATCCGTTACTTGCAAAGCAACTTTTGGGGCTATGGAATGATCGATGTATTTGTCTTTATTGGAAAATGCGCTCACTTCTAAGGACGGAATAATCGCTTTTACGCCCTTAATCTTGTAATAATAAGTCGCTCTGAAAAGCTCTTTTTCCACCTTTTTCCATTTAGGCATCTTGTTTAAAAGCTCAATTTGGGTTTTATCCAACCCGTCTTTGATTTTGGCTTCCAAAAACTCAGCGTCAAACAGCAATAAATCATAAGTTACGCCTATAATTTGACCGATATAAACCGGATTATTTTCCAAATCTTCTAATTGGGGGATTTTCACATAAGCCACTTTAGCCTTGATTTCTTCTGACTCAGAAGTGTTTTCAGCAACCAAAAAGCTTACCCAAAAGCTTAAAATCAAGCCAGCGACTTTAATGATTTTGATTGAGTGGGTGCAAAAACTCATTAACGATTTTTCAAATAAAAACCCCATGAGTTTTTATTTCTTCTTAGGCGCTTTTTCATCCATTTTCTCATCCACGATAGACCAGGTTTTCAAGCTGTCAATAGCGATTTTTAGCTGAATATCATCGTTGATCATTTTAGGAGTAACCTCTTTTTCCTCTTCGTTTTTCTTGTCTTTATCCGCCTCTTTGGAATTAGGGGTTTTATCATCAAGTTTTTTAAGCTCTTGCTCTAAATGGTGTTTTAAATCCGCTTCTTTCAAGCTGAATTTGTTTTCATTTTCTGGTGCTTTACCCGGATAAATCACAATATCAGGCGTGATCCCCTTAGCTTGAATGGTGCGCCCGCTCGGCAAATAGTAGCGCGCGGTCGTGATTTTAATGGCTTCGTCTTTATTGACAGGGAGTAACACTTGCACGCTTCCCTTACCAAAGGTTTTTTCACCGATAATCACGGCTCGTTTGTGATCTTGCAGTGCCCCTGCGACGATCTCGCTCGCGCTCGCTGAACCGCCATTGACTAACACCGCAACAGGCAAATTGGCATAAGGGGCTCTGCCATTAGCCTTGTATTCTAAATTTTCTTCTTTATTTTTGCCTTTTTGAGAGACTAAAACCCCCTCTTTAATGAAGAGGTTAGACAAGCCTACCGCCTGGTTTAATAACCCTCCAGGATTGCCCCTTAAATCCAACACGATCCCCTTAGCCTTAGGGTTAGCTTTTAAGCCGTCTAAAACCGATTTGGTAACATTCTTGTCAAAACCACTCACTCTCACATACAGATAAGGGGTTTTTTCAATCTTTTTCACATAGACAGAGGGGAGTTTAATGATGTCTCTAATGATGTTAAACACCAAGGGTTTTGGCTCGTTTTTTCTCACAATGGTGATCTGAATAGGGGTTTTTGGCTTGCCGCGCATGAGATTGATCGCATCATCAATGCTCATGCTCAGCGTGCTTTCGTTATTGATTTTTAAAATGTTATCGCCTGACTTAACCCCAGCCTTGTAAGCGGGAGTGCCTTCTAAGGGAGCAATAACGGTCAAAACGCCATCGCGCATGCCCACCGTGATTCCAAGCCCCCCAAATTCGCCCTCGGTTTGGGCTTGAAATTCCTTAAACTTCTTTTCATTCAAATACGCTGAATGCGCGTCCAAATTAGAGAGCAGGCCTTCAATCGCTTTAGTCATGATCTCAGAAATACTGATTTTATCCACATACTTTTTTTCAATTTCTGTAACCACATTGGAGAAACGACTGAACGCTTCCACCCTTTTAGCCGCTAATTCTTGCGGATCTTCTTTGACCGGCTTGACCGGCTTTTTTTCCTTAACTTCACCACCATGCAAACTCACCGCAAGAGAAATCGCTAACAACCCTTTAAAAAGTCGTTTTGTCATTGTTAATAGCACCACCCATTTTTGAGATTAGAAAGAATCACCTTTAAGGTTTTATTCAATTTTTGCGTTTATTCTATCTAAAATTTAGATAACATGCCCATTCATTCACTCATTTTGAGCCTAATCGGTATAATAAAAATGCGTAACTCCCCGATCCATTCACATGCAAATCGCAAAGCATGCCCGTTACAAAAAGATTAGAAATGGGGCTTACTTTAGAGCCTCTATCGCAAAGACAATAACTTTTGCGCTAACTTTGACGCTAATTGCTGATAGATTGTTTTATTTTGTTGTCTAAAATGCTCTACTAACATTTTTAAAACTTTTTGTTCTGGGAATAAAATTAACACAAGATTGAAAATTTCACCATTATCCAAAAGCTTTCTATAAATGCTTGGCGCTAAATCTTTGATTTCTTGAAAGCTCTCTGAAGGATTTTCATCAAAATTCAAACTGGGTAAATCAGGTAAGGTTTCACGCCATCGCGCTAAATGGTTTAAAACCTCATCCCAAACTTGCAAGATATTAAGATTTTCAAACAACTCCTTACCATAACACAAGCTCAAAGGCACGCCATAACCAACAGATAATTTTTGCAATTCTTCTTTATAATAATTTTGATTTTTATTCAAACTCTCATCTATAAAGTAAAAATAGCCTTGAATGTTTTTGCCATAATGATGGATTAAAGCCTCTAATTTTCTTTTAAAGTTATCTATTTGCCCTCTCTTTTTGGCGCTGTCATGGTCATCTCGCATTTTTTGTTCTATAAAATAATAGGTGTTATCTTTTTTAGCAAACTGATCTAATTCTAAAGATTCCATTTTTTCTTTACCCTTATTGTAATAAGGGATTTTTTTAGATAGAGGCGAAAAGTTATGCTCTTTTAAATACTCTTCTATTAAATATTCAAACGCATCGCCAAACTTAATCTCATGGGAAGTCAATAAATTTTGTAATAGTTTTGTTTTAGGCTTAGTGGGTCTAAAAATCCCCAAATAGCGTTCAGGATTTTCAGCAATATTTTCAAGTAATTTTGCTTTAGATGTTCCAAAGACAAAACGATTAAAAATCTCGTTAAAGGTTTGATAATCCATTAAAACTCCTTTTGGCAGATATAACGCAATTCATCTAGCAATAAAAATTGATTTTGATAATACGCATAAAAAAATTTCCAACCATTATGGTTGGTTTTATTCAAATATTTAGCGCTCATCTTATGAATAGAAGTTTCATAATTTTCATTATCCCTCACTTGTCCGTTTTCTAAAACTTGACAAATTTTTTCTTTGTTAGATGAGTATAAAAAATCTCCAATTTTTAATAATTGTCTAGAAATTAAAAGACTCATAGGGATTTTTGGGGGTTTAGTTTCTAAAACTAAATTAGTGATAAAATCGCTTTTATCCCTAGTGTTATTCAGGCGTTTTGCCGCTTCTTTGATATAAAAAGAATCTTTTTCAATGCCAATAAAATACCTATTCATAGATTTAGCCACAGCCCCCGTTGTGCCTGTGCCAAAAAAGGGATCTAAAATAATATCTTTAGGTTTAGTCGCGCTTAAAATGATTTTTTTTAAAAGCGCTTCTGGTTTTTGCGTGGAATGCACTTTCTTGCCTTGCGCGTCTTTTAATCTTTCGCTACCAATGCAAATAGGGATTTGCCAAACCGATTTTTCTTGTTTGTCATTATTAAGATACTTCATTGTTTTATAATTAAAGCTAACTTTGCTGTTTTTGTGTTTAGCACACCAAATAAGCGTTTCATGGGCGTTGCATAGTCTCTTGCCAGCAAAATTAGGCACCGGATTACTCTTGTGCCAAATAATATCATTGAGTATCCAAAACCCTAAATTTTGCAAATGAAAACCAATTCTAAAAATATTTTGAAAACTCCCTATCACACAAATACTGCCATTATCTTTTAAAACCCTTTGGCATTCTTTTAGCCAACCCAAACAAAAGGTATCGTATTCCTTAAAAGAGCCAAATTTATCCCAATGATCCTCAACGCCTTGAAATTTTGTGCCTTCAAAACGCTTCAATTCCCCCTCTGTTTGCATAAAATATGGGGGGTCAGCAAAGATAAAATCAACGCTTCTGCTAGGAAAATCTTTCAACTTTTCTAAACAATCCCCCTCTATGATAGTATTTAAGTTTTCTTTTAAAAAATCCATTATTAACTAACCTTTTATATCTGCTACTCTAATTATTTTAACACAAGCGTTTTAAGGCTATCTTAATGTTTGATCTCTGACTCTATCCTAACTGAATGCGGGTAAGACCTATTTGGTTTTAGCATTTTTTATATTTTTTCAGTCGTAAGATCTTTAATGCTTTCTAAATATTCTTTTAGCATGCTAATAACCCTTTTTTAAAGTCTTTAAGCCATTTTCATGTGCATGTCAATAAAAGTGGCTTGATGGATTAAAGCCCCTACGCTAATGGCATCTACGCCGCTTTTGGCGTAAGCGTTGATGCTCTCTAGTGAAATATTCCCGCTCGCTTCCAATAAAACAAAGGGATAATGCATATCTCTATAAGTGGCAATTTCTTTAGTCTCTAAAACGCTCAAATTATCGCACATCACAATATCCGCTCCCGCATTCATGGCGTTTTTGGCCTCTTCAAAGCTTTCGCATTCAATTTCAATTTTAGCCGTGAAAGGCAAATTTTTTCTGGCATGCGTTAAAAAACTTTTGAGATCTTTGACATGCTTTAAATGCGTGTCTTTAAGCATTAAAGCGTCATCTAGCCCTAAGCGGTGGTTGCTCGCTCCCCCATTAAGCACGGAATATTTTTCAAAGATCCTTAAAAGGGGTCTGGTTTTTCGTGTGTCCAACAAACGCACTTCATGGGAGTTTAAAGCTTCTACAAAACGACTCGTTAAAGTAGCGATCCCGCTGCTGTGTTGCAAAAGGTTTAAAAGGGTGCGCTCAACCTTTAAAAGCATGCTAAAATCCCCCCTAATCTCCATTAAAGTGTCTTTAGGCTTGAAGCGTTCTTTATCCTTAATCGTTTGAACGCATTCAATGCCAGTCATTTCCAACAACTCTAAAGCGTATTTTTCGCCTGAAAACACGCCCTCTTGTTTAGCCCTAACAAAGGCTGTGGCTTTAAAATCTTTTTCTAACACCCTTTCAAACAAATCCCCATGCCCTAAATCTTCTTTTAAAACGCATTCTAAAAAGGTTTTAATCTCCATTAGGACAACTCCATCATTTTAGTTAAAGCGAGTTTGGCCAAACGCGCCACCTCATCTTTTAATTCAATCATATTAAAAGCCCTGTGGTTTTTATAAGCCTTTAAGACTTCAAACAAATCTTTTAAAGTCGTTTCATTCATGGTAGGGCAAAGGGCGAGCGTGCTAGAAAGAATGAAAGTGTTTTGGTGGTTGCGCTTGGCTTTCAAG
Source organism: Helicobacter pylori (assembly GCF_014496965.1). Classification (GTDB taxonomy): domain Bacteria; phylum Campylobacterota; class Campylobacteria; order Campylobacterales; family Helicobacteraceae; genus Helicobacter; species Helicobacter pylori_CZ. Next base: position 37,597 of record NZ_JACTCR010000013.1, on the reverse strand, counting down.
CGATTGACCAAATTGCTTTCAGTGCCTATGGCGACTTTTTGATGGGGGCTTAACTTTTCTACAAATTCTATGATTTGACTCGTTGATCCGCTAAAATCAGCATTTTGAACCACGCTAGGTTCGCACTCTGGATGGACAGCGATTAAAATATCCGGGTATTTTTGGCGGTAAAATTCAATGTCTTCTAATTTGAAAAGCTGATGCACCGAACAAAAGCCGTTATAACAAACCACATCAGCGTTTTTAATTTCTTCTTGGCTGTTTGCGCCTAAAATCGCGCTTTTTAAGCCATTTTCTAGGGCTAGATTTTCCCCCAAGCATTTATCCGGTAGGAAAAAGATTTTTTTATTTTGTTTTAAAGCGTGATTAAAGATCTTAGAAGCGTTGCGGCTCGTGCAAACCACGCCACCATCTTTAGCGACTTTGGCTTTCACTTCAGCGTTAGAATTGATATAAGTGATAGGGTAAAATTCTTTAACGCCGTATTCTTTTAATAAATGAACGCTTCTATCGTAGTAGTGGCTATCAATCATTCTCGCCATAGAACAGCATGAGAGTTTGGGCATGATCACTTGTTTGTTAAAGGCTAGGGCTTTGACGCTCTCCCCCATAAAATGCACCCCGCAAAACACGATGAGGTTTTTATCGCTTTGGCTTGCGATTTTGGCTAATTCCAAGCTATCGCCTGTGTGGTGGGCTAACTCTACAATCTCATCTTTTTGATAAAAGTGAGCCACTAAAAGCGCGTCTAAATCGTTCAATAATTCCACAATAGAAGTTTTTAAATCGTTATCAGTTGGCATGAAATTCCCCTATACTTTCCCCAAACTTCACGCTTTTTTCTTTCAAATCTTTAAAAGCGGTGTTTTGAATGAATAAAACGATCGTAGAGCCCATTTCAAAATTCCCTAAATTATCCCCCTTTTTAACCTTAATGGGGGGGTTATAAGAGTAGGTTTGCGTGAAACGGACTTTAGCGTTAGTTTGGATATTCTTATCAAAATTGAAACGCATTTTACCCACATTTAACGCCCCCACCGCTACAAAATACAACCTATTGCCTTGAATGTCTTTTGCAACAAGCACCACCCTTTCATTGCCCACAAACAGATTGTTGTTTTTGTTTAATGAGGGTTTATTGACCGGTAGTAATTTCCCCGCAAAATAACGAGCCTCTAAAATTTCTAAATCGCAAGGGGCGTGGTAGTGGTGGTAATCTTTGGGCGAAAGGTAAAAATTCACATAGAAAAAAGAAAGCCTTAAGGGGTTGATTTCGCCCACTAATTCATGCGCCTTATAGGGCATGCCTTTAATCTGTAGGGCGGTATCGTTGTCTAAAAAAGCGCATTCGGTGATCAAAGCGTCGCAAGGCGCAATGCAAACATTAGGGGCTTTGTCAAAGGGCCGTTCTTTTTTTAAGGAGCGCGTGAAAAGGGCGTTCAAGCTCTTGTAATTTTCCAAAGGCTCAAACTCGCTCAAATCAATTTTAAAGATCTTAACATAAAGGGCGTTGATGCCTTTTTGGATAAAAGAAGGGAATTCATAGCCAGCCACAGAGCCAAAAACCCTTGAAAGAGCGTTGCTTAAAGCTACCATTTTAACCCTGCCATGTTCAATATAAATTCCACCTCGCCCTTACTCACTTTAAACTCTTTAGAGATAGAATCCACGCTATAACCCTCTTGATACATTTTCAAAACCTGTTTTTCATTGATCTCATCGCTAGCGGCATAATGCCCCATGTCTTTGAATTTGTTTTCTAAAGTAATGATTTTTTCTTCTAAATAATCGCGCTCTTTGTCCATGGATTTTTGGATTTCTTGCAACTGGCTATAAAGGTGTGAAAGGGTCGTTTTTAATGAGCTATCCTCTTTAGCGCTTTTTTCTAAAGAAAGGCCTTCCAAACGCCCCTCTAATTCTTGCAAACGCTTAGAATAAATATAATTTTCTTGATAGGATTCGTCTAAGGTTTTTTCTAAACGCCTCATTTTATGGTAAAACTCTTTTTCTTTAAGATACAAATACCCCACCAAGCACACCAACACCAATAAAATCGCCCCTAAAACGACCATAAACAAATCATTAGAAGATAACATTACCGCTCCCGTTCATAATTTTAAGCCTTTTCTTTCGCTATGGACAATGAAAGAATCGTAACGCTTGATGTCTAAAGCGTGCATGCGCGTGATTTCTAAAAAATCTTTATCCCTAGCCACGCCAAAAAAGGCTAGGATTTTCCCCTCTAACACGCAACGCCCATAGTAAGTTTGAGGCGCTATCAGGCTTTGTTTTTTTAAGCAGATAAGCCCATGCCCTAAAGCGATGATGCGGTTATTTTGCTCCAATTCAAGCAGATTTTCTTTTAAAAGCAAGCTTTCTAATTTTTCTAGCTTGAAATACAGCGCTTTGAGCAATTCCAAAGTGTCATTTTCAACATTCAAGCGTGAAAAATCAAAGCCAGAATTTAACCAATCAAATTCTTCTAACACCGCTAAAGAATGTTTACTTTTAGAGATAAACCTTTCATAAGAGAACGACAAATCGCACTGGACTAAGCGCGTTTCAAACCCTAAAGCTTGGGATCTTAAAACCAACTCATGCATGCTTAAACCCCACATCAAGGACGATAAAAATAAAAAACACCACCCCCAAATAGCCATTACTCACAAAAAAGGCTTTAGGAATGTTTTTATAATCTCTAGCGACTAAAATCTGCTCATAGAGTAAAATCAAGGCTGAAACCCCTAATCCCAAATACGCAAAAAGCCCCCCATGATAGCATTTCACAAAACAAAGCCAACACACAAGTGCTGCAAGGTGTGAGAGCCTTGAAAGATTCAAGCACCATTTTTCCCCTAATTGGCTAGGAATAGAAAACAAACCCCTTTCTTTATCAAACTCCATATCCTGTAAAGAATAGAGCAAATCAAACCCAGCCACCCATAGCATCACCCCTAAAGCCAAAAAGACATTCCATAAAGGGATCGCTCCTAAAACCGCCACGCTTCCTGCAATGGGGGCCAAACCCAAAGCCAAACCCACGACAAAATGCGCCAAAGAAGAAAAGCGCTTGAAATACGAATACCCTCCTAAAATGATTAAAAAAGGTAACGAAAGCTTGAAAGCTAAAGGGTTAATGAAATAGCTCACCACCACGAACAAAAGAGCGTTTGAAACGCTAAAAATGACCATGCCTTTAACGCTGATTCTGCCATCCACGCTCGGGCGGTTTTTCGTCCTTGGGTTATCCTTATCAATATCCCTATCCACCAAGCGGTTAAACCCCATAGCGAAGTTTCTCGCCCCTAATAAGGCCAAAAAACAAAGGATTAAGGTTTCTAAGCCAAAAAAGAGCGTTTGATTTTTTTGATAGGAGCTTATGACCATAGCCATGAGTAAAAACATGCTAGAAAATATCGTATGCTCTAATGCGACCAACTCGCTTAAAGCTTTGATTTTGTGCGTGATTTTTTTAAGCAATTATTTGATCCCTAATAAAATGACTTTTCTAACCTACAATTAAGCTAGGCATTATAATATATTGATAGCAACAATACAAGAAAAAGCCCGCGCTTAAAACGTTCATGCTTAAATAAACTTTAAAAAAACGTGCACTTAGAATCGTTAAAAATAAATGCACCCCCAAAAGCCATAAAGGCGAAGGGATTGAAATCGTAGGGATGGTTAAAGGCATGCTTAGAACGTTATCCAACAAAGACCCTAAACCCACCGCATGCAAGAACAAACTCAAAGGGAAAAACACGATAAAAATCAAGCCTAAAGGAATGCTAAAGAGCTGGTAGGGCGAAAACATAGGGAAAAAGGCATGCGCGACAATGAGCATGTTCAAAAACACTAACACGCTTAAAGCGATCGCTTGAAACGATCGCACCAAAAAAGAAGAATCTTTAAAAAAAATTTGAGTGTGTTTTAAAAACAAAAAGATATACCACACCCCACAAACAGAAAGCAAAAACCCCACGCTAAAAAGCAATTTAGGGAGTAACGCTATTGCGATACAGCACGCTAAAATCAAAAGTTTAAAACTCAAAAGCCTTACCCCAAAAAAGCATGCCAAAAACCCTAATAAGCCCATTAAAAACGCCCTGAAAAAAGAGGGTAAAAAATCTAATAGCAATAAATACCCCAGCAAAAAAACCCACACCAAAGCCCCTATATCATAAAAAGCGTTCCTGTAAGGGAAATAGCGTTTTTGTAAGGGGGTATAAAAAAGAGAGAAAAGAAAATACACGCTCATGCTCAAAATCCCTAAATGAAACCCGCTAATGGCCAGTAAGTGGTTGATCCCTAGCGCGTTAGCCCTATCTCTTAAGTCTTTATTCAAGCTATCCCCTATAAAGAGCGCTCGATACAAATTGCCCACCAAAGCGTTGGAATGGGCGCTGTCAATGAAATGGCGCAAATGCGATTTGAAATTGTGTTTTCGCGTTAAAGAAAAAGAATAAGTTTGAAAAAAGCATGATTTTAGAGACTCTAAGAACGAGCAAGGCTTGATCTTGCCAAAAAATTGCGCGTGGCGGTATTGGAGGTTTTTTAAAGGCTCTTTAATGGTGGTGTAAAAGATCATGCCCTTAGATTGGAGTTTTAAGACAAAATAGGTTTTTTGATCTTTAGTTTTGGGGTATTGCAACAAGATTTGAGCGTTTAAGCTTGTAGGTTTTGAAAAATCAAGCTTTTGGTAATTCAAGCATTCTAAATAAAGATTGATTGCCAACAAAAGGCTTAAAAACACCCCACACCATAAGTATTCTTTGGGGGTTGAAAGAAGTTCAAACGCCCCCTGAAAAGTTTTGTCTTTCAAGTTGTAATTATATCATAATCCACTTTAGTTTCTTGCCCCTCTTCTAAATGGGAATCTATGGGCATGTCTTCATAGCGCGTGAAAGGAGCGTTAAAACGCGTATAAACCGTTCCTGTAGCCCCATTCCTGTTTTTAGCCACGATGATTTCAGCCTCTTCAATGCTGCCATTTTGCTTGTGGATACGCCTTTCTTCATTAACTTTTAAATGCAACTCTTGCGCCTCTTCAATTTTGCCTTCTTTTTTGAGTTTGTCTATTTTGTTGTCTTCAGCCCTCATTTGATAGATATAGCCTCTATATAAAAATAAAACAATATCAGCGTCTTGTTCAATCCCCCCGCTGTCTTTAATATCCGAAAGAATGGGCCGTTTATCGTCTCGGTTTTCCAGGCTGCGGTTGAGTTGCACTAACGCTATGATAGGGATTTCTAATTCCCTAGCCAAAGTTTTAAGCTCCCTTGAAATTTCAGCGATTTGCTCATGGCGCTCTTTAGTGGCTTTACTCCCTGACATGAGTTGCAAATAGTCAATAAAAGCGATACCCAATTCCTTGTGTTGGGATTTAAGCTTTCGTAGTTGCAAGCGGATTTGATCCATTCTCACGTAACTTTTATCGTAGAAAAAGAGTTTTTTTTGCGAAAGGTGATCAAAGCATTTGGCTAAATTTTCCCATTGATCATCATCAAGCCTTGCGCTCTCTAAATCATGCATGTTAATAGAAGTGAGATCCGATAGCGCCCTTAAGGCGAGTTGCTCTGCGGACATTTCCAAACTAAAAACCGCTACCCCCCTATCGTCATTGAGCGCAGCTAAGACCATGTTCATCATCAAACTGGTTTTACCCATAGACGGCCTTGCCCCTATAATGACCAAACTCCCTTGATTAAAACCGCTCGTATAATTATCCAATTGGACAAAGCCAGTCGGTATACCGGTAACTTTTAAACTCCCTTTTCTTTGGTTTTCTGTAATGAGATTCATTGCGCTTTCAAGCACTTCTTTAATACCCCTAAAGCCCTCAATCGTGCTGCCATTCAATAACGCATAGACTTCTCGCTCCACAGCGTTTAAAATATCGCTGGATTTTTGTGCGCTTTCTAGGGCTTGCTCTCTAATGGTGTTAGCCAAAGTGAAAAGCTTTCGTTTAATGGAAGCGTTTTTAATCTCTTCCACATAGGCTTCAATATTGTCTATGGGGCTTGCCGCAAAAATAGCGACTAGATCATCTTCGCTGATTTGCTTGTCTTTGGGCATTTTTTGGCGGATAAAATTCTCATCAATGGGGCAATCTTCTTCATGCAGTTTTAAAGCGATTTCAAAAAACAAGCCATGGGGCGGGTAGTAAAAGTCGCTAGGCTCTAAAACGCTGTGGATCTCTTCAATCTTATGATTGGCCAACACAATACCCGAAAGCACGATCCTTTCAATGTTTTGCAATTGTTGTAAATGCTGCAAATGCTTTAAATGATCCATTCTTATCCTTTTACAATCGTTTGATCTTTTCTATCAAATCTAGGGGCGTTAAAGCGTAATGATTCTTAAATTCTAAACCCGCTAGGGCATGCGCCAAACTTGCGTTAATGGCGGCGTCTAAAGGCGTGTAGTTTTGAGCAAGCAAGCTTACAATCAGCCCCGCTAACACATCGCCACTCCCAGCTTTAGCCAAAGCCACGCTCCCTAAATTGTTGATAAAAACCCGCCCTTGATGAGCGATTAGGGTATTAGCCCCTTTTAAAAGTAAAACCACCTTGGGGTATCTTTGAGAAAAATCCCTTGCGATTTCTAGCTTATTGTCTAACAATTCTAGCATGCTTATATTGATCCCCACTAATTTTAACAACGATAAAAACTCTTTAGGGTGAGGGGTTAAAATCGCTTCTTTTTCTAAGGCTTGCAATACCTCTTTATGATAAAAAACGCCCGCATCTAAAACGCATGGGGCTAATCCAAGCCACTTGTTAAAATCCTTTGGCAAACCCTCTAAACCCATGCCAAGAGCGAACGCGCTGAGTTTTTTAGGGAAATTTTCGCAAAAAACCAATTCTAAAGGCTTGTTATTAGAAGTTATCTCGCATTCTAACGCTTGAACGCTCACCACCCCAGATCCAAAACTTAACGCGCTTAAAGCGCTCAATAACCCCGCCCCACTATGCTTGCCTAAAAGCACATGCGCATGCCCGTAATCGCCCTTATGAGCGTTTTTTCTATCCCTTAAGGGCAGTTTGAGATCGCTTTTTTCTAGTAAAAAAGTGTCCGTTGGGATCTCATAAATTTGATTAAAAACCCCCAAATGCCCCACTTTCAATTCCCCTATATAGTCTTTAGCCCTATCGCTTAGTAAGCATGACTTGATAGCGCCCATGCTGATAGTCATGTCCGCTTTAAACGCCCTCTTATCCACCCTGCCTTTAGAATCGATCCCGCTAGGAATGTCGCAAGCGATTTTAAAGCGCGCTTTTTGAGAAAGGCTCTCAAAGTTTAAAAACGGCTCTAATTCGCCCTTAAAGTTACTCCCTATCACGCAATCTATTAACACATCGCATTCTAAATCTTCATTCTTTTCTTCCCATGTTTTGATGACTACCCCCACTTTTTTAGCCCTTTCTTTTTGCAATTGGCACATGGGGCTTTTGGCTCGTTTCATTTCAAAGACCAGCACTCTAAAACGCCCCATTAAACGCCTAGCTAACGCATAGCCATCGCCCCCATTGTCCCCACTCCCACAAAGGATAATGACCTTAGCGCCTAAAGAAGCGTTTTGTAAAACCGCCCTTTCTAAAGCCATAGCGGCGTTTTCCATTAAAATGTCTTCGCTTAAAAACAATTCTTCAATCGCCCTTTTGTCTAGGGCATCCACTTTTTCATACACTGAAAGCATCTTTATCCTTGAAAATGAATACAGAACGAATTTTCGTAAAACGATCCTTTTAAAGAGGGTTCGCTATGAATTTCTAAACGCATTTTATACTTTTCGCACACTTTTTTCACTAAATCTAACCCTATACCATAACCCAACACGCTAGAATTGAAACGCGCATAACGAACGCTTAATTCTTTAATCTTGTCTTTAGGGATTTCATACCCTAAATTTTTCACTTTCAAAAACTCGCGCGTTAGCTCTATGTGGATATACCCATGCGTGATGCTGTATTTGATCGCATTCATGAGCAAATTGCTATAAAGCGAAAGGAAATCCTGCTCTTTAGCCTTCAATTCCACTCCCACTAAATCGCTTTTAAATTCCAGCTTGTGGTAGTCTATCATCTCGCTAAAAAGCGTGTTTTCTTTGGTGATTAGGGCTTTTAAATCTAAAAGCACAAAGGATTCGCGCTCAATATCTTGCATCACCAAATAAGAGAGCGAGCGGTATAAAAAACTCATGCGCTGGATAGCGATTTTAATGCGGCGGTGTTGTTGGCTGTCTTCTAAGGTTTTTAAAGACAAGACTAAAGCGCTCATGGGGGTGTTCAATTCATGCGTGGTGTTTTTTAAAAAATGATCAATACGGGTGATTTCATTCCTAATAGGCTTTAAAAACAAACGCCCCAAAAACACACAAACCCCTATCACGCATAAAAACGCTATAACAAACACTAAAACAATATTACGATACAAAGAAGAAAAATGAAGGGGTTTAGAATTTTTAAAAAGCATTTTAGCCACGCCTAAATGGGCGAAAGTTTCATCGCTAAACAAGTAATACTCTCCCCTAAAACTAAAAAAGCCCGCTTCTTTATGGTTTTTAATCAGATCCGCGCTTTCAGGGATATTAGAATACAAAACACGCTTTTTACTATCAAAAAGGGCTATGGAAGCGTCTTTATAACGTGAAATGAGAGCGTTTAAAGCGTTGTGGTAATCCCCATGCGTTTGCATGTGTAAGGCAACCACTTCGCTAGCGATCTTAGAAGCCATTTTGTCCATGTCCATGCGTATCATTTTGATTTTTTCGTTTTTTTCATAGTTAAACGCTAAAACGCTAATCACTAGCATTAACACAAACGAAGAGCCCAAATAAGTCCCTAAAAAGAGTTTAAGGGATTTTTTTTCATAATGGGTTAAAGCGATAGCCCACCCCCTTATGCGTTTCTATGCAATTTTTACCTAAAAGCTTGCGCAACACTTTAATGTAAGTGCGTAAGGTAGAATCATCAATAGCTTGCTCCCATAAATTATTTTCTAACGCTTGAGAGCTAATGATTTGCCCCTTATGCTCTAAAAAGTATTCTAAAAGTTGGGCGGTTTTGGGTGGTAGGATTTCCTTTTTTCCTTTAATATTCAAAGAGTGTTGGTAATAAAAAATGTTAGGCATGATTTCTATGGGTTCATCATTGAAAAACCTTTTAATGCGCGCTTCTAATTCGTCTAAATCAAAAGGCTTTTTCAAATAATCGCTCGCTCCTAAATTAAAAGCGTTTTTTAAGGTAGCGTTATCCTGTAAGGCGGTAATAAAAATCACAGGTGCAGAGATTAAAAAATCGTTTTTGATGCGCTTAAACAATTCCAAGCTATTCATTTCAGGCACTTGCACGTCTAAAAGCAAGAGGTTAAAACGCTCAACCGAGAGCCTTTCATAAGCTTCTTTCCCGTTAAAAGCGCAAAACACTTCATAGCCCAAATGCTCTAAAAACTCCTTAACGCTCTCGCTTAAAAGGTAATCGTCTTCTAGTAAAAAAATCTTTTTTTGCATGGGGGTATTGTAGCGCTAATTCTATAGCCTTTATACTAAAAGCGGTTATGAAAAACCTTTTAACTTTCTTTATTTAATTTTGTTTATGAGACTGATCATCAATTTCTTTGCACTAAAAATAAACTCGTGTTTTACAAGAAATAGATAAATGGGTGCAAATATGCTAATGAGTGAGTGTTTTCAAAAATTCCAAGACATTCTGCTCTCTTAAAATGTGATTATGCGAAAAGAAGCTTTCAATCTGGTGGTGGTTAGAAAATTCCTTTTTATGCTCATAAGCTTTTCTGATGTAGGGGGCAAACCCAAAAGGGTTTTCTAAATCCTTTAAGGCGTTTTTCAAACTTTCTTCATCTTTATCTAAAGTATCAAAATACTTGAGTAAGACTTCTCTAGTTTCATAACTCAAAATATCTGAGCCTTTAAAAAAAGTGATGTCTGCATTAGCGACTCCATACACATAAATCGCATTGGGTTTAGGCAGGTTTGAATTCCACATGGAGCGAGAAGTTTGAAGATTTTTTTCACCCTTATCGTTTTTAGAAAACTTGATTTCAATCCCCACCACATGATCAAAAATAAAAACCAAAAAATCAGGGTAATTTTGTGAGCCAAAAGGCTGGTATAAAAAATGGCTTGTAAGGTTTGAAAAAGGGTTTTTAAGGGTGTGTGGGTGGTTTTTTTCTAAAACTTGCTTTTTGAGTTGGTTAAAAGCGGTTTTGATTTCTTTATTAGGCTTTTCTTCAATATGGCTTAATTCTTCTGTTAAATCGCCATTGATTTCGCTAAAGTGTTTTTTTAATTCATTCCTAAATTGGTTTTCAAACTGCTCCCCTGTGCTAGAACTTGCAAAAAACTTTCTTTTATTGGTAATTTCTTGGAACACTTTTTCAAGCATGCATTTCCTTTAATTTGCAATATTCTTCCACAAAATCATAAGTAGAAAACCCTAAAACTTGCGTGTTTTTATGAGCGAGTTTGTTAAAATCAATTTTATGGATAATCCTTAAAGCTTCTTTAGAATGGGCTTTGATGAAAAAATATTGTCGGTTTTTAATCAGTAAATTTGCATTGGTGATCTTTTCGTTGTAATCATAAAAGCCTTGTCTCACCACCGCAAAATCCCATTGGTATTTTTCTTTGTTGAAATATTTTAGGGTGTGTGGTGTGTTGTTATGAATGTAAGTAATAAAGTCACTATGGCGGATTTTTGGGGGAGCAATGATGCGCTCGTCTTTAAGATTTAGGGCGATATTTTTATGCATATAGATTTGAAAAACGCATTTCACATCATAGGGCCGTTCATTAAAAATAAAAGCGTTCTTCTCTAAATCAGCGTTTAAAACCAATTTTGCACGCTTATCAATGTGTTTTTGAATAGAATAGCGTTTGAATAAATTGGGCAAAATAAACGCTACAATAGGCACTTCGTTTAAAGATTTGTTTAAAAAATCTAGGGCTAATTTCCCTCTATACCCAAAAGGAGGGTTGCCAACAATGACACGCTTTTGGTTAAACTCAATCAATTCCAACAAATAATCTTTTTTTTGAATGCCTTGAGCTTTAGGGGCAATATCAAAGGCGTCCCAATCAGCAATCCCTAACTCTTTTAATGCATCAACAAAGCTCCCACTCCCTGCACTTGGCTCTAAAAAATGGAATGCGTTTAAGTCTAGCCCTAGATTTTGATTGATGAGATTTTTTAATAAATCCAAACAAAATCGCGCGATTTTGGGGTGGGTGTAAAAAGCGTCTAAATTCTTTTGCAAGGTAGCATTACTAGCCATTTTAATCCCATTTTAATTGAAATCAAACCCGCCCGCTTCGCCTAAACTCATGCTCTCATAAGCCGCATCCACATAGCTGTTGCGGATCTCGCATTTTAAAACCTTCTCGCATTTCAAGCAACTCGCTACTTGCTTTTCTTCTTGGCATGCTTGTAATTTCAAAAGAGCGTCATTAAAACGCTCTTCATATTCTAATTTTTTAGCGCTATTTTGCATCATTCTCCCTTTAAATATTTTTCTAAAATCTGAGCTTCATGCGGGCTAGCTAAATAGCATTCGCTTTTTTCATGGTAGCTTTCTACGCTTTGCTCTAGCAAACGCTTTTTAACCCCCTTATCAAAATAAAACGCTTCCCCTTTAGCTTTTTCAATGATCAAGGCTAAAGGAAAGACTTCAAAAAGCTTGCGCAATTTCTTTTGCGGGTAGGAAAACATTCCGCCTTTTTTGATGAGCACATGATGGACATCAGCCACCATGGATCCTGAATATCGCAAGCGGTAATTTTCTGCAAAAAACCCTTCTAAAGCCTTTTTTAAGCCCAAAGAAAAATCCTTTTGATTGCCTCCGCTAGCGACGATTTTACCCTTATTTTCTAAAACGATGGTTTCTATAAAATGAAACTTGTTTTGATAAAAAGCGTAACGATAAACTTCTTCTAAAGCCACCACCAATTCTATTTTATGCCCAAAAACCACATAAAGGCTTGCAACTAAATTTTGCGCCTTATAATCCTTTTCATAAACCCCTATAATCGTGCCTACTAAGAAATTCGCCTCCATGACTGAACTCCCGTCTAGGGGGTCATAAGCGATCAAATAAGAGCCGTTTTCTTTAGTAACAGGCGTTTCTTTTTCTTCGCTAAAAACGCTTTTGATGTTTTCTAAACTCAAAAAATTTTCTTCTAAAAATTTATCTAGAGCTAAATCCGCTTTAATAGGCGTATCCCCGCTGCTGTTTTCTAATTTAGTGTAACTCCCAGCGTCCGGCTTTTCTAAAATTTCTTGGGCTTTTTTAACCCCTTTTTCTAAAAGACTGATGATTTCTATAACGATGTTTGCATGCTTGCCTTTAAAATGTTTGTAATCCATAAAAACCCTTTTATGATTTGATTAAAGATGCTAATATTTTACTTTAAAACATTGGAAATAGGGAAGTATTTTGAAAGTAGCCCCGAGTCTTTTGAGCGCTGATTTTATGCATTTAGCCAAAGAGATAGAGAGCGTGAGTAACGCTGATTTTTTGCATGTGGATGTGATGGATGGGCATTATGTGCCTAATTTAACCATGGGGCCTGTGGTTTTAGAGAATGTTACCCAAATAAGCAAAGTGCCTTTAGACGTGCATTTAATGGTAGAAAACGCGAGCTTTTTTGTGGGATTGTTCGCTCCTTTAAAACCGCAAATCATCAGCATTCATGCAGAAAATGAAAAGCACCCCCACAGGGTGTTGCAACTCATTAGAAATTCAGGCATCACGCCAGGCATTGTCCTAAACCCCCACACGCATGAAGAAAGCGTTAAATACTTGCTAGAAAGCGTGGGGCTAGTGCTTTTAATGAGCGTGAATCCGGGCTTTGGTGGGCAGAAGTTTTTAGATCTGGTGCTAGAAAAGTGCTTGAAAGTTAAAGAATTGATCAAACGCTACAACCCTAGCTGTCTTTTAGAAGTGGATGGGGGCGTGAATGATAAAAATATCTTTGAACTCCAACAAGCGGGCGTGGATGTGGTGGTTTCAGGGAGTTATATTTTTAAATCCAAAGATCGTAAGCTGGCTATTGAAGGCTTACAGAATGTCAGACAACCTCTTGCATAAAGACATCCAAGCTCTAATCGCTCGCTTAAAGCGCCAGGATTTAAGCTTGGGCATGCTAGAAAAATCGCTCTCTCGCCTTATTCATGATGAAATCAATTTGGAGTATTTGAAGGCGTGTGGACTTAATTTCATAGAAACGAGCGAAAATTTAATCACGCTCAAAAACCTTAAAACCCCCCTTAAAGATGAGGTTTTTTCCTTTGTTGATTTAGAGACCACCGGCTCTTGCCCCCTAAAACATGAGATTTTAGAAATCGGGGCTGTGCAAGTGAAGGGGGGGGAAATCATCAATCGTTTTGAAACCCTTGTGAAAGTCAAAAGCGTGCCTGATTATATCGCTGAGCTTACAGGCATCACTTATGAAGACACCCTAAACGCCCCAAGTGCGCATGAAGCCTTACAAGAATTGCGTATTTTTTTAGACAATAGCGTGTTTGTGGCCCATAACGCTAATTTTGATTACAACTTTTTAGGGCGTTATTTTGTAGAAAAATTGCATTGCCCCTTATTGAATTTAAAGCTTTGCACTTTGGATTTATCCAAACGCGCCATTTTGTCCATGCGTTATTCTTTGAGCTTTTTAAAAGAGCTTTTAGGGTTTGGTATAGAAGTCAGTCACAGAGCCTATGCGGACGCTTTAGCGAGCTATAAGCTCTTTGAAATATGCCTGTTAAACTTGCCCAGTTACATCAAAACCACAATGGATTTGATTGATTTTTCCAAATGCGCTAACACCCTAATCAAAAGACCCCCAAGATCCAAATACCAAGAGACTCCACCGCCATTTTCTCTTTTTGAGAGGACAAAGGGCTTGTTCAATATCATAAAAGCAACCAGTTAAACGAAAGCTGTTTAATGGGCTTTGGTTAGGGGTCAAATTTAGCATATCTATTTGATACTTTTGAATGTTGCCTAGTATCTTTACTTTTTCGGTTACTTCGCACTCATCGTATATCTTTTTGTATTCTTGTATAACATTGACTTCATCGGTGTTTTTATTGTCCATGCTCATGCACTGATTATACCAAATCTAAAAAATTATGCTATAATGTCGGCGTGATTATTAATAGTAATTTCATTGCGGACTGCCCCTTTAACTAGGGGCTTTTTTGTGGTTAGCGTTGTTTAGCGACTAAATCCACTAATTGGTCATGGAGAACTTTTAACTCCGCTCCCATTCTTACCACTTGTTTCTGTAAGGTTCTCACCGCATGCGCTGTTGTGGTAATGTTGGCCGTTTAGCAACGCCATATTAGTAAGTTCCAATTCTTTTTGATGCGACAAAACCACAAATTTAAAAAATGCTTTAGCGTTTTCTCTGTTAGTCAAATCAAAAACACTAGGGTCTATACTATCAAGTTGCTTTTGTGGGTCAATATCTGTTCTATACTGCGTAACGCCATTCTTGTCTTTGTAGGCTTCTATTTTAGGCGCTCTAAAATCTGCTACTTCACCAAACAATAACGCCCCACTGACTGCTAAACCTAACATAATCGCTTTAATTTTCATTTTTTTCTCCTTTGTTAAAATAAGTATTTAATGTGTTTCCACTCGTTACTCATGCTTACATAGTAAGCGTATAGCCTTTGTCCTTTCCTTGCTTCTAAATGGACTATGCCTAACTTTTTTAATTGCTTGATAGCGCCAAGTAAGCAGTAATAATAAATTAGCCATTGCTGTTTCCTTTGCTTATAATCTAACTTTAATCACATAGCAGTCTTTAAAGATAGTCTGCGTGGGATTATTCGTATCAAATACGATTTGCTTGCCCTCCACTACATTGCTTATTAAAGACACTTTTTGAGAGCCAAAACTTTCCACTCCACTCGTTTCTAAAGTGTAGTACTGATTGGTTTTATTCCATGATATAAATTGCCTACTCGCTTGCCCTAGAAAACTCAAATCGCATGGTAAGAACACTTCCACACCGCTACCAATTTCGGCTACATAGCTGGTTTGAGTAGGGCGTAGTGTTTCATTTGTATTGAGAATGCCAATAAAAATACCATTTAGAATCTCATTTGTTTCTATAGGCGTTTCACTAATCTCTAATATATTTATATTTTGATCTATTCTTGCCAAACTGCTTTTTAGTGTGGCACTGATTTTGAGTGTTATCGGTTGTCCTACTAGTAAAGTTTCACTAGTGTTATTGACTGCAGTGAGTAAATTATCTAAATATTTTTGATGCGTTAAGAAACCTGCGATTGGTTTATTAGTTATCTCTGAATTAAAATGCCAATATAGTTAGTTGTCGCATTGAAATTAAATCCCATGTTTTACTCTTTTTAAATTTTTTTCAAGGCTTATGTTATCTCTAAATCTTACCCATCCATTTATATCGGCATAGCGTTTGCTTTGTGTCTCTTTTTCGTAGCCTTTTTCACTCTCATCCGCTTCCACTCGTGCGAGGTTTTCTTTGTCTTTTTCAATATCTTTTTTGATTGCTTCACTCATGGCTTGTTTATCCTTATCCAATGTTTCTAATGGTTGGCTCATTTGCGTGTCCTTTGTATCAATTTCACTATGCTTAAACGCATCGTTGTCTTGCTTGTCTTTTTCAACTTCGGCTTCTAGTTTGTCTTTTTCATCTTGTTGTTCCTTTGCTTCTTGCTTATCTTTAACATTATAGTCAAAAAAATTCGGTATACCCTTGTTTAGATAACGATAGTCATCCACTAAACATGGGCTGATACTTTTTTCTTGTAACGCTTGCTTCATTTTGCTATCCTTTAAGTCTAGTATGTTAAGTTTGTAATTGTCAATTGAATTTCGGTTTTGTTTATCCCAAAAGAGCGTTTCATAGTCCCCTTCAGAGAGCCTTTGCTATATGCTTTTAAAGTTATAGCTTCCATTGACATAGGTTCTACAATATCATAAATATAATAGTAAGTCAACATAAAAAATATTTTTATGTTTATTGTTTAAATTATTTTAATAGCAGAAAAAAAAGTATAAATACAATAATTAAGTAAAACCTACACCAAGTTTTACTTAAATCAAATTAGAAAAATCCGCTTAAGTTATCTTGACCCTTTAGTTTGACCCTACCCCACAATATCCAACAAATGCTCTTCATGCCACAATTCAATCTCTTCTTCTTCCAAGCCAAACGCCTTAGCCCTTTGGCTGTTTGGATAGCGGTTTTTGGAGCCTTCTTTAGGGTCTTTATCGCTAATAGCCTGCATGTTTTCTAACGCCCTTGTTTCTTGGGCTAATTCAAGCTTGCTTTGAAAGCTTTGCGCTAAATCCAGCATATCACTTCTTGCACCCTGTTGGATAGCAGAATTTAAAGGAGCGTTTTGGTTGATATAAGTTACATTGCCTAAAGCTGAAACACCCATGCTAACCTCCTTAAGTGTTTAAGTGTCCTTTAGACTAATAGTTCGGTATTTTGAGTAAATGACATTAGCTCCTTTGATGATTTTGACAAATTTTCGTTGCGTGTAGTCAATCTCGTAACCATTAAACGCATCTTTTTGCATTTTAATCAACATTTTGGCTAATTCCATAATGACCTCATCTTTAGGCGTATTCTTTTGGCAAAAAACGATCAAATGCGATCCAGGAATGTCTCGCACATGCATCCATAAATCATTCGCCCTTGCGTCTTGTAAGAGTTTGATATTCTCTTTTTGGTTTTTCCCTAAACCGATTTTAAAATCCTTATAATACAGCACTTCATACCCGTTCATCGGGCGTTTGATTTTAGAATTTTTAAAGGGCATAAACATTTCTAAAACGCTTTCTTCTGCAGCGTCTCTAACATAGTTGATTTGATTTTCCTTAAAAGCGATTTTTTCTTTCAGATTCTCTTCTTCTAAATACAAGAATTGCGATTTTTGTTTCTTTTTCTTGCTGAGAGTGAATTTTTTATTGATAAAAGCGTTTAAGGGCATGCTCTTATCAATTTCAATCATGCATTCTTTATCTTCAAAATCCTTTAAAATCACGCGATTTTCACGCCTGTTGATTAAATGCTGGTAAGTGAGCAACAATGAGGCTTGAGTTTGCAATTCTTTCGCTTCCAGCTGTAAAGTTTTAGGATCTTCTAGTTTTTCTAATTTTTCTTTCAAGCGTTCTTTTTGGGCGTTTAATCGCTTGATGATTTGATTTTTTTTGTGTTCCAATTCTTTGTGCTGATAGGATAAAAAATCTTTTTCTAAAATGTCCAACAATCCCTTAAAATCCAAATCCTCTTCTTGATGCTCGTAAATATTAGGAGGCAATGCCCCTAAAATATCGTTTTTAGCCACCCTGTCATTAAAACGAAAGGCCTCTATCACGCATTTTTCTTGATCTAAAATCATGAGGTTGGCTTTTTTAGGGATCATTTCTAAACGCAAAATAAATTTTTCACTCTTATAAGCTAAATCTTTAGCGCCCTTGATTTCTAAAATCCGATCGTTATCAATGACGTTTGCTTGTAAAATTTTGGCGTTTTTAATGAATTTATTCAAACAAAAATCTAACGCTAAAGTGTTTTTTAAAACGCTCTCTGGGGGTTTTTTGGACAAACCGATATAAGGCGCATTCAAATCCACAACAAAGGCGTGTTTTTCTTTAGAAAAAGCCTCTAATAAAAAACTAGACGCGTTCAAGCGTTTGAGAGAGAAATGGGTTTGAGTGTTTAAAAATTCGCTGAATTTCTTTAAAAGAAAAAATTTCATCATCACACCTTTAATTTTTCCTTAGCGAAAGAAATCGCGCTCTCTATATTCTCGCTCCCCCCTATCATGCGCGCGATTTCTAAAACCCTTTCTTCGTTATTAAGGGTTTTTGCAAGGCTTTTGTGGTTTTCTTTAAACACCAAAATATGGTTTTTAGCAACGGCTGGGATATGGACTTGGTGCGAAATGGCAAAGATTTGCGAATGGCTGCTCAAGGTTTCAAGGGCTTTAGAGACCGCCAAACTCTCTTCGCCGCTCAAGTTGGAATCCATCTCATCTAACACCAACACGCCTTTAAAATCCTTTAAAAATTCCATTTCTAAAAGCATGAACGCCAGCCTCAAACGGCTGTATTCCCCAGAGCTTAAGGTTTCTAATTGGGAATTTTGCAAATTTAAAACGAGTTTTTGAGCGCCTTTTTCGCTCATGGGGGCTTCTTCTAAAACCAAACTAGGGCTTTTTAAGAGCAAATCTTTCGCTTTAGCGCTTAAAAGGGCGTTAAAACCGGCTAAATACTCTTTTCTAAAGCCGCTTATTTCTTCGCACAATTTCAAGCATTCGGCTTTTAATCGCTCTATTTCTTTGTGGTAAGTTTCGCAATGATGGTCAATTTCTTTTAAGTTGTGCAGTTCGTTTTTAACATGCCCTAAGCGTTCTTTAGCATGTGCAATGCTCCCGTAATCCTTAATGATCCCGCTTAGCATGCCAAGCCTTTCTAACACCTTTTCAATATCCAAATGTTCGCACTCTTCTAATTTAGCCTGCTCTTTTTCTAACAAAGCGCCTGCCTCTAATAAAGCGCTTTTTAAAAATTCAGCGCTATGGCCCACGCTCTCTAAAGCATGCGTGATTTTGTGGGTATTTTCTAGCACGTCTAACGCCAGGGCGATCTTGTCGTTCAATTTCTCCTTACTAGAAAGCAATTTTTTCTGCTCCAAAAGGCGTTCGTATTCGTCCTCTTTTAAATCCAGCCTCTCTAATTTCATTTTTTCAAAATTCAAACGCTCTTCTAAATCCTTTTGGAAACGCTTTTTATCCTCTAATAATCGCCTTTCTCTTTCTAGCTTCTCTAAACGGGTGAATTTTGTTTCAAGCGCGTCTAAAAGGGGGCTAAACGCCTTGTTTTCGTTTTGGATGTAGCCATCTAATAAGGAGAGCATTAAAACATCGTTGAGTTCATTCTGGCTGAATCTATCGTTGGATAAGCGTTTAATAAGCCCCTTTAATAACGCTTTGAGCGTGTTTTTAGACAGGCTTGTTTGGTTTAAAAAATAGCGTGTTTTTTCTTTTTTAATCACGCTAATGACTAAGGGTTCATGCTCATCTTCTCTAAAAATGCCGTATTCTTCCGTGTCTAAAAAAGGCACGATCAATTCCACTTCAATGTTTGAAGCGTTGCTCTCTTTAAGCCCAAACGCCCCTAAAAGGCTCGCAATAAGGACGCTTTTCCCCACCCCACTAGCCCCACTAATCGCGCTCAAGCCGTCTTTAAACTCCAGATCCAGCTTTTCAAAAACGGCGTTTTGACGCACTTTTAAGCGTGTGATTTGAGCGTTATTGAAATCTCGCATGTTTTTTTACCCTTTTATTTTTTATCTTTTTTTGCTAGGGCTTTCCCCCCATAACAGCTTTTCTTTAAGCACCTTAAAATAATCCCTTGATTTTTTTTGTAAGAGCTTGGTGGTCGTGGGGCTTTTTTGAACGTATAGTTTTTGGTTAGCTTTCAAATCGTAGGTGGCTTGCCCGTCAATAACTACAAGAGCGTCTTCATGAGCGCAAAAACTCAAGCAAAATTCCGCCCCTAACACTAGGGGGCGTTGCGTTAAAGAAAAATCGCACAAGGGCGTTAAAATATAACTCTGGCTTAAAGCATGCACAATCGGCCCATGAGCGCTCAAATTATAAGCGGTTGAGCCTAAGGGCGTGGCAATGATAAGCCCATCGCCTTTATAGGTGTTAAAGGGCGTATGGCCCGCACATGCTTTGATGTCTAAAACCCCTAAAGCTTTTTTTTTAGCGATCACGATTTCATTGATCGCATAAAAAGAAGTGTTTCCAATACGGCCCTCCAAAGCCAGATGCTCTTCTAATTTGATCCTGTTTTGCTTGAGATCTTGTAAGAAATCTTTCAAGCCATTCAATTCAACCGCGCTCAAAAACCCTAAATTCCCAATCCTCACCCCAAAGCATGGCTTATTGTGAGCATGCGTCATTCTTAAAGCCCCTAAAATCGTGCCATCGCCCCCTAAACACAAAAACGCGTAAGCTTTTTCTATCAATCGTTCGTCTTTTGCCCCATCAAGGCTATCAATCATAAAGCTTTCAAACCCCTCATCTTCTAAAAGCGTTAAAACCCATTCTTTAGCCTGCTCTAGCTCTTTAAAAAGAGCGTTTTGATAATGGGTGGGCCGCACAAACACGCCGATAGTTTGAAGTGAATCTTTCATGCGTATATTGTAGCTTAAAGCTTGAAACAAAATTTTAAAAAAGGGGGTTTTAATTGCTTTTTTATCATCTTATGTAAAACTCTTAAAAATTTTTATTTTGATCAATGTTTCATTTTTTAAACTTTTTTAATTGTTTTTTGGGTATTCTTTTTAAGAATTAAGCATTATGTTAAGGAATTATCCATGAAAAAATTTTTTTCTCAATCTTTGTTAGCCCTTATTATCTCTATGAATGCGGTATCTGGCATGGATGGTAATGGCGTTTTTTTAGGGGCAGGTTATTTGCAAGGGCAAGCCCAAATGCATGCGGATATTAATTCTCAAAAACAAGCCACTAACGCTACTATCAAAGGCTTTGACGCGCTCTTAGGGTATCAATTTTTCTTTGAAAAACACTTTGGCTTACGCCTTTATGGGTTTTTTGACTACGCTCATGCCAATTCCATTAGGCTTAAAAACCCTAACTACAACAGCGAAGCGGTGCAAGTGGCTAGTCAAATTCTTGGGAAACAAGAAATCAATCGCTTAACAAACATTGCCGATCCCAGAACTTTTGAGCCGAACATGCTCACTTATGGGGGGGCTATGGATGTGATGGTCAATGTCATTAATAACGGCATCATGAGTTTGGGGGCTTTTGGCGGGGTGCAATTGGCCGGCAATTCATGGCTTATGGCGACGCCGAGTTTTGAGGGCATTTTAGTGGAGCAAGCCCTTGTGAGTAAAAAAGCCACTTCTTTCCAATTTTTATTCAATGTGGGGGCTCGCTTAAGGATCTTAAAACATTCTAGCATTGAAGCGGGCGTGAAATTCCCCATGCTAAAGAAAAACCCCTACATCACTGCAAAAAATTTGGATATAGGGTTTAGGCGCGTGTATTCGTGGTATGTGAATTACGTGTTCACTTTCTAGGGGCACTTCCCTAGAGCGCTAACACGCTTTCAATGATTTGAATCAACTCTTCTTTTCTTTTTTCTAAACTTGTGGGCGTCCATTCTGTGTAGCGGCACACATCGTTTTTAGTCATATCATAGCAAGTCATCACCTTAAAAGTTTTCTTATTGTCTAGCGCGATAGTTTTCCCCATGTAGATTTCTTTTTTCTCTTTGAAATCTTGGTTTAAAACTTGGCTTAAAGCTTTGGTGTTTTTCTTGCCTCCTAAAAGCGTGAGGTTGGCTAAAGAATGCGTGTATAACCCTCTCTCTTCTTCGCTAAAGTCTTTCACCCATTGGCTTGAAGGATCGGGGTTTTCGGGCAGAATGCGTTCAACATGCAAATCGTCATCCATTTTAATGTAAGCGGGGTTAGCGTTATCGCTCATGAAATATTCCACTAAAATGAGAATGGGCTTGACCCATGAATTTTTTTTACCAGATTTACCAGCGAAGTAGAATTTTTCATACAATCTGCTGTCTTGTAGGTTGTCCCTAAAGCGTTGCGTGATATTTTTATCATCTAAATATTTTTTCACAATAGAAGCGATATTTTCAATGCTTTTCTTTTCTTTTAGGGCATTAATGATATTGCAACAAGTTTGGCTGCGTGTGGTTTTTGTCTGCCCTGTAACCCAATCTTGGTAGCAAAACTTGACCAACAACTCCTTTAAAGCCTCTATGTCTTGATCGCTATAATGGTGCAATATGCTAGCGCACAAAATAACATGCCAATAATCATCGTCTTTATAAGAGAGCAAGTAGGCATGCCGGTCTTGCATTTCTAACACTTCGCAATAAGCGTTGTAAAAATCCTCTACGCCCTTAAGGTATTCTAAGGGGGTTTTGTTAAGCTTGTTAAACCAAGTAACGAGCCTTTTTTCCATTTTTTCTTTAGAAGTTACCGGATTGAGATAGGTTGAATACCAGCTGAATAAGGTTTCTATTGTTAAATCATTGTCTGAACATTTTTGGCTTAAATCATTCCAACGAGACACAAATTCTTCTCGCTCATGCTCTTTAGCGTGTTTTAACAATTCCCCCTTAAAAATATCCGTCGCATTCAAAGCCAAACCCCTAGCGTTTAAAACATTAAAAATCCTTAACGCCTTGTCTGCATCAGGGCAAGTGATGGTGATAAAGACGACCTTAAAATACAGCCACTCAATGAAATCGTTAATGTCTTCAATCTCTTTTTTTCTAAGATAGTTTTTTAAACAGATCGCATTCTTTAGGTAATTATTCTTATTGTTGCTTATGGGAACATCATTGAAAGAAGTTAAGGCGTATTGAAAATCTTTTTTAGAATTAAACCCCATAGCGTTAAAATTCAACCAATCTTTTTTCCCATACTTAGTAATCAAGCTTTCTTGCAAATAGTCTTTGTGTTCTTCGGTTAAACGCTCAGAATAGAGGGTGGCTAAAACTTTTGCCAGCAGAATGAAAGTGCTTAAGCGTTGCTGGCCATCCACAATATCATAGGTTTTGGCTTTTTTAGGATCTTCGCTGATTAGAATTAAAACTAATGAGCCGCAAAAATAATCGCTTTCTCTGTCATCTTCATAATTAAAAAACAAATCGTCTAAAAGCTTTTCGCAGTTTTCTTCTGTCCATTGATAAGGGCGTTGGTAGATAGGGATTTGATAGTAGAGTTCGTCTTTTAAAATATCCCTTAGGTTGAGATCGTTGCTTTCAATTTTGGCCATAAAAACCCCTTGTATTGTTTGGGGTAGATTATAACATTAAAAAGTGTTTTTTTTTTTTTTGAAATATTTCTACATATTAAGACGCATGGTTTTTGTTAGAACAGACAGAAAAGAACCCCTAATTTAGGGGTTTTTGGGGTTTATTTCTTAAAATTTTCCATGGATTTTTTCATGTCAATCACATAGCGGAAATTCCCTTGCCCGTTTAAGAGTTTGTCCCAAGTCGCATCAATTTCTTGACCGGTAACTAGCTCAATCTCAGGGTAAATGCCATGCTTGACGGAAAAATCCATCATTTCTTGGGTTTCTTTCACGCCCCCAATCCAAGAGCCATAAACCTTATGATTTCCTGAAAACAGCACCAAATCGCCAAAATCCAAATTCCTTTGCGGATCTTTTGGGGGGATACCCACAATCGCCACTTCACCGCCATATTTTAATAATTTCGTGTAAGCGAGCAAATCATATTGCGTGGGAATGCTAGAAACGATTAGATCAAATTTTTCTTTGCATTCTCCCACGCTTGTATAAAAGTTAGTCGTGCCTAGTTTTTGAGCCATTTGCTTTTTCTTGTCGTTCCTTGCGAACACGCTCACTTGCGCTCCCATAGCCACGGCGTATTTTAAAGTCATATGCCCCAACCCGCCAAAGCCAGCGATACCCACTTTAGAGCCTTTAGTAACTTTAGAAAATTTTAAAGGCGAATACACGGTGATGCCCGCGCAAAGCAAGGGGGCTGCCTTGTCTAATGGGGCTTCTTTAGGGATAGAAATCACAAAGTTTTCGCTCACCACGATATTGTTAGAATACCCGCCATAAGTAGGCTCATTATTGTGGAAAGAATCTTCCCAGCTGTAAGTGTAAATGGTTTTGTTGTTTTCGCACCATTGTTCTTGGTGTTCATGCTTACAGGTATGACACTCACCGCAAGAATTTACCATACAACCCACTCCAGCGTGATCGCCTACTTTAAACTTCGTTACCTTAGAGCCAACTGCGCTCACTACCCCAGCAATCTCATGCCCAGGCACCATAGGATAAATTCCAGGCAACCAATCGCTATGAGCGAAGTGGATATCCGTATGACAAATTCCTGAAAAATGGGTGTCAATGACAACATCGTATTCGCCCATGGCATGGCGGCTATGCTCCCATTCGTGGAGCTTCCCGTCTTTGTTGTCTATCGCAAAACCTTTAAAAGGCACTCGTTGGCTGCTACAATTGCAAGCGTTATGCATAAAAACTCCTTAAAACATCAAAGTATCATTCAGTCTTATTTGTAGTTTTAACAACAAGGAAAAAAGGGATTTTTGTGTGTTTCTGTAACCGTCAAACAGGTTCAAAAGAAGAGTGTTTGTGTGTTTCTGTAACCGTCAAAAATTTAACAAAAACTATTAAAGGCTAAATGTGAAAGGATTTTAAGGGATTTATGCTTAAAGCTTTCTTAAGCTAAAGAAAAACCCTTACCCTAAAGCGGCCTTTAAAACCCTTGCTAAAGCTTATTTTTTTAAAGCTCCTTTAAAATCTCTAGAGGCGATTTGAACGCTAAATTGAACGCTTTAGCGATGCCTTCTTGGGTGATATAGCCGTTATAAGCGCTCAAGCCTCCAAGCGTGTTCGCCACGATTTTAGTGTTGGCTGTTAAAAAACCCTTCAAGCCATGCTCTAAATAATACAACAAATACGGCACGCTCGCATGGCTATAAGCCGTAGAGCTCGTTTTAGCGACAATCCCTGGCATGTTCGGCACGCCATAATGCAACAAGCCCTCTTCCACATACACCGGGTTAGAATGGCTTGTCTGGCGTATGGTCTCTATGCACCCCCCTAAATCGCAAGCCACATCAATGACTACCCCTTGTTTTTGCATGTATTTTAAATGCCTTCTTAAGATCACTTTAGGGGTTTGGCTCGCTGTAACCAGCACCGCTCCCACTAGCCCCACCGCCCCGTTTAAGGCTTGAATGATATTGGCTTCATTCACGCTTAAGACTTCTAAATCATACAAATGATAATAGGGGTGGTTTTGTAATTTAGCGTAGTCTAGTTCTAAAATCGTTACTTTAGCCCCCATTTGGCTTAAGACTTTCGCGCTCTCCATGCCAACCACACCGCCTCCAACCACGACGATTTTAGCCCTTTGCGCACCCGATAAACCCCCTAGCATGACCCCCTTACCCATAAAGCCCTTAACATGCTCTAAAGCCAGTAAATAATGCTGGACTAAATGCGCAGCCAACCTCCCAGCCACCACGCTCATAGGCGCTAAAATAGGGTAGTCGTTTTTAGGCCCGGCGATGGTTTCAGTGCAAATAGAAGTGATTTTTTTATTAATAAACATTTCGCACAAGCTTTTTTGATACGCTAAATCCAAATAACTAAACAGAGTCGCTTTTTCTTTTAGCAAAGGGTATTCATGCTCTAAAGGCTCTTTGCATTTGACCACCAAATCCTGCCCCCACGCCGTTTTAGGATCCACGATTTTAGCCCCCACGCTCTCATACGCTTCGTTACTATAACCGCTATTAGTGCCCGCACCATTTTCCACTAAAACCCCCACGCCCTTTTGCGTGATTAGCGCCACATCATCAGGCACCAAGGCCACTCGTGATTCCAAATCCATGCTTTCTTTGACTAGCCCAATAGTCATGTTAATCCTTTAAATAGTAGTGTCAGTTATGATTATATTCGCTCAATAAGATTATTTGAGTGTTTTTCTGTCAAAAACTTGAATGGTTTTACTCTTTTACACAATGAAATTGTTCTATTTATTATCCATTTGCTTATTAATAATTGATTGTTGATTTTAGTTTAGAATAAAAAATACGAGTGGGGATTTAAAGGAGTTATAAAATGATTTTAGTAGGATTAGAAGCGGAGTTAGGAGCGTCAAAAAGAGGCACCGATAAAGGGGTTAGGCGTTTGAGAGAGGCTTTAAGCGAAACGCATGGCGATTTAATTAAAGGCATGCAAACAATCACTCAAGAGCGGTGCGTGCTTTATAAGGAGTTTAGATACGCTAAGAATTTTGAAGATTACTACCTTTTTTGTAAAGAAAATCTGATCCCTTGCATGCAAGAAGTGTTTGAGAAAAAAGAATTCCCTTTGATTTTAAGCTCAGAGCATGCGAACATGTTTGGGATTTTCCAAGCCTTTAGGAGCGTTCATAAAGACAAAAAAATAGGGATTTTGTATTTAGACGCGCATGCGGATATTCATACGGCTTATGACAGCGATACAAAGCACATTCACGGCATGCCTTTAGGCATGGTTTTAAATCGTGTCCGTAGCGGGGTTAATCGCATGAGCGAGAGCGAAGAAAAGGCATGGCAAAAGCTTTGCTCTTTGGGGTTAGAAAAGGGAGGGTTAGAAATTGATCCTAAATGTTTGGTGTATTTTGGGGTAAGAAGCACAGAACAGAGCGAAAGAGATGTGATTAAGGAATTAGAAATCCCTTTATTTAGCGTGGGTGCGATAAGAGAAAACATGCAAGGAGTGGTTCAAAAAACCAAAGAATCATTAAAAGCGGTGGATATTATTTACCTTAGCTTGGATTTAGACATTATGGATGGCAAGCTTTTCACTTCTACCGGCGTGCGTGAAAATAACGGGCTGAGTTTTGATGAATTAAAGCAATTACTGGGCTTGCTTTTAGAAAATTTTAAAGACCGATTAGGGGCTGTTGAGGTAACCGAATACAACCCCACGGTGAGTGCCAAACACAATAACGAAGAAGAAGAGCAGGTTTTAGAAATCTTGGATCTCATCATCAATAGCTGTAAATTTAAAGATAAGAAGCAATCTTTAGCAAGGAGTTACTGATCGCTTTTCAAACCAAAGATAAAAGGTTGAAAAAGTTGAAAAATGAAACCAACAGCAAGAGGCACCAAGAAAGAATGAGAGTAAAACGCTTTTGACAAAGGATTTTAAGACTAAAAATGGTAATACACACAAACATAAAAAAGTAATAATCTAGGGCGTTAGCGCTTTTGAGATCACTTAAAGCTTAGGCCTAGATTATCAGCTTATGTTTTGTTCTATAAGAGGCAGTGTTTAGATGGAAAGTTAAACCGCTTTGAGCGTCAAAGAATGTCTTGTGCGTTTTGAGAACGCATGCAAGCTATCTGTGTGTCAAAAATGGGTATTTTCTACTAAAACCAAGCGAAATCAAAAAAAAAAAAAAGATTTTCATGGAATTAATAAAATTTTAAGAATTTTTATGATAAAATTCCGTGCATTATTAAGTTTTTTTTGTTTTTATTACTTAATAGGCGTTCGTTTTTGGTGTGATTACTTGAAAAATTTAAATCATTTTTTAATCTCTCAAAACATAAGGAGTTGACGTTGCATAAAAAAGTTCTGTTGGCTTTAACTGCCAGCTTGATTTGCCAAGAGTCTTTGTCCGCCAAGGAAAAAGACTACACTTTGGGCAAGGTTTCTACTGCCGGCAAAAAGGATAGATCCGATTATTCTGGGCAGGTCAATTTGGGTTATAGCGGGATTACCGCGCCTAAGAGTTGGCAAGATGAAGAAGTGAAAAAATACACAGGAAGCCGCACGGTGATCTCTAATAAAGCGCTCACCCAACAAGCTAACCAAAGCATTGAAGAAGCTTTACAGAATGTCCCCGGTCTGCAAATTAGGAATGCGACAGGCGTAGGGGCTATGCCCACTATCCAAATCCGTGGCTTTGGAGCTGGAGGTTCAGGGCATAGCGATGCGACGCTCATGTTAGTTAATGGTATTCCTGTTTATATGGCCCCCTACGCTCACATTGAGCTAGACATTTTCCCTGTTACCTTTCAAGCCATTGATCGCATTGACGTGATTAAAGGTGGAGGCAGCGTGCAATATGGGCCTAACACTTATGGGGGTATTGTCAATATCATCA
Organism: Helicobacter pylori; assembly: GCF_014496965.1. GTDB lineage: Bacteria > Campylobacterota > Campylobacteria > Campylobacterales > Helicobacteraceae > Helicobacter > Helicobacter pylori_CZ. The sequence goes on along the minus strand of NZ_JACTCR010000013.1, from coordinate 9,844 downwards.
CTAAACCTATCCCTACTCAATGGGAAAACCAAGCGGCTGAAAGGATCACTTATTGGGCTAAGGCTAGAAACGCCGGGTTTGCCGCTCCCCCTGATAAAACCGGCGATCCTTCTTTTATCAAGTCTTTAGGCAACAACCTCCTCTATAACACTTACGTGAGGAGTGGAGGGATGATCAATAAGCATGTGGGTATCCAAGCGCAAGCTAACTGGGTTAGAGGACAAGGCTTTAGGGACAATAGCCCCTCTAATATTTCAAACTATTGGCTAGATGGGATCTATGACATCAATGAAAGCAATGGGATTAAAGCCTATTACCAATACTACGATTTTGCTATCGCTCAACCGGGATCACTCAGCGAGCAAGATTACAAAATAAACCGCTTCGCTAATTTGCGCCCCTTAAACCAAAAAGGCGGACGCTCACAACGCTTTGGGGCTGTGTATGAAAACCGCTTCGGGGATTTAGACAGAGTGGGCGGGACTTTTAGCTTCACCTACTATGGGCAGTTGATGACTAGGGACTTTCAGGTGAGTTCTAGCTACAATAGCGCTAACATGGTTACTTGTTTTAGCGAAGCGGCATGCAGGGCGGCAGGACTTCCGGCAGGGTATAACTTGGCTGTGCCTTATTATGCCACTAACTACAATGGTTGGGCAGAAGTAGAAAACCCTGTGCGTTCCATTAACAACGCTTTTGAGCCTAAAGTGAATTTGATCGTCAATACCGGGAAAGTCAAGCAAACCTTTATCATGGGCTTGCGTTTCATGACCACCACTTTTTTACAGCGCCAATACTTAAACACCAATGAATGCGCCACCAAAACGAGCGGTGAGGGGGCAGGCTTCTTGTGTGAGGGCGCTAACGTGATGAGCGGTTGGAAACCCCACATCAAGCATGGCGTTTATAGAAACTGGAATAACTGGCGCAACAATTACACAGCAGTTTATTTGAGCGATCGCATTGAAGCTTGGGATGGGCGCTTTTTCATCGTGCCTGGTTTGCGCTACGCTTTTGTGCAATACAACAACGAAAATGCGGCTAACTGGGTGCAAATCCCTGAGAAGGATTTAAGAAAAATCAAGCACATGAACAATTGGATGCCCTCAACCAACATTGGCTTTATCCCTGTGCAAGGCGATCACAATGTGCTTACCTACTTCAACTACCAACGCTCTTTTGTTCCGCCTCAATTAGATGTTTTGAGCTATGGAGGAGCGGAGTATTTTACCCAACACTTTGACACTGTGGAAGCAGGAGCGCGCTACACCTATAAGGATAAGTTTAGCTTCAATGCGGACTATTTTAGGATTTGGGCGCGCGATTTTGCCACCGGGCAGTATTCAGTCTATACAAGCGGCCCTATGAAAGGTAATGTGCGCCCCATTAATGGCTATTCTCAAGGCGTGGAGCTAGAATTGTATTACAGGCCTATTAGAGGGTTGCAATTCCATGCCGCTTTCAACTACATTGACACTCGTGTAACCAGCCATGGCCCTTTAACAGACTTGAACGGGGATGTGCTAAAAGGGACTAGCTATAACAAGCATTTCCCTTTTGTAAGCCCTTTCCAGTTCATTTTTGACGCTCGTTACAATTGGCGTAAAACCACCATTGGTATTTCTAGCTATTTTTATAGCCGCGCTTATAGCGGGATTAGCAACAACGCAGCAGGAGGCTATTATGGGATGCAATATTATAGTGGGGGGAACAACTATGAAAGCGTTCTCAATAGCGGTTATCAATGCGAAGCTTGGTGTATGACCCAACATGAAGGGCTATTGCCTTGGTATTGGGTGTGGAATATCCAAGTGAGCCAAATTTTCTGGGAAAACGGAAGACACAGAGTTACAGGAAGTTTGCAAATCAATAATATCTTCAACATGAAGTATTATTTTACAGGGATTGGCTCTAGCCCTGCAGGCTTGCAACCTGCACCTGGAAGGTCAGTTACAGCGTATTTGAACTACACTTTCTAAAGGCTTTAAAAAGGAGGGGGATTATTACTCTATAATGAGCCGCTCAAATGAGCCGCTTAGCGGTTTCACTGATTTCACTAATATTGTGGAGCATTCATTTAAGAGCGCTCCAAATAAGTTTCTTTGAGGCTGGCCTTAGCCCTTTGCCAATCAGGCAAATACAAACTCAGCAAATCCCTAAAATATTCGTTATGGTGGCGCGCTTTGAAATGCAATAATTCATGCACAACCACATATTCAATGCCCTTTCTAGGCGCTTTAGCCAATTCCAAATTAAAAAGTAAGGTGCGTTTAGCAATATTACAACTCCCCCATATCCGTTTCATTTTCTGGATTTTAAAGCTTTGTATGCTTTCGTTTAAAATCTTTTCGTATTGGTTGATGTAGGTTTGTATTTTTTCTCTTAAAACTTGTCTGTAGTAGTTTTCTAACACTTTTAAGCGGTTTTCTAAGCTTGTTTTTTGATGGACATGCAAGATTAAATATTTAGGGCTTTGGAGGACGAAGTGTTTTTTTATAGTGTGTTCAATCTTTAACAAATAGCGTTTCCCAAAAAGATAATGGCTTTCTCTCTCTAGCATTTCCCTTTGGCTCTGTCTGTTTTGGTTTAAAAAATTTTGTTGCTGTTCTTTTATCCAAGGGAGCCTTTTAATCAAAGAAAGCCTAAGGCTCTCATCGTTTAGAGCTAGGGGGCAAGACACATGCACAGAGCCATCAGGCGGGCAAACGCTAACGTGTAAATGCTTAATATCCTTTTTTTCTATAGCGATGTTGGTATTATTTAAAGTCAAACAATAAGCGTTCATTAATGATACTCCTTTATGTGTTTGGCTAAATTAAAGACGTTTTCTAACAAAACCTCATCGTTTATGATTTTTCTTAAAGCGATTTTAAGGTTTTTTTCTTTTTGATTATGCCCCACCCAATCGCCTTTTTTATTACCCCTAATGCATGCGTCTGTTTCTAGGGCTAAGGCTTCATTTCCATCTAAATTATCATAGAGGGTTTTTAAAGCGTTAGTGTTGATCTTTTTAGGGTAATTTCTATCTTCTTTATCAATAACTTTTTTGGCTAAGTCGTGGATTTGTTGCAAGTATTCTAAATAGGTTAATTTCTTTTCTCTAAACTGGAGAATCAAATCGTTTAAAAGCGAAGATAATTTTTCGTAATACTTAGGATCGCTCGCTTCTTTTTCTATAATGCGTTTTCTGGTGTTGTTAGCGATGCTTTCTGCCATAGAGCTTTCATTTTTAAACGCTTGAGACAGCGCCTTATTAAAATCATCAATATCCATTTGGGCTAAAACTTCGCACAGCCCTTGATCTTCTATTTGGAATAACACCTCGCTATCCGTGGTTTTAATGTAAGCATCTAAGATCCGGCGCATGTCTTCATTGTAGCTTTTTAAATCCACGCTATCCCCACTACTCAAGCCAACCACCTTTTGTAAATGCCTGTAAAATTCCGCTTCTTGTTTGATTGGTTGCATCTCTTCTTTAGAATGAATGGGCTTTTCTAAGTTATTCAATTCCACAAACATTCTTAAAAACGCGCCAACAAGCTGGTAAAACAACCGCCTTTTTTGAGCGTTTTTTTCTAAATTATCCCCACAAAAATAAGCGATATAATCCTCTTCATCTTTTGGCTCTTTCACGCTTTCACAAAGCGATCTCAATTGCCCTCTAGTTTCTTCTAATTTTTTCTTAATCTTTTGGGATTTGTCAGAGATCAGCCCTTGAATGTCTCCTCTTTCATAGTTTTCAAACGCTTTATTGGTGTAATCGCTGTGCGCTTCTTGTAGGCTATCAAACAAATCCTTATAGTCTATGATACAGCCAAAATCCTTATCTTCACTATCCAATCTATTCACCCTGCACACCGCTTGAAAAAGCTTATGATCTTGCATTGTCTTATCAATATATAAATAAGTGAGGCTTGGCGCATCAAAACCGGTCAATAGCTTATCCACCACGATCAACAGCTTCATTCTATTAGGCTCATTAATAAAACGCTCTTTAACTTTTTCTTCAAACTCTTTGATTTGATTAAGGGCTTTTTTCTCATCTTTTTCATCAAAAAAGTTTTGCAGCATTGTGCAATAAGTGCGGTATTTGTAACTCTCTTCGCTCTCATCGCTCCCGCAATCTTTCAAATCAGCGATATTGGGTTCATAGCTTGTGATCACAGCCACCTTATCCTTTAATTCTGTTTCTAAAAAGAGTTCAAAATACCGGCATGCGTTATACACGCTTTCAGCCACCAGCATGGCATTCCCCTTTCCATTCCTTAATCTTGGGAGTTTTGCCATATCCAATACAATATCTTGCACAATGCGAGCTAATCTGTCTTTAGTGGAAAAAACCTTTTGCAAATTAACCCATTTCTTTTTAAGCTCTGTTTTAGCCTCATCACTCAAGCCTTGGGTTTTCAATTCAAAATATTCGTCTAGCTTTACAGGGTCGCTGACATACTGATTCACGCTTCTGGCTTCATAATTTAAATCCAGCACCACCCTATCGCTAACGGCTTCATTAAATTTATAGCAATGGATGTAATTCCCAAACACTTCCTGGCTTGTCTTTTTCTCTTGTTTCAATAAAGGCGTGCCGCTAAAGGCGATAAAAATCGCATTAGGGAGCAGGCTTTTCATGGCTTTATGCAATTTAGCGCTTTGGGTTCTGTGGCATTCATCCACTAAAACAACCCATTCCTTTAAAACATGTTGTTTTTTTAAATCTTCTAAGTCGTTGTCATCAAACTTATGCACAAGCGAGCCAACCAAAAATTCCTTATTTTCAAACAGCGTGCTCAATAAATCCTTCTTGCTGTCTGTGCGATAAAGATCCTCGCCTATCCCACTAAACACGCCTTGAATTTGAGCGTCTAATTCCCTCCTGTCCGTAACGATTAAAATCCTTGCTTGTTGGATATTCCTTCTTAGCCATTGAGTGAGCCACACCATAGTAAGGCTCTTACCGCTGCCTTGCGTGTGCCAGATAATCCCCCCTTCTTTTCTTTGGATAAATTCTTGCGTTTTTTTAATTGCAAAATACTGGTGGAACCGGGCGCATTTCTTTTGCCCCTTATCAAAAATCAAAAAATAATGGATAAAATCTAAAAACCTTTTTTTATCCAAAAAGCATTCAATCGTTTCAAACAAATTTTTTTGAACGCCCTCTTCTTTCCAAGAAAGGTAGTATTTTTCTTCAGTTTCTATGACGCCATATTTTAGCCCTTGACTTTCATTGCCCGCCATAACCAATTGGATCGTTTTAAAAAAATCTCTAATAAACTCTTTCTTCTGGTTGTCTAAATTTTGCCGGATACCGCTTTCCACGCTCACGCTGGATTTTTTCAATTCCAGCACCCCTAAAGCGATCCCATTAACGTAAAGCACGATGTCCGGCCGCTTCATGTTTGGCCCTTTAACGCTCACTTCTTCAGCCACGCTAAATTCATTTTGAGAAACGTCTTTCCAATCAATGAGATAAGTCGTTTGAGTGTTTTCATTCTGGCTTATTTTAGTTTTCACGCCATAAATCAAAAGATCGTAAAATGTTTGATTCGCTTCGTATAAATCGTTTTTTAAAGCGTCATGGATTTTCTGCTCAATTTTACGCCACCTTTCAGGCTCAATTTTTTGATTTTTAATTAGCCATGCTTTCAAGCTTTCTTTATTGATGTTTTCATTATCGCTCTTTGTTAAATCCCCTAAATACGCATAGCCCATGCTTTTAAAAGTTTCTATGACTTGTTTTTGAACTTCTCTTTCTGTTTTCATTATAAACCCCTTAAGAACGCTTTTTACCGCTTTATATTATAATCCTAAAAACAAAATAGGGCGGTTAAAAATGGCGATCAAAAAAAGCGAATTGTATAGCTCTTTATGGGCTGGGGCGGATAGTTTAAGGGGCGGAATGGATGCGAGCGAGTATAAAAACTATGTTTTGAACTTGCTTTTTTTAAAATACATCAGCGATAAAGCCAGAAATGACGCTAAAAACAATACTTATAGCGAAATAGAAGTGCCAAAAGGGTGTTTTTATGAAGACATTCTCGCTTTAGAGGGCGATAAGGAAATAGGCGACAAGCTCAATAAAATCATCGCCAAGATCGCAGAGCAAAACGACTTAAAAGGCGTGATTGACAGCGTGGATTTTAACGATAACACCAAGCTTGGAGAGGGTAAAGCGATGATAGACACCCTTTCTAATTTGGTTAAAATCTTTGCCGATTTGAGTTTGGGCGCGCATGGGGCTTTAGACGATGATTTATTGGGCGATGCCTACGAATATTTAATGCGCCACTTTGCCAGCGAATCCGGTAAATCCAAAGGGCAGTTTTACACCCCTAGCGAAGTTTCGCTTTTATTGTCCCTTTTGCTTGGCATTGATGCAAACACCAGACAGGATAAAAGCATCTATGATCCCACTTGCGGGAGCGGTTCGTTATTGTTAAAAGCTTCTAGCCTGGCGGGCAAAAACGGCTTAACTATCTATGGTCAAGAAAAAGACATTTCCACAACAGCCCTTTGTAAAATGAATATGATTTTACACAATAGCGCTGATGCTGATATTGCTAAAGGGGGTTCTAGCACCCTTTCTAACCCCTTTTTTATTAAAAACGGCATGCTGCAAACCTTTGATTATGTCGTGGCTAACCCTCCCTTTAGCTTGAAAAACTGGACTGATGGGCTAAGCATAGACCCTAAAAGCAAGCAAGTCATTAACGATAGTTTCAATCGTTTTGAAGACGGCACGCCCCCTGAAAAAAATGGCGATTTCGCTTTTTTGCTCCATATCATTAAATCTTTAAAAGACACAGGCAAAGGGGCAGTGATTTTACCCCATGGGGTGCTATTTAGGGGGAATGCTGAGGGTGCAATCAGAAAAAATCTTTTAACAAAAGGCTATATTAAAGGCGTGATAGGCCTAGCCCCTAATCTTTTTTATGGCACTTCCATTCCTGCATGCGTGATTGTTTTAGACAAAGAAAACGCACGCGCCAGAAAGGGCGTTTTTTTGATAGATGCGAGCAAGGATTTTAAAAAAGACGGCAATAAAAACCGCTTAAGAGAGCAAGATGTCCAAAAAATGATAGACACTTTTAACGCTTTAAAAGAAATCCCTTATTATTCCAAAATGGTAAGCCTAGAAGAAATTAGCGCTAACGACTATAACTTGAATATCGCACGCTACATTGCCGCCAAACAAGAATCAGAAAAAGACTTGTTCGCTTTAATCAACAGCCACAAGGCTAGTTATTTGCCCAAAAACGAAATAAAAGCCTACGCCCCTTATTTTCAAGTGTTTAAAGAGCTTAAAAACACGCTTTTTAAAAAAAGCGATAAAGAGGGTTATTACGCTTTAAAAACAGAATGCGAAAACATTAAAGATCTAATCACCCAAAGCTCAGAATTCCAAGCTTTCCACGCTTCTGTTTTGAGCGCTTTTGACCGATTGGAACTATCCACAACTTTTAATGATTTAGAGCCAGGTTTTAACCCAAAAACCCTCATAGAAAGCGTTTGTCAAAAGGTTTTAAAAGAATTTGAAAAAGTGGGAATTTTAGACAAATACGGCGTGTATCAGCTCTTCAAAGATTACTACAACGAAGTCTTGCAAGACGATTGGTTCCTCATCTCATTCAATGGCTTTAGAAGCGCTAAAGAATTAAGGAAATTAACCCCCCTAAAAGACAAAAACAAAAAGGCCAATTATTTAGAAGAGCCGGATTTTATCGTTCAAAAAACCTACTACAAAAGCGATCTAATCCCTAAAAACTTGATCAAACAACGCTTTTTTGAAAAAGAGCTTAACGAATTAGAAGCATTAGAAAACGCCCTCAACAAAAAAGAGGCTCTTTTAGATGAATTTATAGAAGAGCATTCTAACGAAGAAGGGCTTTTTGATGGATTGAAAATCAATGAAAGCGTTTTGAAAAAAGAGCTAAAAAACGCCACCGATTTAGAAGATAAAGAAATCCTAAAAACCGCTTTAGAATGGCTAGAAGCGAAAAACAAGGCGCTAAAAATGAAAAATAAAGCTTATGAGGAGCTGGAATTAAAAGCATTCCACCAGTATAAAAACCTTAAAATCAATGAAATCAAGGATCTCATCATCAAAGACAAATGGCTCAACAGCTTGAAAAACGCCCTAGAAAACAAGATCCAAAAACGCATCAACGCTTTTGCTAGCGCCCTTAATGGAATCATTTCAAGCTATTCTAACAGCTTGTTAGAACTAGACAAAGAAGTCAAAGAGAGCGAATCAAAAGTTTTAGAGCATTTGAAAGATTTGGGGTTAATGGGGTGATGAAACGCATGGACGCATTAACAACGCCCTCAAATTGGCAAAAAGTAAGGCTTGGGGATATTGCCGAGATTAAAAGGGGAGCATCGCCTAGACCTATTGAAAATCCTAAATGGTTTTGCGCTAATTCTAATGTAGGGTGGGTAAGAATTTCAGACATTTCAAAAAATAGCCGTTTTCTATACAAAACAGCCCAAAAACTTTCTAAAAAAGGCATTGAAAAAAGCAGGTTTGTTAAACAAAATAGTTTGATTATGAGCATGTGCGCGACAATTGGTAAGCCTATTATCACTAAAATTGATACTTGTATTCATGATGGTTTTGTAGTTTTTGAAAATCCAAAAATAGATTTGAATTACTTATATTATTTTTTATGTTATATAGAAAAAGAATGGCTAGAAAGTGGGCAACAAGGCTCACAAGTAAATTTAAATGTAGATTTAATTAAAAATAAAGAAGTTTTCTGCCCCAAAGATTTAAACGAACAAATCGCTATCGCTAACATTTTAAGCGATGTGGATCGTTATCTTTGTGCATTAGACGCTCTCATTCTTAAAAAAGAGGGCGTTAAAAAAGCTTTAAGCTTTGAACTATTGAGCCAAAGAAAACGCTTGAAAGGCTTCAATCAAGCCTGGCAAAAAGTAAGGCTTGGGGATATATGTGAATTTGGCAACGGAGGGGCTTATGAAACCTTAATAGTAGAAAACGGAAATTTTAAACTAATAAGTTTAAATAGTATTGATATTGATGGCAATTTAAAAAATACAATGAAACGAGTTAATTTTTATGATAATTCATTAAAACAAGATGATATAGTCATGGTTTTAAGCGATGTTGCTCATGGAGATTTTTTAGGGCTTTGTGCAGTTATTCCTAGTAATGATTATGTATTAAACCAACGCATGGGAAGACTTAGAAAAAAGAATGATTGTATCAACATTTTATTTTTAAGATTGTATATCAATGCAAATCAAAAATACTTCAAAATGCAAGGTCAAGGCAGTTCGCAATTGAATTTATCTAAAAAAGCCATTGAAGATTTTGAAATCCTTTTACCCCCTCTAAACGAACAAGCCGCTATCGCTAACGTTTTAAGCGGTTTGGATAGTGAAATTGCCAATCTTAAAAACAAAAAACGCCAGTTTGAAAACATCAAAAAAGCCTTAAACCACGATTTAATGAGTGCTAAAATCAGGGTTTTAAACAAATAAAACGCCCCAAAAGTCAAGGGCAAACCCGCTTTTTAAAGGAAACCCCTAAGCTTTTAAACTCAGGGGAACTTTGGCTAATACATTACTTTTCTATGGAAAAGATCACTTTAAACCCCTTAAAAGAGATTTTAATGTATAATACTAACCAAGAGTTTTTATCATGTCTTCTTCGCATGATAAACCCTTCTTAAGTTGGAATTTGCCCCATAATGCAACTATGGGGCGTGATGAAATCCTACAACAAACCCCCTTAAAACTTTTAATTTTACAAACGCTAAAACAAGATTAAAAAATTGAATGAAAAGATAAAGAAATAATAAACGCCCCAAAAGTCAAGGGCAAA
>NZ_JACTCR010000012.1:0-50395 GCF_014496965.1 Helicobacter pylori | reverse complement strand
TTATTTTTTGAAATTTAAAGCTTTTATAAGGGATTGGTATTTCAAATTGAAACAAAATTTTAAAAACAAGCGTTTGTTTTAGGGCTAATTTAGCATTAATAAGGCTGTGTTAATCAAAGTTTGATAGCTAAAATTATCGCTTTGGTGCGTGCGTCAAATTGATGCACCAATTAAGACAGAATCTTTTCCATAAAAAGAGTAGGGAAAATCAAAGCCTCTTCGCCCAACTCCACCACGCAATCCTCTTCTTTAATGCGCGTAAAACCCAGCTTTTGATAGAGGTTGCATGCCTTGATTTGACTCTTGCTCACATGCAGAGAGATTTTAGTATAGCCTTTGATTAAAGCGTATCGCTCCACGCTCTCATAGAGTTTTTGACCCAACCCTTGGGATTGATAAGCGCTATTTATATGGAATTTACACAGCTCGGCTTCTGTTTGATTGATATGATTAAGCCCACAAATCCCAATGAGCTTCCCCTTATCCCTCATTTCAAAAAATTCCCCGCCATGCTCGCGCAGTTTTTGAACGAACCCGCTAATACTGGGCAAAAGATCCAAGCGTTGGATAAACCCTAAAGGGTTATCAGCGATACGCTCAGCATAAAATTCTTCTAATTCAGTGGGGTATTTGGGCGAAAAAACTTTGATGGTCATGATTAACTTTTTAAAACCCTTTTTGATTATCCCACAAGCGGATATGAAGCCTATCGCTCAGCCTAAAACCATGCTCTATGGCTAGGGGGGCTAGGGTTTTTAGATTTTTGTCTAGCTCGTTGTTAGTTGTGCCTAAGGGCATTAAAAAGATTTCATTATTTTTTAAGGAGAGTTGTTTCAAAAGGCTTTGAATCTCTGCGATAGATTGAGCGGCGTTTTGACTCTCCAATACAAATTTAAAATGCGCGCTTTTAGCGTTATTTAAGATATTTTGTAAGGCTTTGAGGTTGATCCGCTTTCTTTCTTTTTCTAAAGAAAAAGAGAGTTTGACGCTTAGGGTGAAATGCAATTCTTTTAAAATAGGGCTAAATTCAAAAAAAATAGAGCCGTTACTCTCTACAAATAAAGGGATTTTTTTGTGATAAAAATGCTCCAAAACGCTGATTAAAATAGGGTTATTAAAATACAAGCTTGGCTCCCCGCCTGTAAGAATGAAATCAAAATTCTTATAATTAGGGGTTAAATCCTCTAATCGTTCAATCAAAGATTTAGGCTCATTGTAATAATCCCAAGTTTCTTTGAATTTAGGATGCACCGCATACAAGCTATCGCAACCTGTTAGAATTTCATCATGCAATATGGTTTTACAATTAAAGCCCTTACATGAAAGATTACACCCCCCTAAGCGCAAAAAAAGACTGGGTTTGCCTATCCTTTTTCCTTCACCTTGTAAGGAAAAAAAGCTCTCAACGACCGGGAGTTTCATGGGATCTGGTGTAGGGGTTTAGCGTGGAAAAAGCATTGTTTTTCATCGCTAATGATTTTATTAAAAAAATCCTTATCATGCCACAATTTTTGAATGCCTTGCGAGAAAGAAACGCAATTTTGATGCACTAAAGATTTAAAGTGCGGGTTTTCTAAATCTTTTAAAAAGCTCTCCGCATAGCCGTTTTTAGTCTCATGCACGCGCACGCTAGAGATTTTTAACTCCCCTTCATTATTAGAAAAAACGCTTTTTTGTAAGATCCTTGTCAGGTAGTATAAAAACATGAGAGCGTAACTCTCTGCACTCAAATTGAACGAGCATTTCACATAACGAACGCAATGATTTTCTATAAAACGCTGGAACTCATCGCTTTCTTTATCCCAAAAATGATGGGCATGATCAAACGACTCAATGAAAACTTGCATTTCTTGTTGCATCAGCCCAAAATCTAATGCCATGTTCGCGTTATCCAAGCGGTTGGTTTCAATAAAGACTTCCACTTCATAATTATGCCCATGGATATTTTGAGCGCATTTTACAGAAGAGCAATTACGCACCACATGGCTAGCGCAAAATTTATACAATCGCCTGATAACCATTGCTCATTGTCTATAACATGGCTGATAAAGGGGCAGTCTTAAATTATAGTAGTAGCGTTCAGGGCGGTTAAAATCAATGCGTTTGATCGTGCTTTTAATCAAATCCCTATACAGCATCTGATAGCCACAAGTCCTTCCGCTCACGCTCCCATCCACATATAAAACCCGTTTTTGCAGCACCACATCATACCAATCCAAAATAAAATGCGAATTAGCGCTCATCAAAATTTGCTCGCTAAAGCCATTGATAGCGTAGTAATCGGTAGGGGTTTGGGAGCAATAAAACTGCCCTCCAAGAAAATAACAAGGTTTATTGACTTGATCGATCAGCTGGTAATTGTATTGGTAGAACGGCACAGCTGAGATGTTACGGACAATGCGCGCATAGATCACATTTTTGGCTTTATCCAGTGGGAATTCCGCTTGCGTGAAGACATTGTAAAAGCCTAATTTTTGCAATTCATAAACAATCACATTGATATAATAAGAAGTCATCGCATCGCTTCTGTCATAAGCCACCACGATAGTGGAATTATAATTAAACAAATAATCCCCTGTAACTTCTGAATAATACCCCATGTGCAGGCGGTGTTGGCATGCACTAAAGAAAAAAAACACCCCAACAATTAGCCCTAAAAAAGCCAAGCGGTGATTTTTAATCACTTTAACATTCCCTCATGCCAAGATTCCAAGCTTTTTAGATCATCATAACTGGTTAAGTCTAAATTTAAAGGCGTGATAGAGGCATGGTTTGAAGCAATAGCGTCAAAATCAGAGAGTCTGTCTTCATTTTCACGCTTTTGCCATTCTAAAGGGTGTAGCCCTAGCCAAAAATAGCTTTCATTCTTGGGGTCTGTGCGTTTATGCACTTCTTTTTTATACAGCCTATAGCCCTTAGGGGTGATGCGTTCGCCCTTATATTCTTGTAAGGAGCAATTAGGGACATTCACATTCAGGAGTTTGCGCCCCTTTAAGGGGTAGCCTTTGGTGAAAATGTTTTGGACTAAATCCTGGATAATCTTTTGAGCCAGATCAAAACTTAGGGGCGTATTTTTGTTTTTGTTAGAAAGGATTTGAGAAATCGCAATGGAAGGCACGCCCTGAATGGTGCCTTCAATCGCTCCGGCCACCGTTCCAGAATAAATCGTGTCTTCGCCCATGTTGGATCCAAGATTGATCCCTGAAATCACTAAATCAAAACAAACATGCTTAAAAAGCTCATTGATCGCTAAATACACGCAATCGCTTGGCGTGCCATCATCAATCCTATAATGCCTGCTTTCTTTGCCCTTAATTTTCTCCGCTCTCAAAGGCGCGGTGATCGTGATGCATTGCGAGCATGCACTTTTTTCATGCTTGGGGGCGACCACATAAATTTCTGCCATCTCTTCTAAAGCTTGTTCTAAAGCTTTAATGCCTTTTGCATGGTAGCCATCATCGTTGGTGAGTAAAATTTTTTTCATGTCTTGCCTTTAAATAGAGTGTTCAATAACGCGTTTAAATTTTCTTGCAATAAAGGATAAGCGGTTTTTAATAGGTTTAAATCGTTTAAAACCTCTGTTTTTAAAGTTTGAGCGTAATCATTCGCCTTTTCTAGCCCCAATAAATTCACAAAGCTGTTTTTAGTGCTGTCTAAATGAGTGGTTTTACCGCTCTCTTCTTCATCTTGTGTAACATCTATAATATCATCTAACACTTGAAAACAAAGACCCGTTTTTAACCCAAAAGCCTGAAGCCATTTAAAAAGCTCTTCATTTTTAATACCGCTTGCAACAAGCCCCATCATCAAGCTCGCACTAATCAATTTAGCGGTTTTATGCTCGTGTAAGAAAGTGAGCTGCTCTAAATTTAAGGGCGTGTTTTCAAAATAGCAATCCAAAGCCTGCCCTAAGATCATGCCTTTAATCCCCCCATTAACGCTTAAGATTTTGATCAATTCCACAATGATATGGCTTTCTAGTAAAGAGCTTGAAAGCAATTCAAAAGAGTAAGTGTTGAGCGCATCGCCGATTAAAACGGCTGTGGTTTCATCGTATTTAGCGTGTAAAGTGGGGTGGTTTCTCCTTAAAGCGGCGTTATCCATGCATGGTAAATCGTCATGGATGAGCGAATAGGTGTGCAAGCATTCAATGCTTAAAGCGATTTTAAAATATTCTGTTTGTTGGTTAGAATAATCTTTTTGACCCACTAACGCACAAAGCACGGCTAAAAAAAGCTTAGGGCGGAACCTTTTGCCTCCATTAAGCACCATTTCAAAAAAGGCTTTTTCCAAATAAGGGTGGAAGCTTTCAAGGTGTAGATGATGGTGGTTTAAAAAGCTTTCAAAACGCTCGCACTCATTATAATAAAAGGATAAATTAGAGCTACTCATGCATAGAATTATAACCTAAGATTTTAAGAGTTGCATAAATTCAGCTCTGGTTTTAGGGTCTTTTTTGAAGAGGCCTCTTAACACACTTGTTTTAATGATCGCATTTTGCTTTTGCACCCCTTGCATGCTCATGCATAAATGTTTGGCTTCACAAACCACGATCACGCCCCTTGGCTCTATGATTTCATCAAAAGTTTCTGCAATTTGAGTGGTCAGACTTTCTTGGATTTGTAGGCGTTTGCTATAAATTTCAATGAGTTTAGCGATCGCGCTAATGCCTACAATCTTTTCCTTAGGGATATATCCCACGCTAATATTCCCTAAAAAAGGGAGCAAATGATGCTCGCAAGTGGAGTAAAATTCAATGTTTTGAGCCACTATCATTTCATCGCAAACGCCTTGAAAATACGCGCTTTTTAAAGCCACTCTAGGATCTTCTTTATAGCCTTTATACAAGAATTTCCATAATTCTTGAACCCTTTTAGGCGTCTCTTTCAAACCTTCTCGATTCTTGTCTTCGCCGATGTCTTCAAAAAATTGGTTGAAAAAATTTTCCATTTAAATCACACGCTTTCTTAAGGATTGGATACGATTTTTAACGCTAGGGTGGGTGCTAAACATTTCAGCGTTAAAAAGATAAGCCGCTGATCGGGTGCTATTTTTATCTATTTCTTTATAATCGTTGTTGGTGTAATCGTTGGAAATTTTTTGCAAGGCCCTAATCATGGGCTTATTGTCATGCATTAAAAACGCCGCCCCGCTATCGGCCATGTATTCTCGTGTGCGGCTCAAATACATTTGTAAAATAAGCGTTAAAAAAGGCAAGATGATCTGTAAAGCCCATAAAATCATTCGGGCTAAATTCGCCCCACTATTCTTGCGATTCCCCATGAAAAAATACACGCTAAAATTAGCCACTAACAGCATGATATTGCTCAAAATCCCCACGCACATGGTCAAGCGGATGTCGTTGTGCCGTATATGACTAAGCTCATGAGCGATCACGGCTTTTAATTCGTCTCTATCCAATCTTTCTATTAAAGCGCTTGTAAGAGCGATAAGAGAATTAGATTCATCCCACCCGCTCGCAAAAGCATTCATATAAGGGGCGTTAATGATATAAAGCTTAGGCTCAAAATGAAGCTTAGCCTCTTCTAAAAGCTCTAACAAAAGGCGATGGATTTGATTTTCTTTAGAGCTTAAAACCTTGCTTTTATCAATAAGCTTATATTCATCACCGCTTAACATGATAGAGCTAAAATTTTGGATACAAATAACAATAACGACAAAAGCCACTAAAAACATGATAATGGTGATCGTAGGAAAAATTTGAAAAGTGATGAGTTTAAAAAGGGCTATGCCTAAATCATTAGCGTTGATTCTAATAGCATCCACCAACAACCCGATAAAAGCAAAAATCGCACAGTAAGTCGCTAAAACCGCGTTCGTTTTGAGCCTGTTTTGCGCGATAATCTTTTCAAAATTCGTCATTATTTTCTCCTTTCTCATGCTTGATTTCTTTGAGCAATGCGCTCGCATAACTCCCTTTAGGCAAGTAAAATCCCAATTCAAATTGCGCTTTTTCTTTGATGTATTGAGAAGTTATATTTTCTGCAAACACCCAAAAAAACCGCCTAGAGCCTAGCGTTTTAGCATGACCACTTAAAAGGTTATGCTGGAATTCTTTTTCAATTTCAAAACTCAAATTTTTTGCATAAAGAGCTTTTTTGCCGTCCAGTAACCCCGTAGGCACAGCTTCTTTTTTCAAAAACCTTTCGCTCTCTTTTTCTAATTCCAAAGCGTCAAAAAACTTCCCATAAGGGTAATGGCGCATCACATCGCCTTCTAGGATTTTAAAGGGGTGGGCTTGGTTTTTAAGGGCTTTTAGGGCATTTGAATCAACGCTTAAATTTTTTTGTTTAAAAAATTCTAAATTTTCTTTGACGCTAAAAGCGCTAATGATTTTACTGATTTCTAATCGTTTGCTTAAAAGCGAATTAAACAAATAACTTTGATAGCTTGAAATTAAAAAAGCGTTTAGTTTTTGATGGGCGAATTTTGTTTCATTTTGTAAGATTTTTAACCCCTCTTTATGGTTGTCATTGAACTTCCCAAAGCGTTGTGAACCAAAATAATTCGGCATGCCAAATTGCGCGATTTGTTCTAAAACCTGCTTTGTTTTTTGAGCGTTTAAGGGGGTCATTTTTTTAAAACGCATAAAAAAGCGATTCCCTTTTAAATGCCCTAATTTGATTTTATTATGATGGTAATTCAAAGACAGGATTTTAAGGTTTCTTTCTTGAAAGTTGCTCGTGTTTTTTTCTAATAAAGGGGCGTATTTTTTAGGGAGTGAGATGAATTGAGTCGTCAGCGCGTTTTTATCTTTCAAGCCCGCATAACCCAATTCAGCGATTTTTACCCCTAAAATTTGAGAAAAAATTTGAAGCATTTCCAAAGTGCTTAAACCGCTTTTCCTCACTTGAATAACGGCATGTTCGCCTGTGTTGCTAAACTCATACAAAGGCACTTCATGCACGCAAAAATCCCTAGCGCTAGAATTGAAATGAAAATCAATGCTCGCATGGTTATAAGCATGCAATAGGGGCATAAAGTTTAAATTCATGCTTTGATCCTTGAATTAAACGCCCTTGAGAGCGAGACTGAGTCAATGTTTTCAAAATTCACTCCAGTAGGCACGCCTTGAGCGATTTTAGTGAAAGTGAGGTGGAATCGTTGTAATTTATCTTCAATATAAAGCATTAAAGAATCATTAGCCAAAGTGGGGGGGAAAGCAAAAATGATTTCTTTAATGTTTTCTCCAACTAGGCGTTTTTCTAAGGCGTTAAAATCCACTTCTTCTATAGAATTTAACACATAATAGCGCCCTAAAAAGTCCTTTAAATCTTCTAAAATAAACACGTCTCTTGGGTGTAAAACCATGCAAAGCTGAGAATTTTGTCGGCTCTCATCAGAGCAAATCTCACAAATCTCACTCTCGCTGAGTGCATTACAGGATGTGCATGTTTTAAGGTTTTCTAGGGCGTTTTCTAAAGCGTGCGTGATTTTTAGTGCCAGATAAGGGTTTTCCAAACCCAAATGATACGCCATTTTAAAGGCGGACTTTTTACCCACATTGGGGATCTTTTCTAAACAATCCACTAAATTTAAA
The DNA here is from genome assembly GCF_014496965.1 of Helicobacter pylori. Classification (GTDB taxonomy): domain Bacteria; phylum Campylobacterota; class Campylobacteria; order Campylobacterales; family Helicobacteraceae; genus Helicobacter; species Helicobacter pylori_CZ. The sequence continues at coordinate 42,834 of NZ_JACTCR010000012.1, read as the reverse complement.
AAGTGATTCAAGCTGTTTTTATAAGTATTCATTTTGTTAGTATATCAAACTTAACTTGACTTGAAAGAGATTAAAAAGCTTTTATTGTTTTTAAAAGGGGGTTTAATTAATACAATATGAAAAAGCGCTTAATGAAGCGTTTAAATAAAAGCGTTATAATGTGCTATCTCAATTTTAAGGAATAACATGCCGTTTATCAATATCAAACTCGTGCCAGAAAATGGAGGGCCAACAAACGAGCAAAAACAGCAATTGATTGAAGGGGTTTCAGATTTGATGGTTAAGGTGCTGAATAAAAATAAGGCTTCTATTGTGGTCATTATAGATGAGGTTGATTCTAATAATTATGGTCTTGGGGGCGAGAGCATCCATCATTTGAGGCAAAAAAACTAAATCTAGTTTTTAAAATTCAAAGATTGCGATACGCTTAAAACATGTAAGGAGTGCTTATTTTCTACCCCCCTAAAAATTATAAACATAACTCACATTAAACATGACAAGGCGTTTGAAAAAGAGGGAAGTGTTTAACCCTTTGCCATGCGTTTCATAAAAGGAATTGACCGCTAAAGGGATCTTTAAGCCCATTTCAAAACCATTGTGCCTATTGACATTCACACGAACCCCAAAATTCAAAGGGATTTGGAAAAAACTCGTGTGCATTTTAGCTTGATAATTAATCAAATAATTGTTGATAAAATCCGTTTGACTCACCCACATGCCTAAACCACTCCCTACCCACGAACTCCCCGCTAAAGCAAAGCCTACATAAAACCCCACGCTCGAATGTTTTTTTGCGTTATCAATGAAATTGAAAAGATAATCTATGCCAAGCCCATAGAGGTGGTTATTCATTTTACCCAAACCATCAAAGCCATTACCCACAAAACCAAAATTACTATAACCATAGTCATAGAACAAGTAATAACGAAACCCTTGATTTTTTTTCTTGGTAAAGAAATGCTTATAGCCCACGCTCAAACTCACCCCATACATGCTTGAAATGTTTTTAGAATAAGAACTAGGATCAAGCGCGTTTAAGGAATTTGAAATTGCAGCGATCTGAGAAGATAAAGAAGAGAGCATGTTGTTTTGAGATTGGCTGAATTGCGATTCTAAATTTTTTAAGTTTTCTGCTAATTCTAAAGGGTTAGTAATGGGTTCTTGCATTTTTTCTAACGCTTGGGCTAATTTAAGGTTAGATGCAACGCCCCCACTAAGCATGACTATTTTTTCAATGTTTTGAAGCGTGGATTGGAGGTAGTATTGTTCGGCTTGCTTTTCAGTAGGGGTTAATTCAGAATGGTTTTTCAAAGCGTTGTTGATATATGCAAAGGTTTTAGGCATGCTTGTGATTTCATTTTTAACTTGATTGAGTTTATCAATCTTATTTTGAGCGTTAGAAATCGTTTGGATGCGTTCTTGATTCAAAAAAGGGTCATTGTGCTGGATTGCATGACTGATGGAATATTCAAAACCCACGCTCGCATACGCCCCATTTTCTTCAGCGATACAAAAAGATAAAAATAAAGATAGAGATAAGGGTAAAGATAAAAATAAGGGTAAAGAAGATAAGGTTTTTTGCATGGGTGATCCTGCTATGAATTAGGCTTGTTAAAAACAAGTTTAATAATACCATTAAAAAGCATAGCGCATACCAATATTTCCGGTAATATTAATATCTTTATAATCAAGCCCAAACCTAGCCCCAATGCCCGCATTCACATAAAAGGTTTTGAACAATCTTATCTCCCCGCCTGTGATAATGCTAGCAAAAGTGTTGTATCTGCCACCATCTCTATAGCTTAGGGTGTTATTACCAATAAAACGCACCATTTTATCCCCCATAGAATTAATGAATAAGTCTCTGCCCACATCCGCAATCACAAAATAATAAGAGTTTTTATTGAAATAATGCCGACTTTCTAGGGCAAAATTGATCGTTAGAACGGATTTTTTATTAGGGTCAGCATTGGCTCTGAATTGATTGTAAATAGGATCATCCATAATACCCCTTAAACCAGACAAACCAATGTAATAATAGGCTAAGCCTACTTGGGGTTTAAAAATAACGCTTTTATCTTTAAACATGAAGTCATAGCCATAATTGATTTTAGCGTCAGTCGTCCAAGTGTCGTATTTATAAGACTGATTGATGATTGAGAGTAGGGGGTCATAGGAGTTGATGAAAGTCTTATTGTATCCCCAAGTCTCATTCAAGCTCATGGTTAATTCGCTTCTTTTGATAAACGCTCGGCTATAAACGCCCATATTGACATTGCTAGAGCCTGATTGAGTGATGTTTGCATGGAACCCGCTATACCCATAAGCGGCATAACCCCCCACAATCACGCCCTTAATGAATCGGTCATACCCTACATTGATACCATATAAAGTTCCAGTGCCTCCATTAATAAAACTAGCCCCTCCAACTCCTGTCGCCCACACATTATTTTTAACTCTATTCCTTTGAGAGTATTTTAAAATCACATCCATAGCGTTAGGGATCGCATCAGCGAATCGCTTGTTTTTAAGGGCTTCTAATCGCTCGTGAAAATCAGCACTAGCAAAGGTTGAAGTGTCAGAGAGCTTGGCTAAACGACTCATTTGCTGCGTGTAGGTGTTGATCTGTAAAATATTAGTGGCGTCATTTTTAAAATCAGGGTTAGCGATGACTTCTAAAGTGTTAGCAATGTCTCCAGCGATTGTGGTTAAATCTTTTGTGGAATGGCTTTCTAAATAATAGGGAGCGAATAAAGGACTTCCCTTGGTTTCAAAGATTTTATTGAGCCAATTAATCGCTTGATTGCCTCCAACTTGATCAATGCTATCCACGCTTTGAACGCCCTGAATTTGAGCGATATATTGTTTTAAAGTGGGGGCTTGTAGGTTATTGATAGGATCATTAGAAACAGCGATTTTCACTTTATTATAAAGAATGGAAGTGTAAATGTATTGGTTTTGAGAGTCCTTAAAGCCTACAACTAAACCGCCATCTTTAATACTCACGGCTTGCCCGTTATAGGTTAAGCCGTTGTCAGTCATCACCATGTGCTTGCCATTAATATCAATGAGCGCATAAAGCTTAAGGTAATTATCCAGGCTGCTGCCTCCTGTGATTTGGTTGTTATACCCGTAATAAATGGCTTTAGCGCTATCAATCAGCGTGTAAGTGCCTGCTTCGTTTGAAGAAGCGTTGAATCGGATCAAAGGGTTATTATTAGCCATGATCGTCGCTGTGCCTTGAGCGTTGATAATGGCATGACTAACTGAATGACTGAGGTTAAACACCAAATCGCCATAGCTGTTAAAATTCCCCATGACATTCAAACCACTAGCGTTAGTGCTTAAAGTCGCTTGTTGGTTTAAAGTGAAATTACCATTAATATTAGCCGTAGAGTTAGAGGCGTTGTCAAAAGCGTTAGTGATCGTTAAATTATTGGCTTGCAAGGTCGCGTTTTCATTGAGATTGAGCGTGCCTATAACGCTATTATTCGTTACTTGAGACAAATCAATAGCCCCATTAGAAGCGATTGCGCCTAAGAAAGTGAAGTTATTAGCGCGCACGCTCAAAGTTTCATTGGTGGGGGTTACGCTAGAATTTGCAGAGCTTGTTGAGCCGTTTTTGGTTGTAGGGCAATTGGCTAAATTGACACAAATTTCTCCTTTTTGAACGCTCACGTTATTCAAGCCCGCATTAAGGCTTAAGCCATTAGTGGCGTTTAGGGTGGTGATATTGATATTAGAAACACCATTGGAAGCAAAAATCAATGCTCCTTGATACTTGCTAAAGTCAATCGTATTATCGCCATTAAAAATAATAGACTTGTTAGCGACAAAATTCAAACTGCCCCCTGTAGCGTTGCTAAAAGAGCTATTATTGACAAAAACATAGCCATTACTTAAAAAGTTAAAATACCCTTTTTGCCAAAAATCATGCAAGCCTCTAGGCGATAAAAGAGCGCCTAAATCGTTTTCTTTGAGCGCGTTTTGTAAAGAGGGCGGCAACACGCTCCCTAAACCTTGATTATAAACGCCGCTTAACCCGCCTTGAGAAATGATATTATTGATGATATTATTCACTAAGCCTTGACTTTCTAGCTTTTTAACCACATCTTGTCCTAAAAACTCGTTCAACAAGTCGTTCGCTACCACACCAATGTCTTTTTGCAGGCTTGTAGGGGGGTTAGTAATATCCTTTAAAATCACGCTTAAAATAGAGCTTAATTCAGAAGCGTCTATATACCCACCGATAAAATTCAAAAGCCCTTTATCGTCTAGCATGCTTTTTAAAGACTGCTTAGCAAGGTAGTTTTCTATGATGGATGGGGTAACAAAATTACCAAAAATGCTTAGTTTTTGACTGATAATGTTTTGGATTTCATTCATGACTCCACTATTATTCAATAAATCATCTAAGTTATTTTGACCTATAAGTTGGCCTAAGGTTTCATCTTGCAAGCTAGCGGGTAATTCCTTACTCAAAGGGCTTAGAGCGTTTTCTATAAAGTTTCCTAAACCGCCGGCTTGCTTGATTTTTTCCATAGCCACTTGACTGAGAACATTCGCTAAATTCCCTTGATTAAAGATTTCATTAATCCCTTTTTGGCCCAAAAGATTAAAGATATTGTCTGTAGCTTGAGCTTCTATGTTAGCTTTATTCAACACTAAATTATTAGCGCTTTGAAAGGTTACATCCGCGCTCCCTCCGCTTTCAAAGGCGTTACCGCTTCCAAGCGTTCCAGTGATATAAATGCTTTTAGCTTTAAAATCAGCGTTAATGTAGCCTAAATAAGGGGAAGTTGAGCCTAATAATTGCCCCAAGTAAGTGTTTCTAAAAGAAGAACAAGTGGCGCTATCTAGTGCGCAAGGACTGCTATAGCCATTGCCCCCAAACCATATAGAGCTAGTAGAGTTTGTAACATTATCTTGAGTAGCGCCTATGACCAAATTCCCATTACTAAAGGTTTGATTGATGTTGTCAGTCAAATGGTTGATGGTTTCTAGGAGCGCTTGCTTTTGCGCTGGGGTGATCTTAATCTTATCTAAGAGTTGCAACACTTCATTGATGTTAGTGATATTGTCTAATTGGTTGGATTCAATCATTTCTTTTAAGGTGGCGGAATTTTGAGAAAGAATCCCTAAAAGCGCTTTTAAATTCTCGCTAGAAAAACCCTTATTGTAGATATTTAAACTACTCAAAGGCTGGTTGAACGGGCTATAAGTGCCTGGGGCTTGAGGCGTTTGAGAGCCTTTAGGGGTGAAAAGACCTTTAATATTGCTTGTTAAGTAATAAGTGCCTGCTTGATTATCGCTATAATCATAGCTATAGCCGGTAGGATTTTGCTTAGAAGCTTGGTAATTATAAAGCTCAGGAGCGATATTAAAAATAGTGTTAGAAGCCGAGTTAGGGTTATTTAAAACTTCTATGGTTAAATCCCCATTTTTAATGCTCTCTTGAATGATTTGAGAAGAATTGAGAGGGTTTATAAACGACCAAGTTTGAACGTTGTTATTATCGCTATAGGTAGCGTTTTGGATTTTCATGCCATAAAAAAGGATTTTTTCATAGCCATTAGCCCCACTGATGCCAGTAATCCCTTTTTGAGCGTTTAAGATGTTGTAAGTTACAGATTTTGTAATGTTGTCAAAAATATTGATGTCAGATAAATTAATATCCCCATTACTCCCTAAAACAAACTGCCCGCTAACGCTCATTAAAGCCTTAGCTAAAGAGGGTGCATAACCATTAAAATTCAACGCCCCATTAGCCGTAAGGTTATTAAAATTCAATGAGCTTGCGCTGTCAAAATTAAAGCTCGCTGTATCAATAGTCGTGTTGCCTCCAAAATCAGCCTGGCTTGCGCCTTGAAAATTGATATTAGCGTTTAAAGAGCTTGTGTTATTGGCTGATAAAACGCTATCGTCTAAATTAATAGTGGTGTTTTTTGAAAAACTAGCGCTAGAAGCGTTGAGTTTGCTACTCGCGTTAAGACTGAGTGTCCCGCCATTAAAAAAGAGGCTATTAAAGGTTGCTTGACTCCCATTATAGATATTGAGACTCGCTTGATTGTTAAAAGCGCTTGCGCCATTCGCATTCAAAACGCTTTGATTGTCTAAACTCAAATTAGAATTGTTATCAAGCGTTAAAGAATTTTTAAAAGCGGCTTGACTTTTATTGCCAAGCGTGATATTAGCGTGGTTTTGCAAGGTTGTATCGCCATTAAAGTTCAGCAAACTTTGAGAGCTAAGCGTAAAACTCGTGTTGCCTAAAAGCTGTGTGGTAGCATTAAAATTGCTTGTCCCCCTAGAATACAAGACATTAAAAACCGCTTGCGTGTTATTGAAAATAAGGCTATTAGCCTGCAAATTATAGATTGCCCCACCATTCAAACGAGAATTGACAAAGCTTAAAGAATTAGAAGCGTTAGCGCTGATCACGCTTGATCCTCCAGGGTTTGTAAAGCCGCTAAACGAAGCGTTAGAAAACGAAATATTCTTAGCGTTAAAACTGAATTTCCCCCAAGTCATATCGCTAAAACTAGAATTGGTTACACTGACATTATTCATAGCGTCAAAAGCGGCATAGGAATGCTGACTGGCCCCTGTTTGAATCATTTTAGTAACGGTTTCAGCGTTATTGTAATTCAAGCCATCCATAGTGATATTATCGCTTGCTTTAAAGGTGATGTTCGCTCCCCCACCATCTGAGCCTGAAACGCCTTCACCGGTTTTAAAATTATTGGTCAAGTAAATGTTAGCCGCATTAAAAGTTCCCGTAATATAACCAAAGCCTCCATGCCCTATCCAAATCAACCCGTTATCATTCACGCTCTCTGTGTTATTCCCTATGATCAAGGTGCCATTTTGGATATTGACGCTAAAACTTCTCCCTAACAAATTAGCTGTATAAGTGCTGAGCGTGTTGCCGCTTTGACCGCTCTGTCCTGAAAGGTTAGGATCAATATAATAAATGCCTTTGTTTGAGTAAGTTTTGTTTTGAAGCCAATAAACCCCACTCCACACGCTTTCTGCAGGTGGATTTTGAGTAGGCGTGGGCGGAACTTGACTAGGGGGAGTGTTTGGCACTGTGTGTTTTGTAGGAGTGGGTGTAGGGCTTGGTGTCGGATTTGGTGTGGGGCTTACATGTTTAGCGTTAGCTATCGCTTGTTCCAATCCCTCTTGTTCAGCGTTAAAAGCGTTTTCATCGTTTTGTAAGGTTTGTTCCTCTTGTTGTTCTTGTTTTTGAGCTTGAGTGAAAGCTTGTTCGTTAAAGCCTGTGGTGGAGTTGGCTAATTGCTTGATTTGGGCTAAATCTTTTTCTAAGGCTTGTTTGTCTTGTTGGATGGTTTGGTTGGTGCTTTCTAAGTTTTGAGCGTCTTTAGCGATAGTGGGATTTTTGCTTTGAGTGTAGCTTGTATCAGCGCTTGCGATCGTGTTGTCGCTAGTAACACCATTCAAAGCGTTTTGGGAATGAGCTACATCCTCTTGATAGGTTTTTTGGGCTTCTTGTTGTTCTTGTTTTTGTTGTTGCACTTGTTCTTGTTGTATCGCTTGTTCCAATCCCTCTTGTTCAGCGTTAAAAGCGTTTTCATCGTTTTGTAAGGTTTGTTCCTCTTGTTGTTCTTGTTTTTGAGCTTGAGTGAAAGCTTGTTCGTTAAAGCCTGTGGTGGAGTTGGCTAATTGCTTGATTTGGGCTAAATCTTTTTCTAAGGCTTGTTTGTCTTGTTGGATGGTTTGGTTGGTGCTTTCTAAGTTTTGAGCGTCTTTAGCGATAGTGGGATTTTTGCTTTGAGTGTAGCTTGTATCAGCGCTTGCGATCGTGTTGTCGCTAGTAACACCATTCAAAGCGTTTTGGGAATGAGCTACATCCTCTTGATAGGTTTTTTGGGCTTCTTGTTGTAAATTGTCGCCTAAAAATTGAGTGGTAATGGATTGTTTGTTAAAGGTTTCTTGTAAGGTTTCATCCTGTCCGTTAATGTCAAAGGTTACATCGTAAGTGTTGTTACCCACTTCAACATGGCTGATAGCCTTATCGCCTTTATAGTTGATCAAATCCCACAAATAGCTTTGATAAACCCCATACTGGATCGCCCCGTTTGTAGTGAGAATGTCATAAGTTTGATTATTATTAAGGGTTTGATTGAGGTTAAAGATCGCATTAGAATTAAAGGACACACTGCCTTTAAGGCTAGCAAAAGGCGAACTTGAGTTTAAAGTGTTAGCGCCTGAAAAACTCACCTTGCTGGTATTAAAGTGATAAGTCCCTTGATTGAAGGTGTTATTATTAAAGCTTACGTTGTCATTAAAGTTATAAGTCCCTTGATTGAAACTACTATTATCAAAGCTTGAACTTGCACTGTTACTAAAATTATAAGTCCCTTGATTGAAGTTCGTTTGATTAAAGGAGATAACGCTATTATTGTTACTGCCGCTGAAATTAAAACCTCCATTGGTGTCGTCTGTAAAGCTAGAGCCACTGACCTTGATATTAGAGCCTTTAAAATTCATGTAAGATTTTTGTGTCCCTGCATCGCTGTTATCCAAACTCGCTTGATTAATAGTGATATTGTTAGTCGCGTTAAAATTGAGCGTGGCCCCACCGCCATCAGCGTATGAGTTTCCGGTTGTGATATGGCTAGAATTAAAATTCATCGTTTGAGCGTCATAAGTACCTGTGATATACCCTACATCACCTCCATTAATACCTGTGCCTCCAAAACGGATATTCCCCCCTATATCAAGCGTGCCATTATTGAATTTCTGCGTGAAACTAGCCCCACCAGCACTATAAGTGGTAAGAGTGTTTAAATAATAAGTCCCAGAGCCTTGAGTACTGCTAAAAAGACAATAAGAGTTGTGCGTGGGTGAATTAGGACCGCTTTCAATATTGTCTTGATAACTCCAAGACGACCATGACCAATAACGGCATTCGTTAGCCCTTAGGTGGGATAACCCCCCTAGCGTCCCTATCAATAAAACCGAAGCTTTTAAAAAAGATTTGTTTTTATTAAAGGGCTTTTCAATGGATTTTGTTTTTTTATGGCGTTTTAAGGGCTTTTCACGCTTTAAGATTTGATTCAATGTGAAAAATTTCTTTGAGATCTTATTCAATTTGAAAGATCCCTTTGAAACAAACCTAGAAATCAATCTGGCCTTTTTAAACGCCATTTAAAACTCCAATCGTTTTTATTAAATCCCACATTATACAATTTGATGTTAAACAAACTCAAAAAGATTCGCAAAATGACTTAATAATGATACATAAACTGCGCCATATCCACCAAACGATTAGAATACCCCCATTCGTTATCATACCACCCCATGATTTTGACCATATTCTCTAGCGTGAAAGTCAAATCAGGCGCGATGATGACGCTACTAGGGTTAGAAATGAAATCAGAACTCACCCTTTCTTTTAAATCTATCTCTAACACGCCTTTTAAAACCCCTTTGGAAGCTGTAATCAATAAATCGTTGATCGGCTCTTTAAAGGCCTTTTTTTCTAAAAACAAACTCAAATCTATCATGGACACATCAAGGCTAGGCACCCTCACGCTATGCCCATGCATTTTGTTTTTGAGATTGGGTAACACTTTATGCAAGGCTAGGGCGGCTTTAGTGGTGGTGGGGATAATATTACTTGCAGCCGCTCTGGAGCGCCGTTTATCCAAAGGGTGGGCCAAATCAATGAGTTTTTGATCGCTCGTGTAGCTATGGATAGTCGTTAGCATGCCCTCTTTAATGCTAAAAGCTTTGTCTAAAATCGCGCAAATGGGCGCGATAGCGTTAGTCGTGCAAGAGGCGTTGGAAACAATGGCTTGGTTTTGATAGAGAGAATGATTGACCCCATACACCAAAGTAGGGTATTGTTTTTCATCGTATTCGCCCATAAAGGGAGCGGATAACAACACCTTTTTAGCCCCAAGCAAAAGATAATTTTCTAGCGTTTTAGGCTCTAAAAACTTCCCTGAACATTCTATGATAACACCCACGCCCTTCAAGTCTTTGATGCTATTAAAAACAGGGATTTCTAACGATCCGATAATGAGCTTACCATTAGAGTAACGCGCCTCCTTATTGAGCAATCCATGCGCGCTGTCATGCTCTAAAAGATAAGCGAGAATTTCCCAATTAGCAGGATCATTGATGCCTACCACTTCTAGTTGAGGGTTTGTATCATTGCGCTCTAAAATCGCTCTTAAAACGCATCTCCCAATGCGGCCAAATCCATTGATAAAAATTTTCATCGTAACTATTATCCTATTTTTCAGACTTCAATTTCAATTTTAGGGGGTTTTGTTTGGTATTTTACTACATTTTGTGTTATTATATTGGACCTAGCTATAGGGTTAATTTAAATTGTTTATTGAGTTGAATTTCAAGGAGTAAAACATGGCATTGTATGACAGAGCGAATTCTCGTAACGCGTATGCAGAAGATTCTGTGTTGCATGAAAGCGAGCTGGTAAGTTTTGTTAAAACGACTTACAAGTTCTTTGCGGGCAGTTTGTTATTAGCGACTATCGGGGCGTTATTGGGTTTAATGAATTTTCAGGCCGTAGTGCAGTATAAATGGGTATTTTTTATCGCTGAAATTGCGGCGTTTTTTGGTTTGATGTTTTCTAAATCTAAACCCGGATTGAATTTATTCATGCTGTTTGCTTTCACTTCATTATCAGGGGTTACTTTAGTGCCTTTGTTGGGTATGGTGATTGCAAAAGCTGGTTTAGGGGCGGTTTGGCAAGCTTTGGGCATGACAACCATTGTTTTTGGTTTGATGAGCGTGTATGCCCTTAAGACTAAAAACGATCTAGCGAATATGGGTAAAATGCTCTTTATCGCTTTGATTGTGGTGGTGGTGTGTTCGCTCATTAACTTGTTTTTGGGTAGCCCCATGTTCCAAGTCGTCATTGCGGGAGCGAGTGCGATTTTATTCAGTCTTTACATCGCTTATGACACTCAAAACATCGTTAAAGGCATGTATGATAGCCCCATTGATGCGGCGGTGAGCTTGTATTTAGACTTTTTGAATGTCTTCATTTCTATCTTGCAAATCATTGGTATTTTTTCAGACAGAGACAAATAGTTTGAAAAAATAGGGGGGGGACGCCACGCAAAAACCTAATAAAAAGTATTTTAAAATATTGATAACGCTTCATTTTATATTCTTTCTTTAAGGATTGGTTATGCCTAAACGCACCGATATTTCCAACATTCTACTGATAGGCTCAGGCCCTATTGTGATCGGGCAAGCTTGTGAGTTTGACTATTCAGGGACTCAAAGTTGTAAAACCTTAAAATCTTTAGGTTATAGAGTGATCTTAATCAATTCTAACCCAGCCACCGTGATGACTGACCCTGAATTTTCTCATCAAACCTATATCCAACCCATCACTCCAGAAAATATCGCCGCTATCATTGAAAAAGAAAAGATTGACGCTATTTTACCCACAATGGGCGGGCAAACCGCTTTGAATGCGGTCATGCAAATGCACCAAAGGGGCATGTTAGAAGGCGTGGAGCTTTTGGGGGCTAAGATTGAAGCGATTAAAAAAGGCGAAGACAGGCAGGCTTTCAAAGAAGCGATGTTAAAAATCGGAATGGATTTGCCTAAAGGGCGTTACGCTTATAGCGAGTTAGAAGCCCTAGAAGCCATTAGTGAAATTGGCTTTCCAGCCATCATTAGAGCGAGTTTCACGCTGGCTGGGGGAGGGAGTGGGGTCGCTTATAATATTGAAGAGTTTCAAGAATTGGTTAAAAACGCCCTAGACGCTTCGCCCATTAATGAAATTTTGATTGAAGAGTCCTTGCTAGGTTGGAAAGAATATGAAATGGAAGTCATACGAGACAGCAAGGATAATTGTATTATTGTGTGCTGTATTGAAAACATTGATCCTATGGGCGTTCATACCGGCGATAGCATCACGATCGCTCCAAGTCTCACCTTAACCGATAAAGAATACCAACGCATGCGCGATGCGAGCTTTGCGATTTTGAGAGAAATTGGCGTGGATACGGGCGGGAGTAATGTGCAATTTGCGATCCATCCAGAGACTTTAAGAATGGTTGTGATTGAAATGAACCCACGAGTGAGCCGCAGCTCCGCGCTAGCGTCAAAAGCGACCGGTTTTCCCATTGCAAAAGTGGCCACCATGCTTGCGGTGGGTTTTAGCTTAGATGAAATTAAAAACGATATTACCAACACCCCGGCGAGTTTTGAGCCCAGTTTGGATTATATCGTGGTGAAAATCCCTCGCTTTGCGTTTGAAAAATTTGCCGGTGTTTCTAGCACTTTAGGGACTTCCATGAAAAGCATTGGCGAAGTGATGGCGATAGGGGGGAATTTCTTAGAAGCCTTACAAAAAGCGTTATGCTCTTTGGAAAACAATTGGCTAGGGTTTGAATCGTTAAGCAAAGATTTAGAGGCGATAAAAAAGGAAATCCGCCGGCCCAATCCCAAGCGCTTGCTCTATATCGCTGATGCGTTCAGGCTCAGCGTTTCTGTAGATGAAGTGTTTGAATTATGCCAGATTGACAGGTGGTTTTTATCTCAAATTCAAAAACTAGTCAAAGCAGAAGAGGGTATCAATTCTAGCGTTTTAACGGACGCCAAAAAATTAAGAGGGCTTAAAAATTTAGGCTTTAGCGATGCTAGGATTGCCGCTAAAATCAAAGAAAATGAAAATTTAGAGGTCAGCCCTTTTGAAGTGGAATTAGCTAGATCTAATTTACAAATCGCGCCCAATTTTGAAGAAGTGGACACTTGCGCGGCGGAGTTTTTATCGCTCACGCCTTATTTGTATTCCACCTATGCCCCCAATCCTTTGCCCCCTATTGAAAACAAACAAGAAAAACAAGAAAAGAAAATCCTAATCATAGGCTCTGGGCCTAACCGCATCGGTCAAGGCATTGAATTTGATTATTGTTGCGTGCATGCGAGCTTTGCTTTAAAAGATTTGAACATTAAAAGCGTCATGCTCAATTGCAATCCAGAAACCGTAAGCACGGATTATGACACGAGTGATGCGCTCTATTTTGAACCCATTCATTTTGAATGCGTGAAAAGCATCATTCAAAGGGAGCGAATGGATGGCATTATCGTGCATTTTGGAGGACAAACCCCTTTAAAACTCGCTAAAGATTTAGCCAAAATGCAAGCCCCCATTATTGGCACGCCTTTTAAAGTGATTGACATTGCAGAAGACAGAGAAAAGTTTTCCCTCTTTTTAAAAGAGTTTGACATTAAGCAGCCTGAAAACGGCATGGCTAAAAGCGTTGATGAAGCTTATAGTATCGCTAACGTGATTGGTTTCCCTATCATTGTGCGTCCTAGTTATGTGCTAGGCGGGCAACACATGCAAATTTTAGAAAATATTGAAGAACTGCGTCATTATTTGGAAAGCGTTACGCATTCTTTAGAGATTAGCCCTAAAAATCCGCTCCTTATTGATAAGTTTTTAGAAAAAGCGGTGGAATTAGATGTGGATGCCATTTGCGACAAAAAAGAGGTTTATATTGCTGGCATTTTACAGCATATTGAAGAGGCGGGTATCCATTCAGGCGATTCGGCATGCTTTATCCCTTCCAATTTAAACCCTGAAATTTTAGATGAAATTGAGCGAGTGAGCGCGAAAATCGCTCTGCATTTAGGCGTAGTGGGGCTATTGAATATCCAATTTGCTGTGTATCAAAATTCGTTGTATTTGATTGAAGTCAATCCCAGAGCCAGTAGGACCGTGCCTTTTTTAAGCAAGGCTTTAGGCGTTCCTTTAGCGAAAGTGGCGACTAGGGTTATGGTGTTAGAAGATTTGAAAGAAGCCTTGAAGTTTTATGATAAAAAAAATATCGTAGAATATTCTAAAGGCGTTTATAAGCCTAAAATGTCTCATTTTGTGGCTTTAAAAGAAGCGGTTTTCCCTTTTAATAAGCTTTATGGATCGGATTTGATTTTAGGGCCTGAGATGAAAAGCACCGGCGAAGTCATGGGGATTGCTAGATCTTTAGGGCTTGCATTTTTTAAGGCTCAAACGGCTTGCTTTAACCCCATTAAAAACAAGGGGCTTATTTTTGTCTCTATTAAAGATAAGGATAAAGAAGAAGCATGCGTTTTAATGAAGCGATTGGTTGAGTTGGGCTTTGAATTGTGCGCTACAGAAGGCACGCATAAGGCTTTAGAAAAAGCTGGGGTGAAGTCTTTAAAAGTGCTTAAAATCTCTGAAGGCCGCCCCAACATCATGGATTTAATGATGAATGGGGAAATCAGTATGGCTATCAACACCAGCGATCACAAATCTCAAGATGACGCCAAACTCATTCGCGCTTCTGTGCTTAAAAACCATGTGAGTTATTTCACGACTTTAAGCGCGATAGAAGTCTTACTTTTAGCGTTAGAAGAAAGCTCTCAAAAAGACGAGTTGTTAGCTTTACAAGATTATTTGAAGTAATTTGATGGCACTAGTGTATTTAGCTCAGAGCGATACCACTATCGGGCTACTCTCTAAAGACAGCGAAAAACTCAACGCCTTAAAAGGCCGCCCTAAAAACCAAAGCGTTTTAATAGAAAGCGTTGATTTTACCACTTTAAAAAGCCTGGTGCGCGCGCCCAACGCGTTTAAAAACCTCATTAGAAGAAGCGCTAAAACCACTTTTATTTACCCTAATTTTAAAGCCGTTCGTGTGGTTAAAGGCAGGCATGGGGATTTTTTAAAGCGTTTTAAAACGCTCTATAGCACCTCAGCCAACCTCACCCAATGCGCTTATGATAAAGAAATCGCTTCCAACCTCGCAGATGTCATCGTGAGCGATGAAAGGGGTTTGTTTGAAAGCTCTAGCTCTAAAATATTCAGGCTCTATAAACATAAAAAAGTGAGAATAAGATAAAAATATAAATAAAAAAGCTTGATTTTAATCAAGCGATAACCTCTTGAAAAAAGCGGTCTTCTTGGGTTAGGGGGTTTTTAAGGGGGTTAAGGGGACATTATCGCAAAATGCCCCCCTATCCCCTTAAGGAAATGAATTTTTATATCATAAAATAAAGTAACCGAGAAAAATCTTTCTCTAAAAATAATATTTTTTTAGTTATAATAACAATCTTATTTTTCAAAAACAATAATTACTATATTTAGGATTTTAAGAATGAATGACAAGCGTTTTAGAAAATATTGTAGTTTTTCTATTTTTTTGTCCTTATTAGGAACGTTTGAATTAGAGGCTAAAGAAGAAGAAAAAGAAGAAAAAAAGACAGAAAGGAAAAAAGATAAAGAAAAGAACGCCCAACACACTCTGGGTAAGGTTACCACTCAAGCGGCTAAAATCTTTAATTACAACAACCAGACAACCATTTCAAGTAAGGAATTAGAAAGAAGGCAAGCCAACCAAATCAGCGAGCGGTGGCGCGGTGATAGCGCAAAAAATTTACGTGCGCGGTATTGAAGACAGATTGGCTAGGGTTACGGTGGATGGCGCGGCGCAAATGGGCGCAAGCTATGGGCATCAAGGCAATACGATTATTGACCCTGGAATGCTCAAAAGCGTGGTGGTTACTAAGGGGGCGGCTCAAGCGAGCGCTGGGCCTATGGCTTTGATTGGCGCGATCAAAATGGAGACTAAAAGCGCGAGCGATTTTATCCCTAAAGGTAAAGACTACGCCATAAGTGGGGCTGCCACTTTTTTAACCAACTTTGGGGATCGAGAAACCGTGATGGGCGCTTATCGTAACCATCATTTTGATGCGCTTTTGTATTACACGCACCAAAATATTTTCTATTATCGTGATGGGGATAATGCGATGAAAAATCTTTTTGACCCTAAAGCGGAGAATAAAGTTACAGCAAGCCCTAGCGAGCAAAACAATGTGATGGCTAAGATCAATGGTTATTTGAGCGAAAGGGATATTTTAACGCTCAGTTATAACATGACCAGAGATAACGCTAATCGCCCTTTAAGAGCGAATTTTACAGGCACTTTTTTACCCTATTCTTGCGGTGATTTTAACGCTTTCCCTAACGAGAAAAACCCTAGCGATTGCTTGTTTGAAAATGACGCTAGTTTGTTTAAAACTTATAGCGTCAATTTGGTGCATAATGTGAGTTTGAACTATGAAAGAGAAGGGGGGAGTCGTTTTGGTGATCCTAAATTAAAAATTAATGGTTATACAAGCATTAGGAATGTCCAAATTGATCCGCTTTTTAGGCCTAACGATATAGCGACTGTCATTCCTTTCACCCCAAACCCAGAACTTGGCGAAGAAAATCAATGCGTGGTGCAAGGGGGTATTTATGACGCTCTTAAACAAACTTGCTCCATCACTTTTAAAAGCCTTGGAGGGGGTTCTGTGGTGGCTAATAAAAATTTATTCATCATCAATTCTGGGTTTAATGCGAACGTGATCCACACCATAGATCATAAAAATGACAATCTTTTGGAATACGGGTTGAATTACCAAAACTTAACCACTTTTGATAAAGCGATCCCTAATAGCGAATTAGTCAAGCCCGGCGATGCCCCTGACGCATGCTTAAGGGTTACAAGCCCTGATGATCCTAACATGAACGGGCGCTGCCAACGGAATGGCGCTACGGCGAATGTGGTTGGGGTGTATGCGCAAGCGAATTACACCTTGCATCCTATGGTAACTTTGGGGGCAGGGACTCGTTATGATGTCTATACTTTAGTGGATAAAGACTGGCAATTGCACATAACTCAAGGGTTTAGCCCTAGCGCGGCTTTAAACGTCTCGCCTTTAGAAAATTTGAATTTCAGGCTTTCTTATGCGTATGTAACCAGAGGCCCTATGCCTGGAGGTTTGGTGTGGATGCGTCAAGATAATTTGCGCTATAACCGCAATTTAAAGCCAGAAATTGGGCAAAATGCGGAATTTAACACCGAATACAGCAGTCAGTATTTTGATTTTAGGGCTGCCGGTTTTGTCCAATTGATTTCTAATTACATCAATCAATTTTCTTCAACGCTTTTTGTAACCAACTTGCCCGCACAAGATATTATTTATGTGCCGGGTTATGAAGTTTCAGGGACAGCTAAATACAAGGGCTTTTCTTTAGGCTTGAGCGTGGCGCGATCATGGCCTTCTTTAAAAGGGCGTTTGATCGCTGATGTGTATGAACTGGCGGCTACGACCGGCAATGTGTTTATTTTAACGGCAAGCTATACAATCCCACGCACAGGCCTTAGCATCACTTGGCTTTCACGCTTTGTTACGGATTTGAGCTATTGCTCTTATAGCCCTTATCGTAACGGCCCTACGGATATTGACAGACGGCCTAGCGGTTGCCCTAAAACGCCCGGGATTTTTCATGTGCATAAGCCGGGTTATGGGGTGAGCAGTTTCTTTATCACTTACAAGCCTACTTATAAAAAACTCAAAGGGTTGAGCCTGAATGCGGTGTTTAACAATGTTTTTAACCAACAATATATTGATCAAGCCAGCCCGGTGATGAGCCCTGATGAACCCAATCAAGACAAATACGCAAGGGGCATGGCAGAGCCTGGCTTTAACGCTAGGTTTGAAATTTCTTATAAGTTTTAAAATTTGAGCGCGTGGGGGGGCTATTTTCTTTCAAGCGGTTAAAAAAGTGAAGAAATAAAAACGCTCGCGTAAAAACAAAAAAGGAGGGTTAAAAGAAGCGAGAATTTCATGCGTAATGAGTCCAATCAAAAATAACGAATTCTTTAAAAGTAACAAATATATGATTTTAATCCTTTAATTTTAAACCAATTTACAATAAAGGGTTATTTTTTGTAAAATAAGGTTGTGGATTTTAATTAACATTTTAACTTTATGCTGTTTTTTTTTTTTTTTTTTGATTATAATTATAATCTCAACAAAAAAGATCATACCATTAAGATTAGGGAGAATTTAATGAGACAAGAGAAGTATTTTCTGACTTCTTCTTTATCGCTTTTATCGTTTTTATTGTGTCCTGTAGAAGCTTTTGATTATCGGTTTAGTGGTCGTGTGGAGAACTTTTCTAAGATTGGTTTTAACAATTCTCAAATCAATACTAAAAAAGGGATTTATCCTACTGAAAGTTTTATAGATATTGTTACTTTAGCTCAAGTCAAAGTCAATTTACTCCCTAAAGGCACCGAAAACCACAGGCTTTCTGTTTCTTTGGGTGGGGCGATTGCAGCCATTCCTTACGATAAGACTAAGTATTATATTAACCAAGCTAACGGGAAGGTTTTTGGCTCAATCGTGGAGAATTTCATTGGGGGCTATCATGGATACTTTTTTAACAAGTATCTTGGCCCTGCTTATGCGGGGACTTCCCAATCGGCGAGCTATCATGCAAGGCCTTATGTGGTGGATACCGCTTTTTTACGATACGATTACAAAGATGTTTTTGGGTTTAAAGCGGGGCGTTATGAAGCGAATATTGATTTCATGAGTGGTTCGAATCAAGGGTGGGAAGTGTATTATCAGCCCTATAAGACTGAGACGCAAAAATTAAGGTTTTGGTGGTGGAGCTCTTTTGGGAGAGGTTTGGCGTTTAACTCTTGGATTTATGAGTTTTTTGCGACCGTGCCTTATTTGAAAAAGGGAGGCAACCCTAATAACAGCAACGATTTCATCAATTATGGTTGGCATGGGATCACCACGACTTATTCTTATAAAGGATTAGACGCTCAATTTTTTTATTATTTTGCGCCTAAGACTTATAACGCTCCTGGTTTTAAACTGGTCTATGACACGAATAGGAATTTTGAAAACGTAGGCTTTCGCTCTCAAAGCATGATCATGACAACCTTTCCCTTATATTATAGGGGGTGGTATAACCCAGAGACAAACACTTATAGTTTAGAAGACAGCACGCCTCATGGCTCTTTGTTGGGGAGGAATGGCGTTACTTTGAATATCCGCCAGGTTTTTTGGTGGGATAATTTCAACTGGTCCATTGGCTTTTATAACACCTTTGGCAATTCAGACGCTTTTTTAGGCTCTCACACGATGCCAAGGGGGAATAACACTTCCTATATCAGTAATGAAATCTCAGTAACGACTAGGCATGCCGGAATGATTGGCTATGATTTTTGGGATAATACGGCTTATGATGGGCTGGCTGATGCGATCACTAACGCGAACACTTTCACTTTTTACACTTCGGTTGGAGGGATTCATAAGCGTTTCGCGTGGCATGTTTTTGGGCGCGTCTCTCATGCGAATAAGAATGCGTTAGGGCAAGTGGGGAGGGCTAATGAATACTCCTTGCAATTCAATGCGAGCTATGCATTCACTGAATCAATCCTTCTTAACTTTAGGATCACTTATTATGGGGCTAGGATCAATAAAGGCTATCAAGCGGGGTATTTTGGAGCGCCCAAATTCAATAACCCGGATGGCGATTTTAGCGCTAATTACCAAGACAGAAGTTACATGATGACCAACCTCACGCTGAAGTTTTGATTTCCAATAAGTTAAAAACACTCCAAGGCATTTTTTAAATCTGAGTATAAAAGACTTTGCGCAAAGCTAGTTTTTTAAAAGCACCCAACCGCTTTAGCGATTGGGCTTCCTAGTGTTGGGGGAGAGTTTGGTTCTTGTTCTGTGTCCCTAATGGATTTTACAGAGCTTGATCTCCAACGCATTCCCTAAAGCTCTCACGCACCATATCTATAAAGGCGTAACTTTGCGCGCTTCCTGTGCTAGATAAATGTATGATAGTATTATAACAAATTAGCGGCATTCATTCTAAACGCTAAAGATGTTTAGGATTTCTGCTTGGGGGGTTTTAAAAGCGGTTTTCTTGGGTTAGGGGAACGCCTTTAGCGTTTGATTGCTTCACAAAATAAAAAACTTTGAAGCGCTTAAAGCAAGCTTTTAATAAAGCGTTCATAAAGCATTTTTAGGGGGGTTAATTTGACTATTTGATAAGGATTTTGGGGTTGTTTTAATGGGGGGTTTAAAGGGTTCGTTCAAAGCCTATAAAAGGCCTTGAGCTTTTTTAGAAAGCGTAGCCATAGACCCAATACACGCTATAAGGGCGGAAGTATTTCACTTCAGCACCGCCAGCTTTATAATAAGTGTTGTAAATCGTAGGGATTTGTACACCGATTTCTATAGAATGCTGGTTATGGCTTTTCAAGTCTTTTTTCAAGATACCAAAGTTCATGCGTAGCCCCACATCAAACAAGAATTGGAATTTTGTCGCTGTAGGTCTGCTCGCAAGCTGAGGGCTATTTCTTAGCGTGCTGATGTAAGTATCCCCTGCGAGTTGGATCCCCCCAAAGAAGCCCGCATTAAGACTTCGGCTACCAAAAGAGCGGCTAAACACATTGTAAAGCACATCAGTCCCCACCCCATAAGTGAGCAAATTGACTTGATTGTAAGTAGGGCCATTACCCACGCCTGCGCCGTTATAGCTGAAGAAGCCGTAGTAGCGTAAGCCCACATTCTTGTTTTCTCCAAAGAATTGCTTATAACCGATTTTAGTGATAAACCCGTTAAACGCATTCACTTGAGAGCTGTTACCGGCAGCGAAATTCCCAAGCCATGGGTTAGCTTTAAGCTCGTTATTCAAAGCGGTAACTTTAGCCAAAGTGTTTGTGGTGTTGTTTAATAGCTGGGTAGAGCGCGCTTGATCAATATTCCCGCCATAGCTCACTTGATAGCCTGTTGAATTGCTGATGTTAGCGTTGTTGGCTAGCGTTAAAGCGTTTTGAGAAGTATTGACGATATTTTGCACCAAGCTAGTGAATTCCTTAGCGCTCAAATCATTCCCAGCGTTAGCAGAGTTGAAAACATGCTGCGCTAAAGCGGCGTCTAAAAACGCTCCCGCAGCCCCACCATTACCGCTTGGCCCCATAGTGATTGAAGCTTGCTTTAGGACATAAGCGATTTGTTGAGCGGTAACACCACTTCCATAATTTTTACTAGTGTTGTTTTGAAAAATCCCACCCGCTTGGTTATTGGCGTTTAAGAATGAGTTCATGTAAGTCAAATAAACGCTGGCGGTGTTAAGCTCACTGAGCTGGTTGGAGAGGTTCGCGCTCGTGGTGTTGTTGTTGCCTTGAAAGATATTGTTTTTGAGATCTTGACTCAAAGTTTTGATAGAGCTAACCATTTCGTTATAAAGACTCAGGTTACCTTGGAAACAAGGAGAACTACTAGTAGCAGCAGCAGTAGCGCCAGTGCTACCACTATTACATTGATGAATACTACTAGTATTCAAAGTAGGATACAAATCAATCAAATTGCCTAGTTGGTTCATAAAGAGGTTGCCTAAAGTCCCGGCGACATTGCCTCCTGTGCCTGCAATATTGATATTGGTGTTGTTTGTCGTGGTAGAGTTTAACAAGCCGGCTAATTCTTCGGCTTTGATTTTACCCGGGTTTTTCACTTGTTGGACTACCTGACCTAATTCATACCCAAAGGTCATAAAGCCCCCATCTTCTTCAGCGCCCACTTGATTGAAGCTCAAACTTAACGCTAGGCTTAAAGGGGCTAAGAATCTTACTTTTTGAGATTGTGTCATTAAATTTTCCTTAATCATTTTAAATGGCTTTAAATTTTGTTTCATATTTGTCTCTTCCCCCCTTTCTTAGAATGAATACCCATAAGACCAATAAACGCTATAAGGACGGAAATACTTCACGGTAGTCCCTGCTGATTTGTAATAAGTGTTATAAATCGTAGGCACCACTACGCCAAATTCCACCGTGTGCTGGTTGTGGCGGTTGGATTTCCCGTCCAACTTACCGAAGTTCATCCTCATACCGAAGTCAAAGAGGAACTGGAAGTGCGTGTTATTGATTTTGCCATGCAATTTCACATTGGGGTCATCTCTGAGCGTGGATTGGACGGTCTCGCCGGCTAATTGGATACCGCTAAAAAAGCCCATATCCACAGAGCGGTTTTGATAGGAGCGGCTAAAGATGTTATACAACACATCAGTCCCCACCCCATAAGTGTATAACCCTACATTATTTTGAGTGGATCTAAAGCCCACGCTCGCTCCGTTATAAGAAAAGAAACCATAATAGCGCAAACCGATATTCCTTTTCTTCCCGAAGAATTGCTTATAGCCCACTTTAGTGTAAAACCCGTTTAAAATATTCGTTGAACGGCTGTTACCGGCTCTGAATTGGGGCAAGTAAGGCATGCTTCTAACCTGATTGTTGAGCGCATTGATTTTATCCAAAGTTACTTGCGCGTTATAAAGAGCGTTAGAGAGCTGATTAGCGCGCCCTTGCACAGCGTTAGCTTGGTTAGTTAGTGTGTCATTTGTAGCGCTATTAAATGCGCTCCCACTAATGGGGTTTGTATTGAGTTCGTTATAAACCGATTGAGATTGATCAATAATGCCTTGCACCAAACCTGTAAAAACGGCTGAATTGAATTCCTTATTCCCAATGTTAGCAGCTACGGCAGAGTTGAAAGCTTCTAAAAGCAATTCATCTTGCTTGAGCAAGTTAGCTGCGTTATTGAGAATATTTTGTTGGCCTTGAAGGTAAGCAATAGCTTGTTGAGAGTAAGTTTGACCATTTTGACCTGTCGCACCACTAGCTCCACTAGTCCCATTTTTGGCCTCTAAAGCTTTATTCATCGCATTAAAAAACACATTCGCCGCATTCAAGTAGGTGAGCTGTTGTTGCATGTTGGGGAAATTGGTGTTCGTGCCGTAGTTAGTCTGGCTGCCGATCGTGCTTAAAACCCTATCAGAAAGGCTTGGGAGCCAGTAATAGCCCGCAGCGGTGCAAGCGCTTTGAGTGTTAAGAGAATTGCCACCAGCCGTCCCTGCAGCCGCGCAAGTCCCACTGCCTACCGCACCCCCTAAAAGAGCGTTCGCAGACACATCGTTACCATTGAGTTTCTCTGGATACGCCCCTAAAAGCGAATAAAGGTATTGGGAGAAAGCGTTACTCAACGCCCCTGCGACATTGCCTCCGGTGTTGTTGTTTAAAATGTTGTTTGTTACATCAGCGTTAAGCTCTCTTGCGAGTTCATCTCTTTTAGTGCCGCCTGGGTTTTGGACATCTTGCATGACTTGCCCAAGCTGATAGCCGACGGTGAAAAACCCTCCATCATCTTCGGCATAACTTATGCTAGCGCAAAGGGCTAGACTAAGAAACAGCGTTCTATTTTTCTTTATCATGATTTTCCTTATCAATGGGATGCTCCTTGATTGAGTTTAAATTTGGGATTTAGTTACATCAGTAAATAATGTTTAGTAATACAAATTGTTAGATGTAATTGTCATATTTTCACATAAGAAAAATTAAACTAACCTTAAAAATCCCCTTAAAGACCCCTTATAAAGGAATAAAGTTACAATAATTGGAGCGCTTTTTACAAAAAAAAAAAAAACAGGATTTCATGGGGGGATTAGCCTTAAATTTTGGGGTTTTAAAAACGCTTTTTGGCATTTTTAGTTTTTTAAACTATAATCACGCCAACGCAAATAATGATTTTAAGTTATCTCTTTTGTTGTGAAAATTTGGAGCATGTTAGGGTTTGTGGCAATAGCGGGTGGTTACCCCAAAAAGGTGATAACCAACTATGAAGTTACTATTAGTGATCATAGTTTTAATGGTCCTCACAACGCCATTATACTAAAATTTTGGCTCTAGCGCAAGCTAGAGCTAAAATCTTGCTAGCGTTTTAAAAAACAATACAAAAACCAATTTTATTTTAAATCAGGTTTCAAAAGCCCCGCTTCATACAAAAACACCGAGGGCTTATGCTCTTTGGGTTTGGCGTTTTCCCTCAATTCGTTTTTCGCATAAGAAAGCCATAAATTTTCCTTAGCCCTAGTGATAGCGACATAAAAAAGCCGCCTTTCTTCTTCAATGCCCCCACCGGTATTCATGAGCTTGTGGTTAGGGAAACGGCCCTCCATTAAATCTATAATATAAACGTCTTTAAACTCTAAGCCTTTAGAAGCATGCACGCTCAATAGATTCACGCCCTCGCCTTGCGTGGCTTCACTAGATCCTATTAAAGTGCCGTTTAAAAAACGCCCTAAATTTTGGTAATTTTTCGCCAAAGAGCTTAATAAGTCCATTTTTTCATTGAATCGTTTTTGCGCTTGGAGTTTTTTAAATTCATTATAAGATCCGTCCTTATTTTTGGATCGCTCTTTTAAAAGGCGTGTTTTAAAGGTTTGAAAAAACGCGCTTTCTATAATGTGTTTGATTAAAGCGCTAGGGGAATGGGTAGGGGCTTTGGTATAAAGAATGAAAAAATCGCTAAGCATTTTAGCCCCATTGAGTGAGATTTTAGGGTGCATCAACACCGGGTGCGAATGAAACGCTTTATCTATCACGCTATTAAACCTTGAGCTGTTTTCTAGAGCAAAAATTTCTTCAAAAAGCCCCATAGAGGTGATTTCTTTTTTCTTGGTGTAAATTTTGGCTTCTTTATTAGGGTGGGTTAGGGCTAGTTTGAGATCGCCATTGCCTAAAAGCATTAAGGCCTCATGAATGTCTTTAGCGGTGTTAGAGCCAATATCGCTGATATGGCTTAAAACATGGATTGCTGCCATAATGTCTTTAGAATTAAAGATGAGCGCGCAAATGTCTAACGCTAACGCCACTTCTTTGGATTCAAAAAAGCTCGCGCTCCCTTTTCTTTTGCTTGGCACATTGTGGGATCTTAAAGCGGCTTCTAATTGATCTGCACTCGCGTTATTCCTAAAAATCACTGCCACTTCTTTAAAATTCTTTCGCATGACAATGCGTTTAGCGATGTCTTGGCATTGCGCGATATTGTCGTTGTAATTTAAAAGCGCGGGCTTATTGAAATGCCCTGATTTCACCACTTCTAAATTTTTAGGGTAAATGCGCTCGTTGTGTTGTATCACTTGATTAGCGAGATCTAAAATCTCTTTAGAAGAGCGGTAGTTTTTAGTGAGCGTGAAAACCTGGGCGTTTTTGTATTTTTGAGTGAAATTAGAAATGATAGAAATATCCGCTCCATTAAAAGCGTAAATGCTCTGATCGTAATCGCCCACGCAAAACAAACTGGGAGGGTTGATAGCGTCTAAAATGGATTCTTGTAAGGGGTTAGTGTCTTGAAACTCATCGCAAAGCACTTCTTTATAAGGGCTAGGTCTTTCTAGCATCGCTTGTTTAAATAACAGCAGTAAGTCGTTATAGTCAATATAATTATGCTTTTTTTTGGTGTTTTCAAATTCGTCTAAAATGTTTTCATAAAAGGCGGCGTATGGCGTGTGTTCAGGGTTTTTATGAGAAAGCCATGCACTAAAATCTTCTTGTTTTAGAGCGTTGGTATAAAGAGAATAGAGAGCGTAGAGGTGCTGCGAAGTGTAGGGCTTTTTATCGTCATCTGTTAGCGCGTTTTTAGTATCCACAATGCTTTCTAAAAGTTTTTTTAATTCTTTAGGTTGCTTTAGGCTTAAATTGGGGTAATGCTCTTTTAAATAGCGATACGCCACCGCATGGAAAGTGCCCGCTTCAATTTTGGAGCTTAACTTGGAATATTTAGCCACCCTGGCAATCATTTCATTACTCGCTTTATTGGTGAAAGTCAAAAGCAAGATTTCTTCAGGCTTGATGCCGTTATCAAGCAGGTATAAAATGCGCCCCACAATCGTAGAAGTCTTTCCTGTGCCAGCGCTTGCAATGACTAAATTATACCCTTTCAAAGCCTTGGCCGCTTTTAGTTGCTCAGGGTTTAATTGCAAAGTTTCTAACAAGTTTTATCCTCATTTAAAAAGTTTTTAGGCAAAAGAGCGTTTTCTAAAGAGTGCTGCGAAAACAAAAAACGCCCATCGCACACAAAGCCTAATTCTTGCCAGTTGATAGCGTTGAGTTTGTCGCAGAGGTTTTGCAAATCTAAGTTTTGGTTATAAGGGAATAGCGCTAAAATAGAGCCGTCATAATTAGGGCATTGGTGGATAAAAAAGGGGTTTTTTTGGTGCGTTTTAGTGTTGACATAAATGCGTTTTTTAGGGGATATGTGATGCATTCTACCCCATTCAAACCAGTTGGCTTCATTGAATTTTTTGATCTTTCTTTGCATCAAGCTATCTTTATGCTGGAGTAAATAATCATTAGGCTTATTGACAAAAACCATTTTTTCTAAAACATTGGTTCTTTTCGTGATTGAGGTGACAAATTCTAAATTCCCGTATTTTTCATTTTTAAAAATCTTATCGCACCCGCTCACTGCCCCCACTTTAACCTTAAAAACCTCGCTTAATTTTTGCGTGTAAGATTGGTTGAGGAAATATAAAATGCCTTTTTTGCACACGAATTGCAAACAATCGTTGGTGATTCTACTGAAATTGCCCTTACAAAAACGAAAAATCACGCAATTAGGCATGGCGTTTGGGAAAACCTTTTGATCGCCTAATTCAAAAAAATGCGTTATCGTGCCTTCTTTGTAAATCAATTCGTTTAATTTCACGCTGGAAGTGGATTTTAAAAAATCCCTTGGGGTGATGAAAATCAATTCGCCTTTAGGTTTTAAATGCTTGATCGCTTTTTCTATGAAAAACAAGTATAGATTACTCCTTTCATTAAAAAGGCTGTAATTGAGTTTTTCTTTGGTGCTTGGCGCAATATCCTTGTGTTTGACATAGGGAGGGTTGCCAATAATGGTGTCAAATTGATTTTCTAAAGGGTAGTCAAAAAAGTCCATGCAAAGGGCATTTTTAGGGCAGATTTTAGGATCGATTTCAATCCCTACAGCCTTTTTTAAGCGCTTTAAAAAACGCCCATCGCCCGCGCTTGGCTCTAAAACACTCCCATGATTGTGTTTGAGAGTGAGCATGAAATCCACTATATTTTTAGGGGTAAAAACCTGCCCTAAAGTTTTAATATCTAATTGATACAAAAAACCCTCCAAAAAATTTTTTGAATGCTAAATAAATATTAGCTCGTAACTTAACGCTTTTGGCTAAAGCACTTAAGATGGAGTTTTTACTCCCATCAAAGTCTCTTTGAATGATTTCTCTGTTGTTATCCCACTTGCATTGAAAGGGCAAGTTATTGCCATTAGGTTGGAGGGTTTGAATACCTTTTAAGGAATTGATAAAAATATCTTTAGGATCGTTTTTGTTGATAATTAAAAAATAATAGTCTCTATCGGTGTTTTTGCCTAAGTCTTTATGAAGTTTTTGAAAGTATTTTTCCCATGCAATTTCGTTGTTGAAAGTCGGTAATAAGCCACACAACGCATAATAAATCCCTAATTTACAATTAAGATTGTCAGCGGTTTTTGTGGTGGTGATTTTAATATTAACAGGATAAAAAATATCGTTTTCTTCAAAACTAAAATCCCACCACTCTCTGGCTTTTGGTAGTTGGATAGGAAAAAAATGTTTGATGGTGTTTAAAATTTCTTCTTCATTAACAGATGGATTTAAGCGTCCATCTTGTAAGGGTTGAGACAAATTATAAGGGTTTGTTTTTAAAAATTTTGCAATTTCATTAAGCTGTGTGGGTATCATTAAATCTCCTTATTAAAAAGGATATTTTACCATACTCCTTACTCCTTATTTTAGCCCCTTATTTTTTCAAACTAATAGCTTCTTTAATCATGTCATCGCCCGCGCCAAAGGCTCTAGCGTTCATAGAATAGCCTCTTTGCATTAAAATGAGATTGGTTAGGGCGTTCCCGGCATTCACATTGCTCGTTTCTAAATATTTATGCCTGATTTTCCCAAACTTGAGCTTGCCCTCTTCGTCCCACCCTAAAATAGGGTTACCGCTTAGGGGTCTGTTTTCGCCATTGATGGTGCCTTCTTGCATTTCATAGAGGTTACCGCCGATTTTTCTCAAGCCTTGATCGTTAGTGAAAGCTAAAATACCGATGCGAGCGACCGGCTCTACCACCCCATTACTAAAGGCTAAAGAAATCACGCCATTTTCTTCAATGCGCATGTCTCTAAAAATGCCCCTAGGCTTGCCGTCTTGGCTCGCTTCTAAGAGTTTGGAGTCTTGGTAAGACAAATCGCTAGAATCATGGTTTTCGCTTTTATCTAAAGAGTAGGTGAGCTTATTGCCTTTGAAATCCAAAGTCATGGGGGCGGATTTCATTTTGTGCGTGGCTGAATCAAAGCCGACAATTTCCCAAGTAGGATCATTGATAGGGGTTTTGTTTTTGGGATCTGCGATGTAGCTTTTCACTTCCCAAGTTTGGTTTTTCCTTTTACTCGTGGGGCTTGATGTGGGATCGTTGGAGTTGGTCATGTAATATTCGCTTTGGAGCAAGTATTTATCCCCGGCTTTGTCATAAATATCCACTTCTGTGCTGTAATAAGGGATTTTAATCGCTACTGAATCCCTGCTAATGCCCTTTTTTAGTTCCATTCCGTTCGCATTCAAGCCCAATTTATCCGCAATGCCCCCACTCAAGCTAAAGGTGATAGGCGTTTGGCTAGGATTAGCGATCTCTAACAAAAGGGGGGGGCTTTTGGCGTCTTTTTCGCTTTTGATGAGGTTTAAGTCTAGCCCGGTTTTTTCTTTAAGGAGTTTTTGCAAATCGCCTAAAGTTTTGAATTGGTTTTCGCCTTTTTCAGCGTCCCCATAAGTGAAAACAAAATCCTCTTTTTTGCCATCTCCTTTTTGGATACTGATATTTAATTTACGATTGGTGATCGCGTCTATTGGCTCGTTATCGTCATTCGCCAAAGCGTTAATATCCTGGTTTAAAAAACGCTCTTTAATGATCTCGCCCTTGTCGTTTAAGAAAAAATCTTGCACGCCTTTTAAATGGTCTTTAGGGTTTAGATTCACGCTGATATTCACTTTCGTGCTAAGCACCGGCTGGTAAGTCAAATCCTGTGGGATTTGTAAGGGCGAAAGGGTGTTGCCATGCAATTTTTCAATGTCTTCATCTCTAGCGGTGGAATTGAGCGTGCCGTCTTTGATTTTTTTCAAATCAATACCATAGACATAATAGCCCTCAGGGGTTACTAAATAGCCATCGGCGTCCCTGGCGAAATTCCCGGCGCGCGTGAGGAAATTATCCTGTTTTTTGCTAAAGCCGTCTTTATTAATGGTCATTTCCCCATTTTTATTGGGCCCTATCACAAACCAGCCCTTGCCTTGATACGCCATGTGGAATTCCCCCTCACTTGGCATGTATTCGCCGTCTTTATTAGAAAGGACATTGCCTGAGCCTGTAACGCCGTAATTTCGGTCGTTAGCCACAACGGATTTGGCGTTCAAAGCGTCTAAATGCGAAGAAAACAAGGTCTTAAACTCCGGATCATTGGAGCGATAGCCTAAGGTATTGACATTGGCGATATTATTGGAAAGGCTGTCAATACCAAACTGGTGGGTCTTGATCCCGCTATAAGCGTTTAATAAGGTGTCGTTCATGCTGTCTCTTTAGGGGGGGTTTGGGGCTTTTGATCAAGGGGCTTTTGATCAAGGGGTTTTTGATCCGAGAGTTTTTGATCCGAGAGTTTTTGATCAAGCGGTTTTTGTTCAGAGATTTTCTGTTCAAGGGCTTTTTGATCTGAGAGTTTTTGATCAAGGGGCTTTTGCGGTTTTTGTTCAGAGAGTTTTTGATCAGAGAGTTTCTGTTCAAGCGGTTTCTGTTCAAGCGGTTTTTGATCCGGTTTGTAAAACTCTATCGCGCTGTCTATGGGTAAAATCATTTCGCCCATTCTTAGCATGGGCTTGCCTTTATCAAAAATCACGCTCTCCACTTCGCCCCTACCAATGCGCGTTTGCAAATACTGCTTGCTTTGAGAGTCCAAATTGTATTCAGCCTTGATTTTGTAATTGCCTTTAGGGACTTTTTCGCCCTTTTCGTTTGTGCCGTCCCATTCAAAATTAATATACCCCTTTTGCCCGTTATAATCTTTTAAAGGAATCGTTTTGACTAATTCATTGTTTTCATTCAGGATTTGAATCGCCGGCACTCCTTTAGAAGCGTCAATTTTTTCATCAAAAAAGAGCGAAAAAGAAAGCTTGTTATTGCCGTCAAAATTCGCCCCGCTCACATCGGTTTCAGCGATCTTGCCTATCATGCTCACAGAATTAAGGGCGCTTACTTCCCTTAAAGCGTTGTTAGCCTTCAAGCTATCGTCCATGCCTTTATTCAGGTTTTCCATGGTGTCTTTTAAAGTGCCTTGAAAGTCTTTTAAAGATTCGTTAGTTTCTTTATTGGATTTCATCGCACTAGCGACTTCTTGCATGGTTTTTTTGTTTTCTTCTTGCATTTCCACTTGCGTGAGTTGTGCGGTTTGGGTGATGATTTTATCCGTTTCCATAGGAGCGGTGGGGTCTTGATTTTTCAATTGCTCTAAAAAGAGTTTCATGAAAGCGTTTTTATCCAACCCGTTAGCGATGGTGGGCTGCTCTTTTTTCCTTTCTTGCGCGACTTTAGCTCCTGTAACTTCTGCTAAATCAATGGCCATGATCTCTTCCTTGTTAAAGATGTCTTATTATAGAGCAAACTCGCTTAAAATCACGCATAAAGAGTGATTTGCATGCTCGTTTCTTGGTTTTCATGGTCTGTATTCTCTTGGTAGCTTTTTAAGGCGTTTTCTTTTAAGGGGGTTAATTCCTGTTCTTTGAATGGCTCTTTTGGTTGATCTTTGGGGGCTTGTTGCTCTTTAGAAGAATCTTGCGAAAAGCTCAAATCCACCCCTTCAAAACCTAAAGCGTTCAGGCTGTTTTTAAGATCTTGCTGGTTGTCCAAAAAGGTTTGCAAGCTGTTGTTGTGAGAAATCACGCTCACTTTAAGGTTTTTACCCACTTTTTGAATGGTTACTTCAACCTTGCCCAATTCCTTAGGGAATAAATCCATAGAGATCTTGCTCATGGGGGGTTTGTATTCTTGGATTTCTTGCTTTAATTGTTGGGCGAAATGCTTGATCGTCTCTTTAGGGGCGATGCTTTTATTGTCGCTTGTCTTATCGCTAGCTGGGGTGTTTTGCGCATTTTGAGCGCTGCTACTAGATTCTTTAGCTTTTTCTTTATTATCGCTTGCTTCTTTAGTTTTTTCTTCTTTTTCTAGGGGCGTTGGAATATTATCGTTAGGGGGAGGGTTAGCTCCTATTAAAGGCATTAAAGGAGGCGTTTTAAGAGGGATTTTAGGGGCATTTTCTAGCGTCGCGCTTGGGGCTGTAGTTTGAGTTTTAGCGTGAATAGGGGTTTTTTCTGGCTTTTTTTTAGAAAGCGTTTTATCCCTTTTAATGGCGTTCATTTGTAAAGCTTCCTTTAAAGGGGGCGTTTTTTTTTCGCTATTTTGGGGGTTTGCGTGTTCTTTATTTGGCGGTTCTTTTTTTTCTAAAGATTGCAAAACGCTAGAAAGGTTAGCGGTGTTTTTAGCGTCGTTCTTTGCAAGGGTGTGGTTAGTGGGCGTTTGCGTTGTTTTTAAAGCGATCTGATCGCTCGCGTTTAAGGGGGTTTTATTTTCTGGGGTCGTGGCCGCTTGAATGTTGCTGGCGTTCAGGTCATGTTTTTGGCTGAGCGTTTGAATGTCTTTAAGGGTTTTTGGCTCTTTGGCATTATGGGTTGGGGTGGTGGGGGTTTTGTTAGCGTTGTTAGCGCGATTAGGGATTATAGGGTTTTTATTAGGCAAGTTTGTTTGATGGGCGTTAGAAAGGGCTTCATTAGGCTTTTTTTCATTCTTGTTTAAAGTTTCGTTAGGGTTTTTGGGGTTAGTTTCATTAGTCTCATGGGTTTCATGTTGAGCCTTTTGTGGGGCTGTTGTTTTGGGGTGGTTGAGCCAATCTTTTAAGGTAGGGGCTTGTTGGTTTTTAGCGGGATTTTGAGCGTGTTGGTGGTTTGGGGTAGGGGTTTTTTCAAGCGCTTTAGCGTTCTCTTTAGCGTCTTTTGGCGTGGCTTTTAACGCGCTATGATTTAGCGATTCTTTAGGGGCGGTTTTGTCTTTAGAGATCTTTTGGTTTAAGATCTTACTGAAATCTTTTGACGCACTTTTAGGGGCGTTTTTGGTGTCTTCGTTTTTCGCTCCGCTATTTAAAGCGTTTGCGTTGGTGCTTGCGTTGGTGTGAAGGGGATTAACAGGAGATGGCATGACTATCCTTTAAAACAACTCTTTTATTTTACATGATGGAAGCCAAGCAAAAAGAGTTCCTTAACTCTGTTTTCATTGAATATTCTAAAATCTTATTTTTAATCTTTAAAAAATTGGTTTTTAAAATTTTGTTTTATAGCTAGTGTCAAGCTCTTTTATATTAGTGTTGTAAAAATACCAAAAGCCTTTTTACAAAACTATGGTTTCGTTTGGGTTTAATTAAATTTTGCTACAATTAAATAAAAACGATGATTTTAGGGAGATTGGCATGCAAAGTTTATGGATTTACCCAGAGGATACCGAAGTTTTAGGGGTTGCTTGTAAGAGTCTTTTAAAAGCGCTAAAACCGCACTATCAAAAAATCGCCTTGTTTTCGCCCATTAGTGGGGGGTGCGAGGGCTTTGGGGAGTGTGAGGGTCTAAGCTCTTTAGAGATCCATAGCGCCATAGACAAACAAAAGGCTTTAGAGCTTGTGAGCGCTACTCAAGAAGAGTTACTATTTGAAACGATTCTCAAACGCTATGATGAATTACAATCCACGCATGATTTTGTCATTAATTTAGGGTATGTGCCGAAGTTTTTCTTAAACGCTCTTTTAGACTTAAACACTATTTTAGCCAAGCATTTAAACGCTCCTGTGGTGGCTGTCGCGCAAACGAGTTTAGAATATTTGAAAGCCATGCGCTCTCATATCATTAAAAAAGAAGCCCCTTTCGCTTTAGGGTTATTTGCGGGCGAAACGTTTGAAAAACCGGATTTTTTAAGCGCGTCTCTTTGCAAGCAACAATGCGCATTAGAAGCGGATCTGATAGAAAGCGTGTTGCAAATAAAAAGCAAGATTATTACCCCTTTAGCCTTTCAAATGGGTTTGAAAAAAAAGGCTAAAAAGCAGATTAAAAAAGTCGTTTTACCAGAGAGCGAAGATGAAAGGATTTTAAAAGCCGCACATCGTTTGAACGCTATGGGTGCGGTGGGGTTGATTTTATTAGGCGATAAAGAAGCTATTAACTCCCAAGCGAAAAATTTGAACTTGAATTTAGAAAATGCAGAAATCATTGATCCCAACACTTCTCATTATAGAGAAGAATTCGCTAAAAGCTTGTATGAATTGCGAAAATCAAAGGGCTTGAGTGAGCAAGAAGCTGAGCGATTAGCGTTGGATAAAACTTATTTTGCGACCATGCTCGTGCATTCAGGCTATGCGCATGCGATGGTTTCTGGGGTCAATCACACCACGGCTGAGACCATTAGGCCCGCTTTACAAATCATTAAGACTAAGCCCGGCGTGAGCCTGGTTTCAAGCGTGTTTTTAATGTGTTTAGACACTCAAGTGTTAGTCTTTGGGGATTGCGCGATTATCCCTAACCCTAGCCCTAAAGAATTAGCCGAGATCGCTACCACTTCCGCGCAAACCGCCAAGCAATTCAATATCGCGCCTAAAGTGGCCTTACTCTCTTATGCGACAGGAAATTCTGCTCAAGGCGAAATGATAGACAAAATCAAAGAAGCCCTAACAATCGTGCAAAAATTAGATCCACAATTAGAAATTGATGGCCCTTTACAATTTGACGCTTCCATAGATAAAGGCGTAGCCAAGAAAAAAATGCCTAACAGCCAAGTGGCTGGGCAAGCTAGCGTTTTTATTTTCCCGGATTTAAACGCCGGGAACATCGCTTATAAAGCGGTGCAACGGAGCGCTAAAGCCGTGGCGATAGGGCCTATCTTACAAGGTTTGAATAAGCCCATTAACGATTTGAGTAGGGGCGCTTTAGTGGAAGATATTATTAACACCGTTTTGATTAGCGCCCTTCAAGCGCAAGATTAATTCACTAGGAGAAATTGATGGAAATTTTAGTTTTGAATCTGGGCAGTTCGTCTATTAAGTTTAAATTGTTTGACATGCAAGAAAACAAGCCCTTAGCGAGCGGTTTAGCCGAAAAAATCGGCGAAGAAATAGGGCAGTTGAAAATCAAATCGCATTTGCACCATAACGATCAAGAGCTTAAAGAAAAGCTTGTGATTAAAGATCATGCGAGCGGGCTTTTAATGATTCGTGAGAATTTGACGAAAATGGGGATCATCAAAGATTTTAATCAAATTGACGCTATAGGGCATCGTGTGGTTCAAGGGGGGGATAAATTCCATGCCCCAGTCTTAGTCAATGAATTAGTCATGCAAGAAATTGGCAAGCTTTCTATTTTAGCCCCCTTGCACAACCCGGCGAATTTGGCCGGTATTGAGTTCGTTCAAAAAGCGCACCCCCATATCCCTCAAATCGCTGTTTTTGACACCGCATTCCATGCCAGCATGCCCAGTTACGCTTACATGTATGCGTTGCCTTATGGATTGTATGAAAAGTATCAAATCCGCCGCTATGGTTTCCATGGGACTTCACACCATTATGTGGCTAAAGAAGCGGCGAAGTTTTTGAATATCCCTTATGAGGAATTTAACGCTATCAGTTTGCATTTAGGGAACGGCTCAAGCGCGGCCGCCATTCAAAAGGGTAAAAGCGTGGACACTTCTATGGGGCTAACCCCATTAGAGGGCTTGATTATGGGTACAAGGTGTGGGGATATTGACCCCACTGTGGTGGAATACATCGCGCAATGCGCGAATAAAAGCTTAGAAGAAGTGATAAAGATTTTAAATCATGAAAGCGGTTTGAAAGGCATTTGTGGGGATAATGACGCCAGAAACATAGAAGCTAGAAAGGAAAAAGGCGATAAACAAGCCAAGCTCGCTTTTGAAATGTGCGTTTATCGCATTAAAAAGTATATTGGGGCTTACATGGTAGTCTTAAAAAAAGTAGATGCGATCATTTTTACAGGGGGATTAGGGGAAAACTACTCGGCTTTAAGAGAGAGCGTGTGCGAGGGCTTAGAAAATTTAGGCATTGTTTTGAATAAAACCATTAATAACGAGCCAGGCAGTGGGTTGGTGGATTTAAGCCAGCCTAATACTAAAATCCAAATTTTACGAATCCCCACTGATGAAGAGTTAGAAATCGCTTTACAAGCCAAAGAAATGGTAGAAAAATTAAAATAAAGGTCGTTTAATGAGAATGGTTCATTTTTTAGAGGGCGTTCATTTTGAAAAGCTCCACATTGAAGCGTTGAGTGAAAATTCTTCCAATAAAGAAATCCGCATTTGCATGCCCAAAGGGGCGATCATGGACAAACACAAGGCCCCGGGAGCTATCAGCGTGCAGGTTTTAGAGGGTAAAATCGTTTTTGAAGTGGGAGATAAAAAAATAGAAATGCCAAAAGGGGCGTTAATCAGCCTAGAAGCCCAAGTTTCGCATCGTTTGGACGCTTTAGAAAATAGCGTTATAAGATTGTCTTTGAGTAAAAAATAAGGAAAATCAAATGATGAAAGCCGTTTTTATCAATGTTTGGTATTTGCTTTTAACCATCATTTTATTAATCATCATATGGAGGATCATTAAATTAGTGTTAAAAGATAAAAACGACAGCGGCGATAAGGGGTTAGGGTAAAAGCGCGTTTTGATCTAAAAAATGAGCCAAGAAGATAAAAGAAGTCGTTTAATGGTAGCCGTTTAATTAAGCGCGCTAGGATACGAAAATTTTAAAAGAAAGGAACAAGCAATGATCGAACAACGAAAAGAATCTTTACAAAATAACCCTAATTTGAGTAAAAAAGATGTCAAAATCGTAGAAAAGATTTTGAGCAAGAACGACATTAAAGCCGCTGAAATGAAAGAACGCTACCTGAAAGAAGGGCTGTATGTGTTGAATTTCATGAGTTCTCCAGGCAGCGGTAAAACCACGATGCTAGAAAATTTAGCGGATTTTAAAGACTTCAAGTTTTGCGTGGTAGAGGGCGATTTGCAAACCAATAGAGATGCGGACAGATTGCGTAAAAAAGGCGTGAGCGCGCATCAGATCACCACCGGTGAAGCGTGCCATTTGGAAGCGAGCATGATTGAAGGGGCGTTTGATTTGCTCAAAGATGAGGGAGCGTTAGAAAAAAGCGATTTTTTAATCATTGAAAACGTGGGGAATCTAGTTTGCCCTTCAAGCTATAATCTAGGAGCGGCGATGAATATCGTTTTACTCTCCGTTCCAGAGGGCGATGATAAGGTGCTAAAATACCCTACGATGTTCATGTGCGCTGATGCGGTGATCATCAGTAAAGCGGATATGATTGAAGTGTTTAATTTTAGGGTTTCTCAAGTCAAAGAAGACATGCAAAAATTAAAGCCTGAAGCGCCTATTTTTTTAATGAGTTCCAAAGACCCTAAAAGCTTGGAAGATTTTAAAAACTTCCTTTTAGAAAAAAAGCGTGAAAATTACCAATCCACGCATTCGTTTTAATGTGTTTAGCGATCCCCTCTAAAGTCATAGCCATTAACGATAATGTGGCGCTTTTAGAAACTTTAGGCGTTCAAAGAGAAGCGAGCTTGGATTTAATGGGCGAGTCCGTTAAAGTGGGCGATTATGTGTTGCTCCACATCGGCTATGTGATGAGTAAGATGGATGAAAAAGAAGCCCTAGAGTCCATTGAGCTTTACCAAGAAATGATCGCCAAAATGAACGAAACGCAATAATAACAATGAGCGTTGATCACCTCATTTCGCCCTTTAGAGACAAGCAAACTATTTTAGCGCTCTCTAATGAAATCAAAAAACTCGCTTCCAAACTCACAAAAAAGTTAGTCATCATGGAAGTGTGCGGAGGGCATACGCATTCTCTCATGAAATACGGGCTTTTAGATTTGATGCCTAAAAATTTAGAGTTTGTGCATGGGCCAGGGTGTCCGGTGTGCGTGATGCCAAGAGTGCGCCTTGATGAAGCTTATGAACTCGCCACTATCAAAGACAGCATTGTTTTGAGTTTGGGGGATATGATGAAAGTCCCAGGGAGCTATGGGAGTTTGATACAAGCCAGAGAAAAGGGGTTAGATGCACGCTTTTTGTATTCGCCCATGCAAGCTTTAGAGATCGCTAAAGAAAACCCTCATAAAAAAGTCATTTACATTGCGATCGGTTTTGAAACCACCACGCCAATGACGGCGAGCGTTTTACTTAATGCTAAAAAAGAAAAATTAAAAAATCTTTTTTTCCACATCAACCACATTTTAGTGCCTCCTAGCGTGAGCGCGATTTTAAAAGATCCAGCATGCCAAATTAACGCCCTTTTAGCCCCTAGCCATGTGAGCGTGATCAGCGGCGCTCAAATCTATGCTCCTTTAGTGGATCGCTTTAAACTCCCCATTATCGTGAGCGGTTTTGAGCCGGTGGATATATTAGAAAGCGTGCTGATGCTTCTTAAACAAGCCTTAAACAAAGAAGCCAAGCTAGAAATCCAATACAAAAGAGCGGTAAGCTATGGGGGGAATACAAAAGCGCAAGAGTTAGTCAATGCGTGCATGGAAGTGAGAGAAAATTTTGAATGGAGAGGCTTAGGGAATATCAAATATTCCGCCCTAAAGCTTAAAGAAATATTCGCCTCTTATGACGCTGAAAAAGTCTTTAAAGAACATTTAACCCACAAAACCTCTAAAGAAAACAAGGCATGCAAGTGCGGGGAGATTTTAAAAGGCATCGCTAAGCCCCTAGACTGCTCGCTATTCGCCACAACTTGCACCCCACAAAACCCGATCGGCAGTTGCATGGTCAGCTCTGAGGGGGCGTGCGCGGCGTATTATCGTTACAAGCGCGTTTGAGCTTTAAAAATTGCTCTAAGCCCCTAGACTGCTCGCTATTCGCCACAACTTGCACCCCACAAAACCCGATCGGCAGTTGCATGGTCAGCTCTCAAGGGGGCGTGCGCGGCGTATTATCGTTACAAGCGCGTTTGAGCTTTAAAAATTGCTTTTTAGTGAAATCGCTCAAGCCCTCGCAATTGACATCCACGCTAACCGGTTTTTTAGGGGGGTTTTCTTTTTTGACAACCGGTTTGTGATACGCCCTTTTTCTCACGCTCGCTTGGATAGTGTCAAAATAAAAGGGGTAATTTAGGGCTTTTAGGGTTTTTTGCGTTTCTAAAAAATGGGCTTTTAAATTCTTGGTGTAATAATCTTTTTCTGTTTCAAAGGCTTTCAAGAAACTCGGGTGCGTGAAATAGATCTTTAGGATTTGATGTTCTACTTTAGCGTATCTAAACCCTTTCTTTAAATCCCCTAAAATTCCAGCGACATAACGATTGATCACTTCTCTTCGCTTGAGCTGGAGCTTTAAATTTTTAAACGCAGACGCTTGAGCGCTTCTTTTAAACAGCAAAAAGGTTTCTTTCTTTTTCAAATAGCGTTTATAAATGAGAGGGTTAAATCCATTTTCCATAGTGGGATTATAGCGTTTTAGCTTGACTTTTTTAAAAAGCTTTTGTATAATGCTTTCTTTATTTTGTTATATGTTGTTTGTTGGGGTGTCGCCAAGCGGTAAGGCACCAGGTTTTGGTCCTGGCATTCCGAGGTTCGAATCCTTGCACCCCAGCCATTTTTCCTTTATTAGCGTGTCGCGGAGTAGAGCAGTCCGGTAGCTCGTTGGGCTCATAACCCAAAGGTCAGTGGTTCAAATCCATTCTCCGCAACCAATCCCTTTTTTTAAATTTAACTTTGTTTAATAGAATTTAAAAAATGCTTTAGCATTTTTAAGATAAATAATAAAAGAGCTCAAGCAAGCGATAACTTTACTAAAAAAGCGGTCTTGGGGGGTTAGGGGGATTTAATTGGGGGTTAAGGGGGGTGTTATCGCAAAATACCCCCCTATCCCCTTAAGAAAATGAGTTCCATTAAAGAAAATGGGTTTTATTAAAACAAAGCTTAACCATCGTTTTACCACCAAACGAAACAAAAAACGCTAAAAGTAAAAAAATCACAAAATTTTTCAAAAATGACAAAAAAAAAAAAAACGCTTTTATGTTATAATGCTCCAAATACATTCTATTTGAATGTATGAAATCTACTAAATCCAATCTAATAAGGAAAAACATGAAAAAACACATCCTTTCATTAGCTTTAGGCTCGCTTTTAGTTTCCACTTTGAGCGCTGAAGACGACGGCTTTTACATGAGTGCAGGCTATCAAATCGGTGAAGCCGCTCAAATGGTAACCAACACCAAAGGCATCCAACAGCTTTCAGACAATTATGAAAACTTGAGCAATCTTTTAACCAAATACAGCACCCTAAACACCCTCATCCAATTGTCCGCTGACCCAAGCGCGATCAATTCGGCGCGTGAAAACTTGGGCGCAAGTGCCAAGAACTTGATCGGCGATACCAAAAATTCCCCAGCCTATCAAGCCGTGCTTTTAGCGATCAATGCGGCGGTGGGGTTTTGGAATGTCTTAGGCTATGCTACGCAATGCGGGGGTAATGGTGATCAAAAAAGCACTTCTTCAACAACCATCTTCAACAACGAGCCAGGGTATCGATCCACTTCCATCACTTGCGGTTATAACAATCTGAACATTGGAGTTCAGGGTGTTATGAGTATTGATAACATGAAAAAGCTTAACGAAGCCTATCAAATCCTCCAAACGGCTTTAAAACAAGGCTTACCCGCGCTCAAACAAAACGACGGGAAGGTTAATGTAACCTATAGCTACACATGCTCAGGGGAAGGGAATAATAACTGCGATGCGGTAGTAGATAAAAATGGCGAACGAAATGGCGGAAGCATAACCACAACCCAAACCATAGACGGCAAACAAGTAACCACCATAATCAGTTCAAAAGTCGTTAATTGGAACGCACAAGGTAATACATCAAGGGTGTCCTACACCGAAATCACTAACGCATTGAACGGAGTGCCTGATAGCGCTCAAGCGCTCTTAGCGCAAGCGAGCACGCTCATCAACACCATCAACAGCGCATGCCCATGGTTTAGAGTAACTAATAAAGATGGTGGCCCACAGATGAATCCGACTTCAGGGGGTTTGTGCGTTTTTAAAGACGAAATCAGCGCGATCCAAAAGATGATCACAGACGCGCAAGAGCTTGTCAATCAAACGAGCGCCATTAATACCAATGAACAAACAACTCCAGTGGGAGGCAGTGGAGGCAAGCCTTTCAACCCTTTCACAGACGCTAGCTTTGCGCAAGGCATGCTCGCTAACGCTAGCGCGCAAGCCAAAATGCTTGATTTAGCCAATCAAGTGGGGCAAACCATTAACCCTAACAATCTTAGCGGGACTTTTCAAAATTTTGTTAAAAACTTTTTAGCCACATGCAACAACCCCTCAACAGCTGGCACTGGTGGCACACAAGGTTCACCTTCTGGCACGGTTACCACTCAAACTTTCGCTTCCGGTTGCGCGTATGTGGAACAAACCATAACGAATTTAAACAACAGCATCGCTCATTTTGGCACTCAAGAGCAGCAAATACAGCAAGCAGAAAACATCGCTGACACTCTAGTGCATTTCAAATCTAGATACAATGAATTGGGCAACACCTACAACAGCATCACCACCGCGCTCTCTAGTATCCCTAACGCTCAAAGCTTGCAAAATGCGGTGAGTAAAAAGAACAACCCCTATAGCCCGCAAGGCATAGAAACCAACTACTACCTTAACCAAAACTCTTACAACCAAATCCAAACCATCAACCAAGAATTAGGCCGTAACCCCTTTAGGAAATTGGGCATCGTCAGCTCTCAAACCAACAACGGCGCGATGAATGGGATCGGTATTCAGGTGGGTTACAAACAATTCTTTGGCCAAAAAAGAAAGTGGGGCGCTAGGTATTACGGCTTTTTTGATTACAACCATGCGTTCATCAAATCCAGCTTCTTCAACTCGGCTTCTGATGTATGGACTTATGGTTTTGGAGCGGACGCTCTCTATAACTTCATCAACGATAAAGCCACCAATTTCTTAGGCAAAAACAACAAGCTTTCTGTGGGGCTTTTTGGAGGCATTGCGTTAGCGGGCACTTCTTGGCTTAATTCTGAATACGTGAATTTAGCCACCGTGAATAACGTCTATAACGCTAAACTGAACGTGGCGAACTTCCAATTCTTATTCAACATGGGAGTGAGGATGAATTTAGCCAGGTCTAAGAAAAAAGGCAGCGATCATGCAGCTCAGCATGGCATTGAACTAGGCGTGAAAATCCCCACCATCAACACGAACTACTATTCCTTTATGGGGGCTGAACTCAAATACCGCAGGCTCTATAGCGTGTATTTGAATTACGTGTTCGCTTATTAATGTTTAGCTCTTTGTGGAACTCCCTTTTTTGGGGGTTTCTTTCTAAGGGATTTCTTTTTTTAAACCCTTTGTTTTAGACTCTTTGTTTTAAACTCTCTTTGTTTTAAACTCTCTTTGTTTTAAACTCTCTTTGTTTTAAACTCTCTTTGTTTTAAACTCTCTTTCTTAAATTCTTTGTTTTTGAACTCTTTGTTTTTTAAACTCTCTTTGTTTTAAACTCTCTTTGTTTTGAACTTTCTTTTTTGAACTTTCTTTGTTGAACTTTCTTTGTTGAACTTTCTTTGTTTGGGGGGTTTTTTTTGAACCCTTTTTGTTTTTGAACCCTTTTTGTTTTTAAACCCTTTTTGTTTTTAAACCCTTTTTGTTTTTAAACCCTTTTTGTTTTTAAACCCTCTTTTTGGGGGGGTTTGATGAAAAAATCTTTTTTAGCGTTTTTATATTAGTTAGTGGGAAACTTGGCGTTAATTCAAGCGGTAATCTCTTAAAAAAGCGCTTCTTTAGGGGGGGTTTAGTGGGGTTAAAAGGGGGATAGTTATTTCCAAAATACTTCCTATATTCTCAAGAAAATAAAATAAAACTCAATAAAATGAGTTTTACAACAAAATGAGAGTCAAAACGATTATTTTTCACTCACAAAACTTTTATTCTTTTAAACTTTTTTAAAATTTTTTACTAACAGATCTTTTAATCTTTTCACTGATTTTTCAATCCGCTTTTTAATCTTTTGATCGTTTAATCTTTTGATCTTTAATTTTTCATTAACTTCCCAATCCGCTTTTTAATCTTTAAGTTTTTAATCTTTAAGTTTTTAATCTTTTACTGATTTTTCATTAATTTCTCGCTCCGCTTTTAATATTTAAGTTTTTTCACAAAACAAAGTTTTTGATTTTTCTAGCCTTTTTAACCGCTCTATCGCTTGCGCTATAATGAACTGATCTTATATTTTTAAAGGAATAAATATGCCAAACACCACCAACAAAGATTACACAAAATACAGCCAAAAACAGCTTTTTAACTTTTTAAATTCTATCAAGACTAAGCAAAAAAGAGCGTTAGAAAAATTGAAAGAAATCCAAATTCAAAAACAAAGGGTTAAAAAAGCGCTCCAATTTAAAGCGCTCCATTTAACCGAAAATGGATACACCATAGAAGAAGAGCGAGAAATCTTAGCAAGGGCTAAGGACACCAAGAACCGCCTTTGTTTTAAAAGCATAGAGGATTTTAAGAAGCATTGTGAAAACTTGTAAATAAGATTTAAAAATGCTGACGATTGAAACCAGTAAAAAATTTGATAAGGATCTTAAAATTCTTGTTAAAAACGGGTTTGATTTAAAGCTTTTGTATAAAGTGGTTGGAAATTTAGCCACAGAGCAACCCCTAGCTCCCAAGTATAGAGATCACCCACTCAAAGGCGACTTAAAAGACTTTAGGGAATGCCACCTAAAACCGGATTTATTGCTTGTCTATCAAATTAAAAAACAAGAAAACACTCTTTTTTTAGTAAGGCTAGGCAGTCATAGCGAGCTGTTTTGACTGGGCTGTTATAATGAACTTATTATTAAACTTTCAATTTAATTTTGTTTAAAATATATTATATGTATAATCATAAGAAATTCACTCAAAGGTAGTGCCATGCTTATAAACGCTGTCATAGAAAAAGATGAGAATGGGTATTTTGCT
>NZ_JACTCR010000011.1:0-51141 GCF_014496965.1 Helicobacter pylori | reverse complement strand
CTTTAAAATCCCCACAATCAACACAAGCTACTATTCTTTCATGGGCGCTAAACTAGAATACCGAAGGATGTATAGCCTTTTCCTCAATTATGTGTTTGCTTACTAGGTGGCGCAAACCCTCTTTAAAGAAAATTTTTTAAAGATTATCACTCTTTTTTGATAAAGTAATAATTTAGAATTTAGGGAGTTTTTCATGGAAGAATCAACAGCGTTTATTTTGGCTCTTGTGGGGCTATTCACCGGCATTACCGCCGGGTTTTTTGGCATTGGTGGAGGGGAGATTGTCGTCCCTAGCGCGATTTTTGCCCATTTTAGTTATAGCCATGCGGTGGGTATTTCGCTCATGCAAATGCTTTTTTCTTCAGTGGTCGGCTCTATCATCAATTACAAAAAGGGCTTGTTGGATTTGAAAGAAGGCTCCTTTGCCGCGCTTGGAGGGCTAATGGGGGCGATTTTAGGGAGCTTTATCTTAAAAATCATTAACGATAAGATTTTAATGAGCGTGTTTGTGGTGGTGGTGTGCTACACCTTTATCAAATACGCTTTTTCTAACAACAAGAAGCCAGAGCATTTTGAAGAAATGCATTTTGATTTGCATGCGAATAACAAAACGCCCGAAAAAAAGCGCGCAATCCCTTTTGTGTCTATGGATAGAACGCATGGGGTTTTGATGCTCGCCGGTTTTGTTACTGGCATCTTTTCTATCCCGCTAGGCATGGGTGGGGGGATTTTAATGGTGCCGTTTTTAGGCTATTTTTTGAAATACGATTCTAAAAAAATCGTGCCTTTGGGGCTATTTTTTGTGGTGTTCGCTTCTTTATCCGGGGTTATTTCTCTTTATAATGGGAAGGTTCTTGATGATATAAGCGTTCAAGCCGGGGTGATTACCGGTGTTGGAGCGTTTTTAGGGGTGGGCATTGGAATCAAACTTATTGCTTTGGCTAATGAAAAGGTGCATAAAATCTTATTGCTTCTCATTTATGCTTTAAGCATTTTAGCGACCTTACACAAGCTCATTATGGGTTAAAAATTTAAAAATAAATCAAGGGCATTTTTTAAAGATGAAATAGCAAATAGCTTGATTCTAATCAAGCGGTAATCTCTTAAAAAGCGCTTCTTTAGGGTTAGGGGGATTATAGAGAGAATGGTTTCAAAATACCCCTCTATCCTCATTAAGGAAATAAGTTTTTGCCATAAAACAATGAAAACAAAGCAACCAAAATCCCATTTTTTAAAAAAGTTAAAAAGCTTTAGTTATTGATATTTTAAGAACAAAGCCATA
Organism: Helicobacter pylori; assembly: GCF_014496965.1. Classification (GTDB taxonomy): domain Bacteria; phylum Campylobacterota; class Campylobacteria; order Campylobacterales; family Helicobacteraceae; genus Helicobacter; species Helicobacter pylori_CZ. The sequence goes on along the minus strand of NZ_JACTCR010000011.1, from coordinate 49,859 downwards.
AAGCTTAAAAGAGAGCGTTTTTAAAGTAAGGGTAATTAAAAAATGAATTATTTAAGGCGGTTTCTAGTGGTTTTTAGCGATCCTTAGGATAACCCAAACGCTTAAATTCCCCATTTTAACCCCCCATTAGGGGGCTTAGTCATCACCCCTTAATGCGACTTTTTATCTTGGATGTATTTTTTCAATTCACCCTTTTTGATATAAGGGATAAACTCGCCATAGCCCTCTTTTTCCATGTCTTTTAAAGGGATAAACCTTAAAGCCGCGCTATTGATGCAATACCTTAAGCCTCCCAATTCTTTAGGCCCATCGTTAAACACATGCCCTAAATGCGCCTTACCAATGCGACTCAACACTTCAATGCGCTTCCTGTTAAGGCTCTCATCGTCTTCGTATTTCACCACATCTTTATTGATAGGCTTAGAAAAGCTTGGCCACCCGCAACCAGAGTCGTATTTATCCGCTGAAGAAAATAACGGCTCGCCGGTGGTAATATCCACATAAATGCCCTCTTCTTCTTTGTTGTAATACTCATTTTCAAAGGGTTTCTCAGTGTGTTTGTTTTGAGTCACCTCATACTGGAGTTTGGTGAGTTTTTTCTTTAAAACTTCATCGCTGGGTTTGGTGTATTTATCGTCATCCACAATCACTTCATCCGCCTTTTTCAAATCAATATGGCAATAGCCACCGGGGTGTTTTTTCAAATAATCCTGGTGATACTCTTCAGCCCTCACATAATTTTTTAACGGCTCTACCTCAATGGCGATCTTGCCTTTCACTTCTTTTTGTAACGCTTTTAAGGCGTTGTCTATCACTTCTTTATCCGCGCTATTGACATAGTAAATCCCTGTGCGATACTGTCTGCCCACATCATTACCCTGTTTGTTCACGCTTACCGGATCAATCACCTTAAAATAATAGCGCAACAACTTGTCCAAACTGATCTTTTTAGGATCATAGATCACTTTCACGCTTTCAGCATGATCGCTCTCATGCAATTTTTCATAATTCGTGCTTGAAGTCTTGCCATTAGCGTAACCAGAGCTTGCGTCTATAACGCCATAAATCCTCTCCATATACGCCTCTAGCCCCCAAAAGCACCCCCCAGCCAAGTAAATCACTCTTTCATCGGTTTTAGGGTGTTTAGCCCCCATGCTTTCATTCGCTTGCATGATCGCTCCTATTAGTATAAAAAGATAAAAAATTTTCAAGTAAGATAATACCTTCATTAAATAACCTTTGTTTTAATTTTAATGGTGTCCGCCATTATAACTAAAAAAGACAGCAATTACTCTTTAAATTGAGTTTAAATTTCAATAAGGCTTTGTTTTATTAGGTAACAAAAGTTCCAATCACATCCACTCAACAATCTTACCCACCACATTAGCTTCATAGCATTTGATAGAGGTTTTTTGGCTGGGTTTTTTGGGCAAAATGGCTTTTAAAAAGCCGTAATTTTCCATTTCTTTCAATCTGGCGTTCAAATTAGGGGCTTCTAAAATCCTGCCATTCAAACTCACTTCGCCCAAAAACGCCGTTTTATTGTCAATTTTTCTGTTTTTAAAGCTTGAAAGGATACTGGCAATGACCGCTAAATCGCAAGCCGGCTCGCTAATCTTAATGCCTCCGCTCACATTAATGAACACATCATGGCGGTTTAAGGGGATTTCTAGCTTTTTTTCCAATAAAGCGATGAGCATGTTAAGGCGGTTAGTATCAAACCCATTCGCTAATCGTTTGGGTGTTCCAAAACTGCACTCGCTCACCAACGCCTGAATCTCTAAAATCAACGCCCTTGAGCCTTCTAAAGTGATGGTAATGGCGCTCCCCTCCATAGGCTCTTCTTTGGAAAAAAACAAGCTTGAAGCTTCTTTGGTGCTCACCAAACCCTGCTCTTTCATCTCAAACAAGCCGATTTCACTCGTAGGGCCAAAGCGGTTTTTAAAACTCCTTAAAATCCTTAATTCCCTACTGGGATCGCCTTCAAAATACAGCACACTATCCACCATATGCTCTAACACTCTAGGCCCTGCGATGCTCCCTTCTTTAGTGATATGACCGATGATAAAAACAGCAATATTTCTTGTTTTGGCCAAACGCATGAGCTCAAAAGTGATCTCTCGCACTTGCGAAATAGAGCCGGGCGCTGAAGAAATCTCTGGCGAATAAAGCGTTTGAATGGAATCAATCACGCAAGCAAAATAATTTTCGCTTTCAATATTCGCCTTAATCACAGGCCAATTGATTTCATTGAGCAGATACAATTCTTTTTCTATGCAATCCAATCTAGTGGCGCGCATTTTAATCTGGCTCAAGCTCTCTTCCCCGCTCACATACAAAACCTTTTGCTGGTTTTTGGCTAAACCAGAAGCCACTTTTAAAAGCAGAGTGGATTTCCCCACCCCAGGACTCCCCCCCACCAAATACAACCCCCCTTTAGCGATCCCCCCACCTAAAACAATATCCAACTCACTTTGAGTGGAAGAAAATTTGATCACTTCTTCATGCTCAATTTCAGCGATAGAAACGCTTTTTTGCACTTTTGGGATCGGGTTTTTAAGCGTGTTTAAAACTTCCTTTTGAGCTTGGTTCAATTCTATAAAACTTTCCCATGCGTTGCATTGAACGCACTTGCCTAGCCACTTAGGGCTTGTAAAACCGCAATGCTGACACTCAAATAAAGAAGTTTTTTTAGCCAAAATATTTCTCTTTTTTAAAACCACACAGCTAAATACTGGATAAAAATGGGGCTTTAGTTTTGTTTTATAGCAAAACCCGTGGAGCTAAACTCAAAAACAAGTTAAAAAATTATCAAGCGCCATTTTGCTCTATTTTTCTTAAAGCCTTCAAAATATAGCGTTTGATATAAGATCCCACGCTTTCTTCTTCTTCGTTAGCCATTTTCTCTAGTTTTTGGTATTGCTCATCAGAAAAATACAAGCTTACAGCACGAGTTTTTTTATTAGCGTCTGCTTTTGGTTTGCGCCCTAGTTTATTTTTAGTTTCCCTTAAGTGAGTTTCATCTGTGTTTTCTGTCGTTTTCATCAAGTTCCTTCAATCATCATCGCAAATCGCTTTAAACAAAAATAGCATGTTAGCATAAAAGTAGTGTATAACGAACAATGCCGCAAGCACTAATCATTCCTCAGAGTTTATTAGCGCTTCGCTCAAAAAAAGACCTCCACCCCCTAAAAAGTTCAAATCAAATCGGTAACACCCTGATACTGCGATCCAATAATTCCTGTAAGGCGTTTTCAATGGCAAATAAAGTCCCAGTAGTCGCGCTCATGCACCCATCGCATGCCCCCATGTAGCGGATATACACATCAATGTAATCATCGCTTTCTTTAATGTCTAAAATCTCTAAATCCCCTCCGTCCATCATAAGCATAGCACGGATATTTTCATCAATGACTTTATCCACGGCTTTAATCTTTTGAACCATAGTCATTTCCCTGAAAGCCAATTCCCCATTTTGGGATTTGTTAGCGGCGGCTTTAAGTTTTTCAGCTTCCATTTCTTCACGCACTTCTTTAAGAATATCCACCAGGTAATAATCCCTTTTTTCATGCCCTCCCGGTCTCACACAGCTTTTACAAAACGCGCCGGCTTTGGTGTAATTAGTGATTTCTTCAACGCTTTTTAAATCATTAAGCCTAATCACTTCCTTAATCGTGCCTAAACTCACCCTAGCGCACTCGCACACGATGATTTCTTCTTCAAAATCTTCAGCGTTTTTCCCCAAATACATGCCGGCAGCTTTTTTGATCACGTCATACGCCATCACCGAGCAGTGCATTTTTTGCCCAGGGACAGCCGGCGTATCCGGTTCGTCTCTCAAGCCTCTTTCCACATCTAAATTCGTGATTTTTACCGCCTCTTGGACTCTTTTATTCAAACACAATTCCACCATCATGTCTGAGCTTGCGATCGCTGTCCCGCAACCAAAGCTTTTAAACTTCGCATCAACAATCTTATCCGTGCTTTCATCTACAAGCCAATACAATCTCACCGCATCTCCGCATGCTTCTGCGCCGTAATCCGCCACAATGAGCTTAGCGTTTTTGGCTTTAGCCTGCTCTTCTGTGATGACCCCTAAATGCGTAGGGTTATCCATGCGCCTTTGAACTTCTTTAGAATACGCGTCCCAAAGAGCCGATCCCACTAAATCATGTTTTGCCATTTTGATTCCTTTATGTTCTTTTTAATAAGAGCTTGAAATGTTTCTCAATCTTACAGCCGCTTGAGAGAAAACTTCAATCGTTTTATCAATTTCAGCTTCCGTGTTAAAACGGCTCAATGAAAGCCTGATAGCGGTATGAGCCAATTCCTTGCTCGCCCCAATCGCCACCATGACAGGATTAGCCTCTAAATCCTCACTCGCGCACGCGCTCCCTGTGGAAGCGGCGATATTAGAGCGATTCAAATCCCACAGCATGGCCTCTCCTTCAATCCCTCTCACGCTGATTAAAGTCGTGTTAGGCACACGATGGATTCTATCGCCCACCACCATCACATCAGGGATTTTCAAAAGCGCTTCTTCTAATTTGTCGCGCAATTTCCCTACCACTTCTTTTTCATAGTCTAAATGCTCTACGGCTAATTTCATCGCTTCGCCCATGCCCACGATATAAGGCACGTTCAAAGTCCCGCTGCGCCTACCATTCATATGCTCCCCGCCATGAAAAAGAGGGGTCAATCCCACCCCACTTCTAATATACAACCCCCCAATGCCTTTAGGCCCATGGAATTTGTGCGCGCTAAAAGAAAGGAAATCCACGTTCGCCTTTAACACATCTACAGGGATTTTACCAATCGCTTGCACCGCATCGGTATGGAACAACACGCCCTTTTCTTTACAGATAGCCCCAATTTCTTCAATAGGGAAAATGAGACCGGTTTCATTATTCGCCCACATCACGCTCACCAAAGCGGTTTTTTCTGTGATCGCTTCTTTGACTTGATCGGCAGTGATGCTCCCATGCTCATTAATAGGCAAGTAAGTAACCTCCACCCCCAAGCTTTCTAAAAAATTACAAGTGGATCGCACCGCCGGATGCTCTGCAACCGTGGTTACAATATGGTTTTTGCCTTTTTTCAAGCATTCATCAAAATACACGCCCTTTAACACCCAGTTATTGCTCTCTGTCGCACAAGAAGTGATGATCACATCATCTATATCCCTAGCGTTAATGCCTTTATAGAGCTTATCCAGCGCTTCTGCAATGGCCGGGTGGGTTTCTGTGCCAAATTGGTGTAACGAGCTAGGGTTCCCGTAATGATCCCTTAAAAAAGGATCCATGATCTCCTTGACTTTAGGGTCAATCCTAGTTGTAGCGTTATTGTCTAAATAAATTCGTTGTAACAAATGAGTGTTCTCCTTAAAAATTTTACATAGATTTCTTATCTAGGTCTAAATTATGATTAAATACAAGATATTTTCTTAATTTTAACTTAAAATAAGATGAATTTTTGAAAACATTTTGAGAAATGCGAATATTCTCCTATCAAAAACCAGCCGCTACCAACCCACTTAAGGTTTTTTAAGGGGTCTCCCACGCCTGTCTTTTAAAGCGTCTATCCCCCCTTGTTGGTAACGCTTCTCCCACACATAGAGTTTTTGCAATTGCTTCGCCACTTCTTTTTTAGTGGGCTTAATGCCCTTAAGGTTATAAAGAGCGGTAACGATAATGGGCTTTGGGATATTAAACCTTTGGATAAATTCCAAACAATCTTTTTTGAGCTGGGAGTCTTGCTTGTTTTTAGTAATATCCACATGGCTTAAATATTGCAACACATAAAGGCGTTTTTCTTCATCTTCTTGCACGATTTCTGGGGCCAACTCCATGCCTTGACTAATGCCCTTAGAAAGCTTATTTGAAGCCTCTTGTGGTGTGGAATAAACGCTCAAATAAGTTTCTAACAACGAAATCACTTTTTTTTGCTGTTCCAATAGTGCGTCTATTTTGGCACTCAAACGATTTATTCTACTTTCCATGCGTTCAATGGTAACCACCAAAAATAAATAGCTATACAATCATTAAAAATAATTATTCTAACATCATGTTCCAAAGTAAGATGTGTTTTTATGATCATGCTACAATAAAGGAAAATGATTTCAAAGAAAAAGGGCTTAAAATGAAAACTTTTGAAGTGATGATTCAAACCGATTCGCAGGGGTATTTGGACGCTAAATTTGGCGGCAACGCTCCTAAAGCATTTCTCAACCCAAACGGCTTACCCACTTATTCGCCTAAAATCTCATGGCAAAAAGTGGAAGGCGCTCAAAGCTATGCGTTAGAACTCATCGATCATGACGCGCAAAAAGTGTGCGGCATGCCGTTTGTCCATTGGGTCGTGGGCAATATTTCTTACAATGTTTTAGAAGAAAACGCTTCCATGATGGATAAAAGGATTGTTCAAGGGGTCAATTCGCTCACTCAAGGCTTTATCCGTTCCTCTCTTAATGAAAGCGAAAAACAACGCTCCAATCTCAATAACAGCGTCTATATCGGCCCCATGCCTCCTAATGGTGATCACCATTACTTAATTCAAGTGTATGCCCTAGACATTCCTAAACTGGAATTAAAAGCCCCTTTTTTCTTAGGCGATTTGCATGACAAAATGCGCAACCATATCATCGCCATAGGGAGAAAGGAATTTTTATACAAGCAGTTTGTAAGGAAATAAACTGCTTGTTTGTAGGTTTAATTCAATGAACCTACAAATAGAGCATGGAAGCAAAAAACGATGATTGATTTAAGGCAAGCGGAATTTTTGATATACCTCTAAAATCCTCTTTTCATCTAGCATGCTTTCTTCAATCCTTGTGCCTATCAAATCGGCATGGCGTTTTTTAAATTCTTTTAAAGGGATCAAATCGTCATAAACGATAGCGTTTCGCCTCTTTTTAGCTAAAGGGAAGTGCCATTGCACCATTTCCTTATCTTTAATATAGTGTTTATCTTTAAGCTTTAGGACTTCATAACTTTCATCATTGTAGCACCAAATTTCAAAAGGCTCGCAATCGTTATACAATAACCAATGATCCCCCCATGCGTCCAAAAAACCAAAATCCCCATCATTACGAACAAACACTTCAAAATCCCGCACCACAAAATTAATGCGCGAATACATCACAACCTCTTTAATGTTCTTAGGGATATAAAAACTTTCATAAAGTTTTTTAGCGTCATAGATATGATCGCAATCAATTTTGACTACCCACTCATTTTTAGGGATAAAAGAAAGTATATAATTAGAATAGTGATAGAATTGGTGCCACAAACTCGGACAATCCTTTAGAATGACTTCATAAGGATAGCTGATAGGGATAAATGAGGGGAACTTTTTGCAAAACTCTAAAACCACTTCTTTAGAGCCATCATCGCAATCATTAAAACCAATGACCCCCCTTTGAACGGCAGGAAGCATAGAAAACAAACTCTCTTCTAAAGTAACGATTTCGTTTTTGACTCTAATAAAAGCCCATGGGTTTAGAGGGCTTTTAGGGTTTTGACTTTTTTTATCATAGTCAAAATAACCCGAATGCGTGGGATTGGGTAAAGTTAAAGTGGGATGGATGACCCTATCCTCTAAATGCCCCCCCCCCATAATTATAATTAAGAGAACTATTTTTATAAATACTCCTATTGCGTTCCATGAAGCTTTCATTATTTAAAGAAGCGATAGCCAAAAACACGCTTTCTTGATCATCGTGGTTGAATAAAGCTTTTTCTTGAAGAAAATGAAGTTTTTTAGCCTCTAGCATTTCCTTAATTTCATGATTGATTTCATAATGAGCGTCCCTATCATGGGCGTTTTCATGGGCGTTTTTTGCCCCTTTTAAACCACGAACGCACCTCATTACAAAAGGCATTCTCTCTTTAACAAAACCCTTGATTTTATTCTTTAACCCCATAAAAACTCCTAATTGAAATAAAACGCTACCGCAAGCAAAACCTTATTATACTACACTTCTACTATACTTCAAGCCAAACGCTCCCTAACTTCTTTGTCTAATTCTAGCACTTCATCTAAACTAGAGAGCTTGAAAGGCGTTTTAGCGTATGATTCTAAGGCTTGAGAGATGATTTGAATAAGGCCTCCAAAAGCGATTTCTTGATTCAAAAACTTCTTCATCGCCACTTCATTGCTCGCATTCAGCACCACGCCAAGCTTTGGGTTTTCCAACAACAAATCTTTATAACGCCACAAAGTGTAGCGCTCCACGCTAATGGGTTCGAATTTAATCGCGCTTAAAGCGTATAAATCTAAGGGCTTAATGGAAGCGTTCAACGAAGCGAATTTGGGGTTAATGGCGTAGCTTATGGGTAATTGCATGTCCGCACTCGCTAAATGCGCAATGACAGAGTTGTCTTCAAACTCCACCAAAGCATGCACGATAGAGCTTCTTTCAATCAGCGCGTCAATCTTTAAAGACGCGCCAAAAAGCCAGTAGGTTTCTAAAATTTCAAAAAGCTTATTGACCATGCTCGCTGAATCAATGGTGATTTTATCCCCCATGCTCCAATTAGGGTGCTTGAGCGCGCTTTGCGCGTTTTGAATAGCGATAAGTTCTAAAGGCGTGTCCCTAAAAGCCCCCCCACTCGCGCTAATGATTAAAGATTTAGGCTTTAAAGTCTTGTTTTGCAACAACGCCCACAAACCAAAATGCTCGCTATCAATGGGCGTGATTTGTGAAATGTCTAATAAATGCCCCGCACTCACTAAACTTTCTTTATTCGCTAGAGCTAGTTTTTTGTTCCTTTGTAAGCTTTTAAAGCTCGCTTTCAATCCGGCTACGCCCACAATGGCGTTAAGGACTAAATTGGAAACGCACTCTTCTATCATCGCATCAATGCCGTCTAACCCCACAAACACTTTTGCGCCCAAAGGCTCTAAACCATTCAAATCGCTAGGATCTAAAATCGCCACTTTCTTGGGCTTGAAAATTTGGATTTGCTCATTGATTAAAGCGATATTTTTCCCACAGCTTAAGGCTTCTATTTTTACGCCAAATTTTTTTGCGATTTTAAGGGCGTTTTTCCCAATAGAGCCGGTGCTTCCTAAAACAACCATTCAATCCCCTAAAAACACCGCCGTCTCTTTCCAAATTTCCAAAAAATACAACAACGCATGCAAGCTTAAAGCCCCAAAAAGCATGGAATCCAATCGGTCTAAAACGCCCCCATGCCCGGGTAAAATCTTACCGCTATCCTTGATCCCGACTTTTCTTTTCAAATAGCTTTCATACAAATCCCCAAACACCGCCATAAGCGCGATTAAGAAACTGAATAAAAGCGCCATAAGAAAGCCTCCGCTCAATTTCCCCATGCCCACAAACGATCCCAAAACGCTCGCCAAAACAACGCCAATCAACGCGCCCTCTAAGGTTTTATTCGGTGAAGTGGCTGTGAAAGGGGTTTTGCCCAAAAGCTTGCCTCCAAAAAACGCCCCCACATCGCTTGCGACCACCACCACTAAAAGCCAAATGATCGCCACTGTGCCAAAATCCTTATAAATCCCAAAAAGTGCAAAAAACCCAACGCCCGGGTATAAAAAGGGTAAAATGGCTTCGCTGTGGTGTGCTTTTTGATAAGCGATGACGCTAGCCATGACCATCGCGCTGATAAGAGCGCATTCTACAGGATGCCCATTAAAATACGCCGCTACCCATGACAACACTAAAACAAGATACAGGCTAAAGCTCGCTTTAACTTGAAACAGTCTTAACGCTTCAGAAAACCCTACCACATAAATCCCCCCTAAAACCGCCCAAAACAACAACAAATTGTCCGCATACAAAATCAAGCCTGCCACAATGATTAAAACAAACCCTGTAATGTAACGAGATTTTTCTTTAAATAACTCTTCTTTCACTTTTTTCCTTAATCAATTAAATACCAGCGAAACTAAAAAATAGCTAAACGCGCTAATCAAAACAACTCCTACCAGATTAAGCCACAAACCGGCTTTAATCATGTCCGTTATTTTAACATACCCAGAGCCATAAGCTATCGCATTGGGTGGGGTGGCTACAGGGAGCATGAACGCGCAAGTCGCGCTCAAGGCTACAGGAATGGTCAATAACAAGCTCTGATGGTTTTCATAACCCATGCCCATCGCAACCCCTCCAATCACCGGTAAAAACGCCGCAGCGGTGGCGGTGTTAGAAGTGATTTCGGTTAAGAAAATGACCATTAAAGTGACCATGAAAATAATGAATAAAATCGGTAAATGCGAAAAGCCAGAAACTAAATGCCCGATCCACAAACTCAACCCGGTTTTAGAAAATTGCGCGCTCAAGGCTAACCCGCCGCCAAATAAAAGCAACACATCCCAAGGGAGTTTTTTAGCAACACCCCAATCAATGAGCCTATCGCCCTGATGGTTAGCAGGCAAAATGAATAAGAGCGCAGAAACCCCCATCGCAATCACTGAATCAATTTTATCTATCTTAATGCCCCAAGATTTTAAAATCGTATCTAAAAAAATCCACCCTAAAGACGCCAGAATAAAAATAACGCCCACAGAGATTTCCGCCCAACTCAAGTGGCCTATTTTTTTTAACTCTACCCTAATGACTTCCTTACCCCCTGGGATTTCTTTAATCTTTAAAGGGAAAATCACATAAGTGAGCAAGAGCCACGATAAAATGAGCATGATGAAGGCTAACGGCGTCCCAAACACCATCCACTGAGCGAAATCAATTTCAATATTGAAAGCGGTTTTCATATAGCCGGCTAATAAAGCGTTAGGCGGCGTGCCAATAAGAGTGCCTAAAGAACCAATAGAAGCCGCATAAGCGATGCCAAGCATCAAGCAAATACTGAAATTCGTGCGATAAATGATGGTCTTTTCTTGAATGACTTGAGAAATGTCTTTTCCCTTATGCACGATATTGCCCATAATACCCCCATGCACTTTGGTGATTTCTTCTTTTTGATGCCATGAATTAGAGGCGTTTTCTTTGCCCACAAGTTTAGCGACTAATTGCAAAACGCTCATGCCAATAGGGAGCATCATCACCGCCGTTGCGGTATTGCTCACCCACATAGACAGAAAGCCTGTAGCTATCATGAAACCTAAAATCAACCTCCTAGGGCTTGTGCCTACTAATAAAATAATGCTTAAAGCGATGCGCGTGTGCAAGTTCCATTTTTGCATGCTTAAAGCTAAAATAAACCCTCCCATAAAAAGAAAGATAATCGGCGATGCGTAAGAAGAGCTAACGCTAGCGAATTGATCCACGCTAAAGACGCTAAAAAGCACTAAAGGTAAAAGCGCGGTTGCGGGCAGGTCAATGGCTTCAGTCATCCACCATATCCCCATTAAAACAGCCACCCCAGCCACAACAGGCATCGCCTTATAATTTAAGGAATTAAGCTTGGGGATTTCTTCTACAATATGAGGCAGTTGAGAATTAAGCGCATAATAGATAATAAGCGCGATCAACGCCCCCCCTATTAACCCCAACAAGCGCACGATTTTAGTGTTTTTATCATCGGCGCGCGTATCTGTATGCGTATTGGCATGCGAATGATTTTCCATGTTGTTTTACCCTTTAAAATTACTAACCTCCATGCTACAATAAAACTTTTTCAAAACTAAGATTTTAGAAAAATCATATCAAAACAGGAAAAGAAGTGGTAAAAGAAAGTGATATTTTAGTGATTGGTGGGGGGCATGCAGGCATTGAAGCGAGCTTGATTGCAGCCAAAATGGGGGCTAGAGTGCATTTAATCACCATGCTCATAGACACGATCGGTTTAGCGAGCTGTAATCCAGCTATTGGAGGCTTGGGTAAAGGGCATTTGACTAAAGAAGTGGATGTGTTAGGGGGGGCTATGGGGATTATTACGGATCATAGCGGTTTGCAATACCGTGTGCTAAACGCTTCTAAAGGGCCGGCGGTTAGGGGGACTAGAGCGCAAATTGATATGGATACTTACCGCATTTTTGCAAGGAATCTTGTCTTAAACACCCCTAATTTGAGCGTCTCTCAAGAAATGACCGAAAGTTTAATCCTTGAAAACGATGAGGTAGTGGGCGTAACCACGAACATTAATAACACTTATAAGGCTAAAAAAGTGATCATCACCACAGGCACTTTTTTAAAAGGGGTGGTGCATATTGGCGAGCACCAAAACCAAAACGGGCGCTTTGGGGAAAACGCTTCTAATTCTTTAGCCTTGAATTTAAGGGAGCTTGGCTTTAAGGCAGAAAGGTTAAAAACCGGCACTTGCCCAAGAGTGGCAGGCAATAGCATTGATTTTGAAGGCTTAGAAGAGCATTTTGGGGACACAAACCCTCCCTATTTTAGCTATAAAACCAAAGATTTTAACCCCACCCAACTCTCATGTTTCATCACTTACACCAACCCTATTACCCATCAAATCATTAGGGATAATTTCCACCGAGCCCCCCTATTTAGCGGTCAAATTGAAGGCATAGGCCCAAGGTATTGCCCTAGCATTGAAGATAAAATCAACCGCTTCAGTGAAAAAGAACGCCACCAGCTGTTTTTAGAGCCTCAAACCATCCATAAAAGCGAATATTATATCAACGGCTTAAGCACCTCTTTGCCCCTAGATGTGCAAGAAAAGGTCATTCATTCTATCAAAGGCTTAGAAAACGCGCTCATCACGCGCTATGGCTATGCGATAGAGTATGATTTTATCCAGCCTACGGAACTAACCCACACTTTAGAAACCAAAAAAATCAAAGGGCTTTATTTGGCCGGGCAAATCAATGGGACTACCGGCTATGAAGAAGCGGCGGCTCAAGGGCTTATGGCTGGGATTAATGCGGTATTAGCTTTAAAGAATCAAGACCCCTTTATTTTAAAGCGCAATGAAGCTTATATCGGCGTTTTGATTGATGATTTGGTGACTAAAGGCACGAATGAACCTTACAGAATGTTTACCAGCCGAGCCGAATACCGCTTGCTTTTAAGAGAGGACAACACGCTTTTTAGATTAGGCGAACATGCCTATCGTTTAGGGCTTATGGAAGAGGATTTTTATAAGGGATTGAAAAAAGACCAACAAGAAATACAAGACAATCTCAAACGCCTTAAAGAATGCGTCCTTACCCCCAGTAAAGAAGTGTTAAAACGCTTGAATGCATTAGACGAAAACCCTATCAATGACAAGGTTGATGGCGTTAGTTTGTTAGCGCGCGATAGTTTTAATCTAGAAAAAATGCGCTCCTTTTTCAGCTTTTTAACGCCTTTGAATGAGCGGGTTTTAGAGCAAATTAAAATTGAATGCAAATATAATATTTATATTGAAAAGCAACACGAAAATATCGCTAAAATGGATAGCATGCTCAAAGTTTCTATCCCTAAAGGTTTTGTGTTTAAAGGCATTCCAGGCTTAAGCCTAGAAGCGGTAGAAAAGTTAGAAAAATTCCGCCCCAAAAGCCTTTTTGAAGCCTCAGAAATCAGCGGGATCACCCCGGCGAATTTAGATGTTTTGCATTTATACATCCATTTGCGAAAAAACTCTTAAAGGATTTTTAATGAACGCTTTAGAAATCACCCAAAAGCTCATCAGCTACCCCACCATCACGCCCAAAGAATGCGGTATTTTTGAATACATTAAATCGCTTTTTCCTACTTTTAAAGCTCTAGAGTGTGGGGAAAATGGCGTGAAAAACCTTTTTTTATACCGCATTTTTAACCCCCCCAAAGAGAATGCAAAAGAAAAGCATGCAAAAGAGAATACCAAACCCTTGCATTTTTGCTTTGCAGGGCATATTGATGTCGTGCCTCCTGGGAACAACTGGCAAAGCGATCCCTTTAAGCCCATCATTAAAGAAGGGTTTTTATACGGCCGTGGGGCGCAAGACATGAAAGGGGGCGTGGGGGCGTTTTTGAGCGCAAGCTTACAATTTAACCCTAAAACCCCTTTCATGCTTTCTGTTTTACTCACGAGCGATGAAGAAGGGCCGGGGATTTTTGGCACTAGGCTTATGCTAGAAAAACTCAAAGAAAAGGATTTGCTGCCCCATATGGCGATTGTGGCTGAACCCACTTGCGAAAAAGTCTTAGGCGATAGCATCAAAATTGGCCGAAGAGGCTCTATTAATGGCAGACTCATTTTAAAAGGCGTTCAAGGGCATGTGGCTTACCCGCAAAAATGCCAAAACCCTATTGATACGCTCGCTTCGGTTTTGCCCTTAATTTCAGGAGTTCATTTAGACAATGGCGATGAGTGTTTTGACCCTTCAAAATTAGTCATCACCAACTTGCATGCAGGGTTAGGGGCTAATAATGTGACTCCAGCGAGCGTAGAAATTACCTTTAATGCGCGCCATTCTTTAAAAACCACCCAAGAGAGTTTGAAAGAATATTTAGAAAAAGTTTTGAAAGATTTGCCTTATACTTTAGAATTAGAATCAAGCAGTTCGCCCTTCATCACGGCTTCCCATTCAAAGCTTACCAGCGTTTTACAAGAAAATATTTTAAAAACATGCCACACCACTCCCCTTTTAAACACCAAAGGCGGCACGAGCGATGCGCGATTTTTTAGCACTCATGGCATAGAAGTGGTGGAGTTTGGCGTTATTAACGACAGGATCCACGCCATTGATGAAAGGGTGAGCTTGAAGGAACTAGAGCTTTTAGAAAAAGTGTTTTTGGGGGTTTTGGAGGGCTTGATCGAAAAATAAATGAAATAAAGTAATCGTTTTAAGTGGGTTTTTGTTTTTAACGCCAACGCCTTTTTAGCCGATACCAGCTCAAGCTTTAAGTGCGCTTGCAACCCATTTGTTGCAACCTTGTTATAAGAGTGGGACAATGCTTGACAAAATAACCAAAACTTGCTATAGCAATATTCTCCATGTTTTTTAGATTACTTTAAAGTCTTACCAAGCCACTTCTTAAAGGAGTGGTGGCTCAATCAGCTTTTTAAAACAAACTCTTTTAATACAGCTTCTCACTAGTATCCCCTATCGCATGGCAATCCAGCTCAAGCGTTGGAACGTGCTTAAAAGAGAAGCAATTCTCAATCATTTTCTTTATTTCATCAATAAAAGGGTATTCAATAAGGCTTTAATCGTCAATATTTGATTATAATTATAAAGGATTACATTTTTTTAATAAGAGATATACATGCTAGGGAGTGTTAAAAAAACCCTTTTTGGGGTCTTGTGTTTGGGTGCGTTGTGTTTGAGATGGTTAATGGCAGAGCCAGACGCTAAAGAACTTGTTAATTTAGGTATAGAAAGCGTGAAGAAACAAGATTTCACTCAAGCTAAAGCGCATTTTGAAAAAGCGTGTGAGTTAAAAGAAGGTTTTGGGTGTGTTTTTTTAGGGGCGTTTTATGAAGAAGGGAAAGGAGTGGGAAAAGACTTGAAAAAAGCCATTCAATTTTACACTAAAGGTTGTGAATTAAATGATGGTTATGGGTGTCGCCTACTAGGAAATTTATACTATAACGGACAAGGCGTTTCTAAAGACGCCAAAAAAGCCTCACAATATTACTCTAAATCTTGTGAATTGAACCATGCTGAAGGGTGTACGGTATTAGGAAGCCTACACCATTATGGCGTAGGCACGCCTAAGGATTTAAGAAAGGCTCTTGATTTGTATGAAAAAGCTTGCGATTTAAAAGACAGCCCCGGGTGTATTAATGCAGGATACATGTATGGTGTGGCAAAGAATTTTAAGGAGGCTATCGTTCGTTATTCTAAAGCATGCGAATTAAAAGATGGTAGGGGGTGTTATAATTTAGGGGTTATGCAATACAACGCCCAAGGTACAGCAAAGGACGAAAAGCAAGCGGTAGAAAACTTTAAAAAAGGCTGCAAATCAAGCGTTAAAGAAGCATGCGACGCTCTTAAGGAATTAAAAATAGAACTTTAATTTCAATGAAGTTAAGCTAAACGCTGCGTTTAGCTAACTTTTACGCTTTTTATATTTTAAAAAAATAGGGTTTTAGTTACTTGGTTTTAAACTCTTAAGAGAATAGGGGTATTTTGAAATAATTTTCCCCTACAACCCCAACTAAATCCCCCAAAGACCGCTTTTTAACCCCTACAACGCCTTCAATAACACGCTATTTAAACGCTCGTTAAAACTTTTAGCGTCTTTTAAAGCCCCTTTTTCTAAAAGCTTCGCCCCATCATAAAGCAACCAGATAAAAGCGCTCAACTGCTCTTTATCTTCGCATTTTAAGAGTTTTTGCAAAATCGCATGGTTAGGGTTTAATTCTAAAGTTTTCTTGCTTTCAGGCACGCTTTGCCCCATTTGACGCATCCAATTAGCCATCATCGCATTTGGTTCATCGCCTATTAAAGCCACCGCTGAAGTGAGATGACCAGAAAGCTCTACGCCCTTAATCTCATCTTTAAGATTTTCTTCAAACGCTTTGATTAAATCTTTAAACTGATCTTTTACCTCATCATGGATTTCTGCCAAACCAAGCTCTTTCAAGCTCTCGCTATGGCTAGCGTCTCTAAAAGGCGTTTTATCGTATTCATTCACGCTTGGCATCACAAACGCATCAATTTCATCGCTCAATAACAAAACATCATAGCCTTTTTGAGCGTATTTTTCTAAAATGGGGGACGCTTTCAGTAAATCTAAATTTTCGCCTAAAAGGTAGTAAATGCTTTTTTGATTTTCTTTTAAATTTTCTTTGTATTCTTTTAAAGAAATCAATTCTCCTTTGTTTTTGGAATAAAATCTCAACAATTCTAAAAGTTTTTCTTTGTTTTCAAAATCCCCATACAAGCCTTCTTTTAACACTTTCCCAAAAGGCTCATAGAATTTATGGTAATTCTTGTTATCCTTGCTCAGCCTTTCAATTTCGCTTAAAATCTTTTTCACTGAAGCCGAACGGATATTGGCTAAAATCTTATTCTGCTGTAAGATTTCACGGCTCACGTTCAAGGGTAAATCTTCGCTGTCAATCACGCCTTTAACAAACCTCAAATAAGACGGCAGTAATTCTTTGTCATCATCAGTGATAAACACCCGTTTAACATAGAGCTTGACCCCGCTTTTATAATCCACCCTAAACAAATCAAAGGGCGCTTTGCTAGGGATATAAAAAAGCGTCGTGTATTCTAAAGAGCCTTCCACTTTATTGTGGATATAGCTTAAAGGCTCGCTGTTATCATGCGCAAACGATTGGTAAAAGTCTTTGTAATCCTTTTCTTTTAACTCGCTCTTATTCATTTTCCATAAAGCGCTCGCTTGATTGATCTGATCGCATTTTTCTTCTTTAATTTCTTTTTGATTGTCCCCTTCGCCCTCGTATTTCGTATCGGTGTAAGTTAAAAAAATAGGGAAAGGGATATGCTCAGAATACTTTTTAACAACGCTATCAATCTCCCAACGGCTCGCAAAATGAGAATCTTCATCTTTTAAAAAGAGGGTGATTTCTGTGCCTTGCTCCTCTTTGACGCATTCGCTGATTTCAAACTTGCCCTTACCATCGCTCACCCATGCATAAGCTTGATTACTATTTACCTTTTTGGTTTGAACGACAATCTTACTCGCTACCATAAACGCTGAATAAAAGCCCACGCCAAATTGGCCAATCAGTGCGCTATCTTTTTTCTTATCCCCACTCAAAGCGCTTAAAAAACTCTTCGTGCCTGATTTAGCGATCGTGCCTAAATGCTCGATGAGATCGTTTTTATCCATGCCTATACCATTATCTTTAATCGTTAAGGTTTTTTTCTGGCTATCAAAACTCAAATGAATGCCAGGCGTGATATTCAGCCCTTTTAGTTTTTCATCGGTTAGCATTAAATAATTCAGCTTGTCCAAAGCGTCGCTCGCGTTAGAAATCAACTCCCTTAAAAAAATCTCTTTATTAGAATACAAAGAGTGGATCATCAAATCCAAAAGCTGGTTGATTTCAGTTTGGAAGGTGTATTCTTGATTAGACATTGATCTTTTCCTTTAATAAAATTTTTAAGATTATACAATAAAAGCGCGCTTAAAAGGGGTATGCTAAGGCTTAAAAAATAACATGAAAGAATGTTTAATTTTTTAAAAACGATAACTCATAGAGCTCATAAAATAGCTTCTATCTTGAATGGTTTGAGCGAAATCAGGGTTATAACCGCTTGTAAAAAACCCTACCTTATAACCCTTATGCATCGTGATTTGATAGCCATTAAACATTAGCATTAAATAGATATGTTTTTTAAGGTTGTATTTAAAAGTAACCCCTAAGCTTTGCGAATCAGCCCTTGGGGAATAGGTCAATTTCCCATACAATTGCACCAAAAGATTCTTAATACTCTTCCCTATAAAAGCGTTAATGGTCATGGAATTAGCGTTGTAAAAATTGGAATAAGCGTCTTCATAAGGGGTGTCATCTTTAGTGTCATAAAAAGGATCCACTGGTGAGCCGTTCCAACCTAATTGAGCGCTCCCGTTCCCAAAATTCTTATACACGCTCCAGCCAAAACGATAAGATCGAAAATGCACCCTTTGAAACACAAACAAACTCGCGCTTTTTTTCCCTATTAACGAAGCTCTGTAATAATCTTTAGACAAATAATCGCTATAAAGGGGGAACCATGCGTAAAAAGTCGTTTGGATGCGCCAACCAGATTTCCAATAAGACTTTGTATCATGGGTGATTTCAAATCCAGGAGCGTTAAAATTCTTAGGGTAAAACCAAATAAAAGGCACGACCCTAATGTATTTATTTTCGTAAATGAGGTTTAAATTGTGCATGCCGTAGTTGGTTTTTTGCTTGTAATTGACAGGAGCGTAAAAATCTCTAATGGATTGCTCATTAGCTAAAGCCCTTCCAAAGGTGCTAAACCACTCTATCCTAAACTTTTTCCACCGGTAAAAAAGCTCAAACCCTTGATTAAACCCGCTCAAAAACAAAGCTTTAGAGGGGTAATGCCCTAATTTAATCCCAAAAATATCCTTATATTGATAATCTAAATACAAATTGTATAACACATAAGGCCTGGCGTTTTGCGCCTTTTGCTCTCTGGTCCAATTTTGGCTGTGTTGCATCAAATAGCCCTCCCATCGCCCCATGTAATACCAGTTCGCCGGCTGAAACCCCGCCTTAGGGTTGGCTTCATCAATCAAAAACTTCGTGGAATCATAAGCTAACGATCCTATTTCGCCCCCCACCCCAAAACCCAGTTTGTGGTTTTCAATCCCTTTAGGGAGCAAACTAGAATCAACTTGTAAAGCCCCAGTAGTGGTTACATAACTCCCTGTAGGATAAATCCCTTTTTTTGAATTGATAACCGACTGGTTGAAAGCGATGCGCGAAAATGATCCCACTCTCGCGCTGATTTGATACTCAAAAGCGTTGAGAAAAACCCCATTCAAAGCTAAAAACCCTAGCCAAACTTTTTGATTAAGCACCCTTTTATCAAACACCTTTTTTATTGAATTCTGATATTATGCCATGAAACAAACTCGCAAGCCGCTCTCTCATTATAGTTTTGAAAAAAAAAAAAAACGATAAAATCACAAACCCCCCTTTTTACAAAAAGCGGATTCAATTTAAAGATTTAAGGATTGTGCATGCAAGAGATTGTCCCTATTGTCGTGACTTTTGATAACAATTATTGTATCCCTGCTAGCGTGAGCTTATTTTCCATGCTAGCAAACGCCAAACGAGAGAGAGAGAGAGTAAAACTCTTTTATAAAATCCATTGTTTGGTGGAGGGTTTAAGCCCAGAGAATATAGCCAAATTAGAAGAAACGATCGCTCCTTTTAGCGCTTTTTCTAGCATAGAGTTTTTGGATATTACTGATAAAGAATTAGAACCACGCCATAATTATGATAAGCTTGATCCTTTAATAGCTAATGAAATTAAAAAATTGTATTTAAAACTCAATTCTTTTTCGCAAAAACGCTTTTCTAAAATGATCATGTGCCGTTTCTTTTTCGCTTCTCTTTTCCCCCAATACGAAAAGATGATCATGTTTGATGTGGATACTTTGTTTGTGGGCGATATTAGCGAGAGCTTTTTTATCCCCCTTGATGATCATTATTTTGGGGCTGCGAGAGAAAAAGATTTGATCGCTATGAACAGGAATTCGGCTAAGGATTTATACGAATTACGCCAAATGCGTGCAAAAACCATTGGTGTCGCTGACGCTTTCCCTAATTTAAAAGAAGCTCAAATCCTTTTTGACAACTACTTTAACGCCGGGTTTTTAGCCTTAAATTTAAAATCATGGCGTAAAGAAAATCTTGAAAACCAATTGATTGGATTTTTCCTTTTGAAAAATGAAAAACTTTTATTTACCGATCAAGATGCTCTGTGTTTTGTGTGCCGTGGTAGGATTTTAGAATTGCCTTATTCATACAATGCCCACCCTAGTTTCCTTGATACGCCCTCATTCCCCAGCATTGAAGAAGCGCGCATGCTGCATTTTTGGGGCGATAAACCCTGGAAGCTCTTCAGCGTCATTGGCGCGAAAAAATGGCATGAAGCGTTGATTCAAACGCCGTTTAAAGACGCCTATTTTAACGCTCCTTTTTTGGATCACCTCTTTGAATCCCTTCAAAACAGGGATAAAGAAATCCACGCTCTTAATAAAATCCTGTCTTTTTCAGGCAAACGGCATTCTTTTGAATTTCTTCTGCCCAGGCTTTCTTCTAAACTCCTTATAGAATTTTTGCTTTTTAAAGCCAAACAAAAAGTGAAGCGATTGGTTAAAAAAATGCTAAAAGTATTTTTTAAAATTTAACACAAAAGGGCTTGACGCTAAGTCAAGCGGTATTTTCTTAAAAAAGCGGTCTTTCAAAACTAATGCGAACAAGCATGCGTTTGCGTGGGCTGGATGTCCTTATTATCGGCTAGTTTTTCCCTTTCCACCTTATCTAAAAAAGCGCTCAAATCCTTTGCCATTTTTTCAAAAATCTTAGCACTTACGCTAGTGGGATGAGAAATCACAATCGGTTCGCCCTTATCCCCCCCTAAACGCACTTTAGGCTCTAAAGGGAGCTTGGCTAAAATCTGCGTGTGATAAGCCTCTAATAATCCACTCATGGAATTTGAGCCAAAAATCTCGCTCTCTTTCTTGCAATGTTCGCACACAAAACTCCCCATATTTTCTACAATCCCTGCAATAGGAATGTGTAGTTTCTTAAACATGTCCAAACTCCGTTTAGCGTCATCTAAACTCACGATTTGAGGCGTGGTAACGGTGATTCCTGCACTCAAAGGCACGGCTTGGGCTAGCGTGAGCTGCGCATCGCCTGTTCCTGGGGGCATATCCACCACCAAAACATCTAAATCCCCCCAAATAATATCGCTTAACATCTGCTCAATCGCTCGCATGAGCATGGGCCCTCTCCAAATGAGACTCTGCCCTTCATCATACAAAAGCCCCATGCTCATCACAGAAACGCCAAAAGCCTTTAAAGGAATGAGTTTTTTACCGCTAGGATCCATGATCACATCAGCGTTTTGCAAACCCATCATTCTAGGGATATTAGGGCCATACACATCAGCGTCCAATAACCCCACTTTTTGGTTTAAATTCGCTAAAGCGATGCTTAAATTCACGCTGGTGGTGCTTTTACCCACACCGCCCTTACCTGAGCTTATCATGACCACATGCTTGATGTTTTTAGCCAGATTTTTAGTGGTGGGCTTTGGGGCTTGCGGTTTAGGCGGGGTTTTAATATCCAAATTCAAAGCTTTCACGCCTTTTTCTTGCATCGCTTTGGAGATATTTTCCCTTAAAATCGCGTTCGTTTCTTCAGAGCTTGAGGGGATTTCTATTAAAAGCCCTAATTGATCGTCATGCAAGGTGATGTTTTTAACAAAACCAAAGCTGACAATATCCTTTTCAAAATTAGGGTAGATGATCGTTTTTAACGCGTTTAAGACGTCTTCTTGGGTGAGCATTTTAATCCTTAAAATGATAGTATTTGGATTTTCTTTATAGCATGTTTTGTTTAATTTTGCATTATAAATTGAGTTTTTAAAAAAAGATAAGGGATAAGGCATGAAACTTCATAAGCGTGTTTTGAAATTGCACCATTTTAGGAATTTGGGTAAAAACTCGCCTACCAAATTGCTTTTAAATTCAAGTTTTGATGAAAAACATGGAGGGTTGGTGGTTTTAGTGGGGGAAAATAATGTCGGTAAAAGCAATGTTTTAGAAGCTTTGAAAATCTTTAATGATACGGATATTAAACTTTGTGGGGAGGAAGATTATTTCAAAGACCATGAAAAAGACACCCTTTTAAGTTTAGAAGAAGAAACAATCCTTGATCACAAAATCACAGATTTTTCTTGCGTGGATTTGAGAATCCAATCTAAGGAAGTTAATAAGGGATTAAAGGAATTATCAAAAACGCTAATCAGCTATCCTTTTGAAAAACATGTAGAAGCTTTAGGGGAACAATGCAGTAACTTCGTTTCTATTCCCATTAACAATGACGACTATTCAAATATTTGCACTTTTGTGAGTGATTTTATAAATCTTATAGCTTCTTACAATTTATTAGAATCATTTTTAGATTTTTATAAAGATAAATTAAAATTGAGCGAGCTTGTAACTGAATATGCCAACGCAACCAATAATCTGCTTTTCAAAAAATTAATCAAACATTTAAGTGGCAACAATCAATTGGTTAAAAATTTTTGTCAGTGCATTAAAGAAATCATAAAGTGCAATACGCCTAATAAAAAATACAACACAGATGAATTTTTCGTCATGGGGCAACACAAACAAAATCAATTAGCAAAAATTTATGCTCATTTTAAAGGATTTAGTGAAGGTGAAATCAAACCACAAAATGAAGGCATCTTAAAAAAGCTAAAAAGTTTAGATGAAATTTTTAAGACTACCGACTTTAATACAAAATTCACACTAAAAACTGAAGTGAATGATATTATTGAAGTGAATGATATTATTAAAGAGATAGATGAAAAATACCCTATCAATGAAAATTTTAAACGGCAATTTAGAACATTCCAATCAAATATAATCAGCCTTAAAAAGAGAATTAAAAATTCTTTAAAAAACCTTGATGAAATCAGAGAGGGTTTTAAACTAAAAAAAGAATCATGGATAAAAGAAATTGAAAATGACTGCAAAAATCAAAAAACGCTAAAGTTTAATTATGATGTTTTGTTGGATAATATCCAACAAATATGCGAAAAATATATAGCAAGCCATGTTGTTAGCGACGAGTCTAAAGATATTAAATCCATGATGTGTCAGTTTTATTTGGAAAAAATGGAATTGTTATCAAATTCAAAAATTAGGCGATACCAATACGATGATCTTTTGAAATCAGCAAGAAAATTTCTGTGGGAAGACATAAAAACTTTAGACAATGAGAGTGGCATTTATTTGTTCCCTAAAAATATTGGTGAAATCAAGGATAAATTTGAAGCAAACAAGGAAAAATTCAAACAAAGCAAAAATGTTTCTGAGTTCGCAGAATATTGCCGAGAGTGTAACCCCTATACAGCGTTTAACTTTCATCTAAATAATGGTTTATCTCATCAATTTGAAAAATTCGTGCCAATCATGAAAGAATACAAAGAGCCAAAAATCACAGATAATGACCTTAAGACTGCATTATTCACTCTCTTTGGTTATTCTTCCCCTTCTGAATTTAACCAATCGGATTGGTTCTTTAGAAATTCATTATTTAGGAAAATGGACTTTCACCCTAATGCAATTTGGAATTTTTTTGGGAGCATTTTAAAAGATGGTCAAGCGTTACAAATAATAATGTTTGATAAGAATAATGATTTAGAAATTTATGATTCTGAAAAATCGTTCAATATCCCTGAAAAATACTTACAAGAAAGAGATCAAAAAGAGATCAAACAATCAAAATATCTTTCAACTGAAGTAAAAGGCGAATGCAATAACAATGTATGTCAATTTGAATTTTTTAAAAAAGACACAAGCCACCTTTTATTTAAAGTAAATTTTACAGAAATATTAGAAAATATTGCAGAAATCTTGGAATACAACATGCAATTAAAAATAAATTCTTTAATCACAAAAGAATTTAACAAGCTTTTAGCGATCGCTGAAGATAGTCCCCAAGATAGTTACCAATTAAAAATTCGTGTCCGGCACAACAATAAATTTTATGATTATTCAAAGGAATCTACGGCATATGAAATAAAACTTGAAATTCATGATTGCAGAAAATCTGATAATCAAAATGAGCCAATCATCTTAAGCCAGCAAAGCACAGGCTTCCAATGGGCGTTTAATTTCATGTTTGGTTTTCTTTATAATGTGGGATCACATTTTAGCCTTAACAAGAATATTATCTATGTCATGGACGAGCCAGCCACTCATTTGAGCGTGCCAGCCAGAAAGGAGTTTAGGAAATTTTTAAAAGAATACGCTCATAAAAATCATGTTACTTTTGTTTTAGCCACCCATGACCCCTTTTTAGTGGATACGGATCATTTAGATGAAATAAGGATTGTGGAAAAAGAAACAGAAGGTTCTGCGATTAAGAATCACTTTAACTATCCCTTAAATAATGCAGGCAAAGACTCCGACGCTTTGGATAAAATCAAACGCTCTTTAGGGGTGGGTCAGCATGTTTTTCATAACCCCCAAAAACACCGAATCATCTTTGTAGAAGGCATCACGGATTATTGTTATTTGAGCGCTTTTAAATTGTATTTGCGTTACAAAGAATACAAAGACAACCCCATTCCTTTCACTTTCTTACCCATTTCAGGGCTTAAAAACAATCCAAACAAGATGAAAGAAACCATTCAAAAACTCTGCGAGTTAGACAATCACCCTATTGTTTTGACAGACGATGACAGAAAATGCGTTTTTAACCAACAAGCAACGAGCGAACGATTTAAAAGGGCTAATGAAGATTTGGGTAATCCCATCACAATCCTACAACTCTCAGATTGCAACAGGCGTTTCAAGCAAATTGAAGATTGTTTCAGCACAAACGATAGAAAAAAATACGCTGGAAATAAGCGAATGGAATTGAGCATGGCGTTCAAAACAAGGCTTTTGTATGGCGGAGAAGATGCGGTAGAAAAACAAACAAAAAGAAATTTTTTAAAATTATTCAAATGGGTTGCATGGGCTACAAACTTGATCAAAAACTAAACGCAACAAACGATTAAAAAAGAATATATCAAATTTGATTATAATACCCCACAAATACTATTATTGAAAGGATTTTGATGTTTAAAAAAATGTGTTTGAGCTTGCTGATGATAAGCGGTGTTTATGTGGGGGCAAAGGATTTGGATTTCAAGCTGGATTATCGCGCGACTGGGGGGAAACTCATGGGGAAAATGACGGATTCTAGTCTTTTAAGCATCACTTCTATGAACGATGAACCGGTGGTGATTAAAAATCTTATTGTCAATAGGGGAAATTCATGCGAAGCGACTAAAAAAGTAGAACCCAAATTGGGCGATAAGTTTAAAAAAGAAAAACTCTTTGATCATGAATTAAAGTATTCACAACAGATATTTTACCGCTTAGATTGCAAACCTAACCAATTGTTAGAAGTTAAAATCATCACGGACAAGGGCGAGTATTACCATAAATTTTCCAAATAGAAATTTGGTTTTTGTTCTAATGGGGTGTTGGGGATAAAATTTAAAAATGCTAAAAACATTTTTTAATATAAAAGTTTTCGTAGCAAACGGATAGCTTCTTGTAATGCGGTCTTAGAGGGTTAGGGGGGATTTAGTTGGGGGGTTAAAGGGGTATTAAAGCACAAAATATCCTCCTATCCCCTTAAGAGTTTTGCTATCAAACCAAGCAACCAAAGCCCCCTTTTTTAAAAAACAGACTAAAAAATATTAATTTCTATATTGGGTTCTCAATGGGTTGTTGGTTGAGTTTTTGGTTGAGACGCTACTAATCATTGGAAGAATTGGGTTCAAAAAAATATAAAAAATAACAAAAGGATGAGTATAACCGACTATTATAATAGTCAGTTATTTATCTTATAAAGTTAAAGAAGCTTATATAACCTAACTCAGATAAGTATAAATATTATGACAATAATTGGACCAATTATATAAGGAAAAAACATTATTATAGCAACTAGAATAGAGCCGAGATATTCAACGAATTTATCCCATATTCTACTAAAAAACCCATCACTCTCAACTTCATCGTCAGTATCTCGCCCTTAAATGCCATTATGGTAGCTCTAATAGCTGTTAATACTAACCCAATAATAACAATAGGTATTAAAAAGACTAGAATGCCTTTAAACATTATTCGTCTTTTACTTTAAAAATAATTTCTGCTATAAGAAATAAAATCCTTAAAGAAACCCCTTTTATGGAGTCCCTTTTTGAGCTTGCTCTAAAGCCATTTGTGCATGCTTGCAATCCTTTTTAAAAGACTTCGTAATAAAATTAACCTTAAGAGTCGAATCAAAGGCTTTGTGGCATTTTTTAAGCTTGTGATCGCGCTCTTGCGGATCTTGCAAGTAATATTTCACCGAATGCACAAAACTAAAATGAAACTCCATAGGAGGGATACGGCTATCTGGCGTGCCTTCACAATGATCACTACAATAAGTACTTTGCGCTTCTAAACCCCCTAGCATGACTAACAATAAAAAAACAACCTTTTTCATCAAAATATTCCTTCAATCTTTTCTTAACTTCCTCCAAAATACACCAACGCTGAACCCCAAGTCAATCCCCCACCAAAAGCGTCTAAAAGCATTAAATCGCCCTTTTTCAAACGCCCCTCTTCATAAGCTTCACACATGGCCATAGGGATACTGGCTGCTGAAGTGTTGCCGTATTTATGCACGGTTAAAACCACTTGCTCATCTTTAAAATCCAAATGCTCTCGCACCGCTTGAATGATCCTAAAATTAGCTTGATGCGGGATAAACAAGCGCACATCTTCAGGTTTGAGAGCGTTTTTTTCTAAGATCATTTCCACATCTTTTAAAAGCGTTTTTACCGCTAGTTTAAACACTTCATTGCCTTTCATGCGCAAAAAAGGCTCTAAAGCTTCTTCTTTAGCGTTAAAGGGCGTGGGTTTTAGAGTCCTTGGCGTATAGAGATAATTAGAAAAATTCCCGTTCGCTGAAATTTGCACATCTAAAACGCTCTCTTTTAAACGCTTGGTTCTGCCTATCACGCACGCCCCAGCCCCATCGCCAAATAAAATACAAGTCCCCCTATCTTTAAAATCTAACACGCTGCTCGTTTTTTCCGCCCCCACAATCAGCACATTTTCGCACATCCCACTCTCAACATAAGCCTTAGCCACCGATAATAAATAAATAAAACCCGTGCAAGCGGCTGAAATATCAAACGCCGGCTTGTTTTCAATGCCTAATTTCGCGCTCAACACGCAAGCGGTTGAAGGCATGGCTAAAAAATCAGGGCTTAAAGTCGCTACAACCACCAAATCAATGTCTTTTGGGGTTAAATGCGCTCTCTCTATGGCTTGTTTAGCCGCTATTACCCCTAAATCGCTGCTTTTTTCTTCATCGTTAGCGAAACGGCGTTCTTTGATACCGGTCCTTTTTTCTATCCACTCATCGCTGGTATCCAAAAATTGCTGGAACTCTGCATTTTTCACACGCTCGCTTGGAACATGCATCGCAATGGATTTAAGAGAGGCGTAAAATTCCATTCAATCCCCTTAACATAGTCATCTTTAAGCGTCTTGCTGATCACTTTGAGGCACAGAAACGCTAGGCTTCAAGCTCTCAAACGCCTTAGTGATCCTCAAACAAACCTGACTTTCAACAGCGCTAATAGCCTGATAAATCGCGCATTCAATCGCTCTAGCGTTGCTCTTGCCATGGCTAATGATCACGCTTTTATTCACGCCTAAAAGCGGTGCTCCCCCATATTCAGCGTAATCGGTTTTTTGTTTTAAAATATTAAACGCATTCTTAAGCATCAAAGCCCCCATTTTAGATTTAAAAGAGCTTTTAATTTCATCTTTAAAAATAGAGCCTATTGCGCTAGCGACCCCTTCTGTCGTCTTTAAGACCACATTCCCCATAAAGCCATCGCAAACCACCACATCCACAACCCCTTTGAAAATATCGCTCCCCTCCACATTGCCATAAAAGAAGTCGTAAGCTTTTAGCATTTTATGCGTTTCTTTAACGAGCATGTTCCCTTTAATATCTTCTTCGCCATTACTCAAAAGACCCACCTTAGGGCCATCATAATGCAACACGCTTTTAGCGTATTCATACCCCATAAGAGCAAAATCAATCAAATATTCAGGCTTGCAATCCGTGTTCGCTCCCGCATCTAATAGCACGCTAGGGCGTTTGCCAACGCTTGGCATTAAAGTGCAAATAGCAGGCCTTTCAACCCCCTTGATACGCCCTAAACGCAAGGTGGCTAAACCCATAGTCGCTCCGCTATGCCCCGCTGAAATCAAAGCGTCAGCCCCATTTTTCAAAATATCCATACCCAAGTAAATGGAAGATTCCTTACGCTTGATCGCCTCGGTGGCGGCTTCTTCCATTTTAATATAATCTTGCGTGTGGATCATTTCCACTTTGCTAGCTAACTCTTTAGAAATAAAAGGGGTTGCTTTGTCTTTATCCCCCACTAAAACCGCACTAAAACTCTTATTTTCTAAAGCCCTTGAGACTCCCTCAATAATGGGTAAAACCCCATGGTCAGCCCCCATTAAGTCTATTACAATTTTCATCATGCGTCCTTAAAAGGCTTGTTGCAATCCGTTGCAATCATTTAAAATACTTTCTATCATTAAAGATAGCTTTTATATTAGTATTCTTTAGTAAATTTGTTAATGTGGTGGGGAAGCTTCCAAGTGCCATCTTTAGCTTTTATGGGCTTAGCCAACTTAACGCTATAATGCGTGCGCCTTTTTGCCGCTCTTGTCTTACTCACTCTTCTATCAGGTACTGCCATAAATTCTCCTTAACTTCAATCTGCATAATGGTAGTCTAATCTAATAGACTCCACTTCAGAGCGTAAAATTTCGCTCAAATCAATAAAACCATTGAAAGATTCAATAACATCTAAATTATCAAAATCCAAACTTTGGCTTTGCGTATCCCACAACCCGTCTGAAATATGCAAAACCAACGACTCATCAAGGCTTTTTTTAAACTCTTTACCGCTTGTATCGCAAACAAGCATCAATTCACCCTTAAGGCGCGCTTTCAAGCGGAACAATTTCGCCCCCACTCGCACAACTTCGCCCTCTAAAACCACTCCCTCATGCTCTAAAGAAAACGCTTTAGGCGCATTAAAAGCGATTTTACGCATTTCAAATTGCATGCTTAACTTAAAACGCCCTTAAATCTTAAAGATCTCTAGCGGCAAAAAAGAAAGCGATTTCATTGTGCGCGTTTTCCAAACTATCGCTCCCATGCACCGCATTAGCGTCAATGCTTTCAGCAAAATCCGCTCTGATAGTGCCTTTTTGGGCGAGTTTGGGATCAGTCGCTCCCATAAGATCTCTGTTTTTAGCCACCGCATCTTGGCCCTCTAAAACCATAACCACCACCGGACCACTAACCATAAATTCTATTAAATCTTTAAAAAAGGGTCTCTCTCTGTGGATCGCATAAAAATTTTCAGCGTCTTTAACGCTCAAATGCAAGCGTTTCATCGCAATCACTTCCAAGCCGTTACTCTCAAAGCGATCAATGATTTTGCCTACCACTTTTTTTTTAAGTGCATCCGGTTTAATAATAGACAGCGTTCTTTGTTTCAATTTAAACTCCTTGTGAATTGTTG
Source organism: Helicobacter pylori (assembly GCF_014496965.1). Classification (GTDB taxonomy): domain Bacteria; phylum Campylobacterota; class Campylobacteria; order Campylobacterales; family Helicobacteraceae; genus Helicobacter; species Helicobacter pylori_CZ. The sequence goes on along the minus strand of NZ_JACTCR010000011.1, from coordinate 20,159 downwards.
ATTATACAAAAATTTTTTAAAATATTACCCTTAAAACATTTTTTTAACGCTTAAAGAACGCTTTAATCTCTTCGGCTTTGTTGGTTTTTTCCCAAGTGAATTCCTCTAGTTCTCGCCCAAAATGCCCATAAGCTGAAGTGAGCGAATAAATGGGCCTTAACAGATCCAAGCTTTCAATAATGCCTTTTGGCGTGAGTTTGAAAACCGATTTCACACATTTTTCCAACTCCGCGCTTGAATACTTGCTCGTGTTATGCGTATTCACATAAACAGACACCGGCTCTATCACCCCGATCGCATAAGCAAGCTGCACGGTCGCTTTATCGCAAACCCCACTCGCTACCAAATTTTTAGCCACATAGCGGGCCGCATAAGCTGCGCTCCTATCCACTTTACTAGGGTCTTTCCCGCTAAACGCTCCCCCGCCATGCGGGCAACTCCCCCCATAAGTATCCACGATGATTTTTCTGCCTGTTAAACCCGCATCGCCTTGCGGCCCACCGATAACGAATTTCCCTGTAGGATTGACAAAAAACTTGATATTGTCATGCAAATATTCTTTGGGTAAAACCTTATACACGATCTCTTCAATCACGGCTTCTTTTAAATGTTTTTGCGAAACTTCTGGGGAATGTTGGGTGGAAATGACAATCGTATCAATGCTTACAGGCTTGTTGTTTTCATAACGCACGCTCACTTGAGACTTGCCATCAGGCCTTAAAAAAGGCAGAGTGTTGTCTTTTCTCTTTTGAGCCAGAGCGAAAGTGAGCTGGTGCGCTAAATGAATGGGTAAGGGCATGAGCGTTTCAGTCTCCTTGCACGCATAACCAAACATAAGCCCTTGATCCCCTGCCCCAATCTCGCCATCTTCTCTATCCACGCCTTGATTAATATCGGGGCTTTGCTCGCCAATGCCATTTAAAACCGCCGCGCTTCTATAATCAAAGCCATAAAGAGCGTCTGTATAACCAATCTTTTTAACCACTTCTCTTGCAATCTCTTGCATAGGGGCATAAACAGAAGTTTTTAACTCACCAGTGATCATGCAAAACCCGTTAGAAACTAAAGTCTCGCATGCGACTTTGGCTTTTTTATCCCGCTCAATAATGTAATCTAAAACCGCATCGCTGATCTGATCAGCCATTTTATCAGGATGCCCCTCGGTTACTGATTCAGAAGTGAAAAGAAAACTATCTCTCATTGATTGTCCTTATTAAAATAATCCTTCGTATTCAAAATGGGCTTATTATAGCTTATTTCACACATCCAACAAAACTACACGCTAAAAACACTAAAAACCACAAAAGCAAAAATCTTTTTTAAGAGCCCACACAAGCGAGCTTATTTGAAAAAACCGAACGATTTTGGGCTTTCAAATACCCAAGCGGGGGGTTAATCTTTTTGTCTCACAATCAAAACAACATTTTTAAAAGCTAACGCATTTTAAACTAACCAAACGCCGAAAAAAAGGGCGTTAAAATACGAAAGGAGCCTCAAAATATGAGACAAGAACACGAGACAGCAACAGGCTTTAACCAGCTTCAAGCGATCACGCAAGCGATACATGCGCTAAAAAAGGGCGCGCCAAAGAACGCAACCAACCAATCAAGCGCTAACGCTAAAGCCCACACGCAAGAGCGAACGCAAACAGGCGAGAATGCCAACGCAAGCGATCCCACGCAACAAAGCGCGCTTAAACTTAAAGCCACAGCATGCGCTAAAAAAGGGCGCTTAAATCCAACTAAAAAAGCCTTTAGCGAGAGGCAAATAACCGCATTTAGAGACAACTCACAAGCAAGCGAGCTAAAACGCCTACAAACCAATCAAGCCAACAACTCCAACTTAAGAGCCGAACCAAGCAATGAAGCTTTTAAACCAGGCTTAGCAAAACATAAAGATTACCAAAAAGGGGGCAAAAATGAAGCCTAACAAAAACCTAAAAAAACTTAACAAGCCTTTAGGGAAAAGGGCGGATCGTTTTGAATGGGTTTTATTGGTAGCGTTTAGCGTGATTTTAGCTACAGCTTACGCTTTAAGGAGCTTGTTATGAAAAACACATTTACCTTATTCAAACGAACCTACAAGGGTATAGATACACTCCAGCTAAACTACCACGACAGCAAGAATAAACGCTTTAGGGTAAGCTTAAGAAAGGCTACGGATTGCTTAAAAATGGATGCAAACACGGCTTTAGAATATTTCAAAGAAAAAAGCCTAAAAGAGATTTTAGCTTTTATCCATCGTTTAGAAGCGGTAAAAGACGCTAATAAGCGCGTTAAATTCGCCGAAAAACAAACGCATAGAGTTCAATCAAAGATTACCATACTCCAGGCGTTAAATCGTTTTCTAGCGTTAAAAATAGGGCTAAAACAAACGAGTATCAACTCTTTAGAAAATGTTTTTAATAGCGTTTTTAGCTTAATGGGCTTGAAAGAAAGCGATAAGCTTAAAAAAATCACCAAAGAAAAGATCACACAATACCACCAAGCCACGCTACAACTCTATAAAAAGAACACGATCCACAACTTCAACGCTAACTTAAAAAGCTTTTTAGCGTTTTGTGAAAGCGAGCGGTTTTTACATCAAAATCCTTATTATGCGATCACGCTCAAAAACGCGCAAGAAGCCCAAGCGATCGAGCCTTTTAATTTAGAAGAGGTTAAAACCCTCATAGAAAATGCACCAAGCTTACGATTAAAAGCGTTTTTAGTGGTAGCGTTTTTTACCGGCATGCGCACAGGCGAGCAATTAGCTTTACAATGGGAAGACATTGACTTTAACGACAAAACGATCACTATTAATAAATCCTTGAACGAATTAGGGCAAATCACAAGCCCAAAAAACAAACCAAGCATTAGGGAAGTGGATCTATTAGAACCCGTGGAAAAAATCCTAAAAGAACTAAAAGAAAGCGAACCGGAAAATAAAAAATTCGTTTTCATAGACGCGCCCAAGCGATCAAGCATTTTTCAAAGGCATTTCAAAGCGCTTTTAAAAGACTTGAACTTGAAAGATCGAAAGCTATACACCACACGGCACACTTTTGCAAGCTTAATGTTAAGCCAGGGCGAAGAACCCATGTGGGTGAGTAAAACGCTAGGGCATAAGGATCTAAACACCACCTATAAAACTTACAGCCACTTTATCCCTAAACAAGACAAAGAAAGGGCTAAATTTACAAAGGGGATACTATGAAAAAGGAAAACACCATGGAAATTTTTCAATACCTAACCTACCAAACGATCAAAGAAAGCAATACGGATTTAAGTTTTTTTGATTTCATCCAAAAATTAGAAAAACTCCAAAAAACGCACACGATTAGATCGAGCGTTTGCAATGTGAGGAATAAGCGCGTAACAAGCTATTCAATCTTAATCCAAAAAAAGGCGGTGTGACATGGAATTAGAACCACTCAAAGCGATCGATTTAGAAGTTTTGAAAGCGCTTTTTAAACAAGCGTATTTACCTAAAACAGCCGACAAGATTTCCAAAGATCTCAACATTGATTACTATTACACGCTTAAGATCTTTAACAAGCTTGAAAAAAAAGGCTTGTGCGATCAGTGGGTCATCAACAAGAAGAAAGAAAAAGAAAAGAAAAACAACTATTACAAGGTTTGTTACTTGAACGATCTAGGCAAAGATTTATGCACCTATTTAAACGCTTTAAAAAGCGTTAAAACCACTCCAAAGGATCAATAATGAACTACATCCTAAAACAACCGATGAAATTTGGTTATACGCAAATCTCAAATGAAATCTGTGATGATGAGCGAGTTTCTGACATAGCCATAGCGATCTATGCTTATATCAAAAAGCACGCAACCTCGTTTAAGCTTTGCATTGAAGACATCGCCAAACGATTCAAAAGGAACGAAAAAACGATTTACAAATACCTAAACGAGTTAAAAGAGTTAGGTTATATTGAATTTGAAAAGGAACGAAAAAACGACGGCACATTTACTAAATTTTTCAGGTTTATCATGGGGAATTTTTCTAAAAATCCAAGCGAAAAACAAGCCCAAAAACCAGCTAAAAAAGACGCTATCCACAAGGAAAATAATTACTCATGGATAAAACCCCAAAAAGAAGCCTCTAACGCCGATAATACCGAAGCTCAATCCATGAGCACTTATTTTCCAGCGTTTACCTTAAAAGAAAAAAATAAAAATAAACATGAAAATATACGCTCGAGTGAAAATTTTTCAGATCAAGAATTTGTGCAAAAAAATCAAATTCACTCAAACGAATCCGATCGTAAAAATCTTGTTAGTGATTCTTCTTTTAAAAGCTCTAAAATTTATAATTCTAGTTTATTCAATCGTTTTAGTGCTTTTTTTAGCTCTATTTTAGGGAATTTAGACACCAAACACCTAAGCCAATGCGAAAGGTCAGCTTTTGAAGAATTTTTGAATTATCGCAGCGAGAAGCACAAATTAAGCTATAGCACCAAAAAAGCCCTTTTAAACCAATGCGAAGCCTTGAAAGCACAAGGTTGCGATTTAGTGGCTTGTATCATCTCTTGGTATTTTTTGATTTGGTCAGCTCAGTGATTGACCTGTTGAACAAAGCGAGACTTGTCTATAGCGTCTTTTGCTTGTTGCCAGATATTCTGCGTAGGATTATCCACAACCATAGCCACAGCATTTAAGTGGTTTAAAGCAATTACTAGTAACAGAATAAGGGATTTTTTTAAAAAAGTCTTTAACGCTTTCATGCCCTATCCTTAAAAAGGCCTGTAAATCAGTCTTTGAGCGCAAGAGATTTTATTATCATGCCAATGATACCAATTCTTGCCAATCTTTGTTTTTTCACTCCAAATGCTGTATTGAGAGCAAAAGCCTTCACTTTGATTGAGGTAGTAATTAGTCCAATCAATATAGCCTTGCGATTGTTTAAGGTCATTATCTTTGTAATAGCCTTGATGGATTTCTACATACTTCAAATAATCATTACTCAAATGCAATTCGTTTTTCAAAACGCTTTGAGTCCTGTTGATGGTGGTTTGAGTGGTGATAAGATTATAGGTTGTGGGGCTTTCATTATCTTGGGCTGGGCGTAAATAAGGTTGAGTGGTTTGAGTGGTAGTGGTTTTGTAAGTGGCGCTCCAATCGGTGATACTAGGATCAGTATGGAAATATTGAGGTTGGCAACGATTGACTCCATAAGGTTTTTGGCATTGTTCTCTCTCACCATAATTTTTCCTTTCTATCCTAAAATAATGGCTTGTAGTAATATCGCTTAAGACTTTGGAGCTAGACACGCCCATCACATAAGGGCTAACAACCGCACCGCTTTTAATCCCTGCTTCAAAATTACAGGGCGTAACTTCTACCCATTCGCCATTAAGCTTGTTATAGCTTTTTAGCATTGTAGGTCTTTTGGCTTCTAATTTAGCGTCATTGTATTCCCATTGACCGCATGCAAATTCTTGATATTGTGAGCTTAATTGGGTGGCAATCCCACGATTTAAAATCTCTTGCTTGTTAGGGTTACTGGGATCATTGTAATACTGATCTATTATGGGCGTTAAGGTTTGGGTTTTATCGTTTTTTTCATACCTAACAATCCTGTCTTGAACCCTTGCATAATCGCTGCAAGGCACAGCGACATGGATTAAATTATCCATCCCACGAAACACGATTTCAGTTTGAAAGGTTTGCGTTTTCCCCATACCATAACCTTTATCGCTCGTGGTTTGTAAGGCGCATTTGCTGTCATCTTTGTAAAGTTGCATGGCGTATTGAGCGCCTTGTAAATCCACACAACCACCGATATTTTGCGTTTTATTTTCCCTATCTACATAGTAGTATTGCGTTTGCTTGATGGCTTTACCGGCTTCAAAATCGTATCTATAAGCGCATTTAGTGTCATCTCTTAAAGCGTTCATAGAAATACAAGAGCCATCTTTAGCGATAACATCTAGTTTCATCGTGTTGTTGGGGCTTAACTCTGGCGCTTTACAATACCGGCTGGAGTAATTGTTTTCTTGCGAGTTAGAATTGGTGGCGTTATTAGAACTGCTGCCATTAGTTGGGCTAGTAGTGTTAGTAGAATTATTGGAATTGTTTGTGTCGCCATTACCAAAAGGAATAGGGAAAAGCCCTCCATTCCCTAACCCCCCACCACTTGAGCTATTATTATTAAAATTGTCATACCCTCCTGTGCTATTGTTAGTAGAGCCATGATTAGTGAAATTATTCTCATAGCCCCCTACAGAGCCACCACTTGAAGAGTTAGAGCTATTCACTCCATCCACCCCTAACACGCCATCTGTATCAATACCACTGCCTATTGCATTATCATTTGAATGACTCCCATTTGCACCATTACTCCCACTGCTCCCATTTACCCCATCGTTGCCATTTGCCCCATAGCCATTACTCCCATTTGCGCCATCTTTGCCATTGATAGCGTTATTGCTAGGGCTATTAGGATTGTTACCGTAAGCGGAACTATCAGAGCCATTACTAAAAGGCGTGTTGGCATACATAGGGTCATTGGTAGCGTTAGTTTGAGCGGTGTTTTCTAGCTTTTGGTATTCTTCTTTACTAATGCCTAAAATCTTAGCCACTTCTTCAGCGTTCTCGCCTTTTAAAACAAGAAGAGTGGATTTTTTAATCTTGGCGTTAGGAGGTATTTTTAAACTGGTTTTAGCGCTGCTAGTCAAAGGAAACGATTGATTGTCTCTTAAAAGACTGGTGATTTCTATGTCTATGCTGTTAGTCGCATTGTTTCTAAAATAAAACCCATGAGCTTCTACTTTAAACACTCTCTTGCCTAACACCACCCTGCTTTCTATCGCTCCATTAAGCAAATTAGCGTCAATTTCTTTAGTGGTGATAATACTTAAAGCATAGGCTGGATTAAGCAAACCTAATAAAAACGCTCCTAGAATAAAGCAGAAAAATAAAAAATGGTTATATGAATAAGTTTTCATTTGTTTTTGCTCCTTTATTTCAATTCCACTAAAAAATTTAATCACTTGACTAACTTGTGTTTAAAAATTCATCTCCATAGGTATAGTCACGCTATTATTTGATAAGCTTTGATCATTTTTCAATTCTCTAGCCTTTGTTAATGCGTTTTGTATGTTTTGCTTTGATTTATATTCAAAAGCTTGTAGTTTAGGACTTAATGGCTTTTTCTCAGTGTTGTTTTTTACAGATTTTTTACCATTAAAATCAACAGAATGATTACCTTGATTGAAATCAATAGGCTCATCATCTAAAAAAGACAAATCATTGTTATTTTTTACATTATTATTGTCAATAATGTTATTTTGTTTAATATTATTGCCTTTAATTAGGTTATCATTAGTAGTATTTTTAACCATTTCATTCACATTAGCATTATTTTGAGTTAAATTATTTTGATTTTCGCCATTAAACTTCCAAATACCCAAAGCTCTTTTATCCACTTCGTTATTAATAATAGCGTTTTGTAAGATCTTATGCTGCTCTTCATTGAGTGGGGGTATATGATTTCCTTTTTGATTGTTAAAAATGCTGTAAGGAGTTTGATTGGATTTTGAATTTTGAATATTGTAAGCTAATGCAAGTTTTATAGGGTCATTTTCTTTTAAATTTTTATTGTTGATTAGAGCTATTATTAAAACTTCATTTAAAAATTCTTTGTGCTTTGTCTTCATAGCGCTTGGTTCTTTATTGACCAGCATGGCTAAAACTTGCAATTCTTTGGCACTCATATTGTGTTTAGCGTATTCTAAAAGCTCTTTTTTGAATAATTGATCAGAGTATTTTTTTTGTTTTTCACTAGGTAAATCTTGTTGTGAAATCTTAAAATTTTCTCTTCTATTATGTAAAAAATTTTTTAAATTTGTTATAGGTATCAAATGAGAGTTTTGAGAATTTTCCCTAATATTTTCCTTTGTTTCTGTGCTTAATTGTTCTTTATTTTGATAATTTTTATCGTCTTGTTTGTTGATAGATTCTTTTATCTCCAAGTTAAGCTTATCATTTTGTAAATCATCTAAATCTTGCTCAAAATACTTCTGAATGGTTTGTTCTTCATCGTCTTTGTTTTTATTATTACTTAAATGGTCTAAATCTTTTAAGTCATTTTGTAAAGCGCTTTGTAATTCAAAATCAATACTATCTTGTTCTAAAAGTTGCTGTTGCGTTTTGTCTGTTGCGATTGTTTGTTGTAACTCTTCAAGCTCTTTAGAATAGATAGATTGTAAAGTTTCAAATTCCGCATAATTAGACGCACGGCTTAAATCATTAGAAAACCTAGTTAGAAAAGTTGTCCACTCTGCATTGCCTCCAAATTTATTATAAATTTCTTTCATATCTTTTTTTAACTCTTTAAAAAAATCACTCCAAGCTTTTGCTTTTTGTTGCTCATTGATGGAAAATAAACTATCAAATAACATTTAAAACTCCATTGTAGAGTATTGATCTACTTGCTTTTGTGTTTGGTTCTGTTTTTGATTTTCAAAAAAGATTTGTTGGTATTTTTCATTTTTAGTCGCACAATAGTCATTGATAGTCTCAAACAATTTATCAACATTGTTTTTATAAGCGCTTTTTTGTTCATCACTAAAAACATTATTTTTATCTATGTCGTTTAAAATCCTATCTTTGACATCTTTTAATACAAGATTAGAAGTGGCTCGTTTTTCCATAGGATAATCTTTATCATGTTCTAGTCTTATCATGGCGTTTGTAGATTTTTCAAAATGAGCGTTATTAAGCGGTTTTAGGGTTTCAACAAAATTATCCATTTGTTGCTCGCTTAAATATTTAGAAAACGCTTCTAAATTATATAGCCTTTCAATTTTCACATAAGGTTCGCATTTTTCTTGCACCCTTTCAAAATAAGTCTCACCCATTGAGTTAGTTTTTTCTTGAGTTTCATACAAGGGGATTTTTTCGCCTTTAGCGTTTAAAATATATTCGCCTTGATTGTTCTTTGCATAAATAATTTCGTTGTTTTCATTTCTTAGAATTTTATCTCTTGAATGTTTGATAAACATAACTTCCACGCAAGGCTCATTATTTTTAATTTCTTTTAAAGCGTTTCTAAGTTCATTAGCTTTTTGTGGTTCTTCATTAGCAAATTTTCCTATTTCTAGTTTAATTGCAGCATCGCTAAGTCCTATCCACGCGCTTGAATTATAATTATGTATAGCCTTTTCTAAATCAAGGTTAAGATCATTTACATTGTTATAAGGAGCGCCTGAGTAAGCGCAAAAATTACGGCTATTTTGAGCTATGCTTTGCTTGTAATCATCTTTACTAATACCCATCTTTTCTAATTTGGCATCACTTTTATAAGGCGCTTCCACTTTATTGCTTGGGTTTGCTATATACAAGAGATTATCTGCAACTTTTTTGGTGTAATAAACCTTAGCTCTTTCAAACTCATTTAATCCCTTGTTTTGTGATACTTGCTCTGTATTTTGGTTCATATAAAACCCTTAAAAATAAAAATTTTTTAAATACTAACCATATTTTAAAAACTAAACAATATGGGTTTTTTAAAGATTTTTATTCTAAAAATACGTATGTTTTAGTTACTGAATTTATGCCCTAATAGTAAAAAATATATTTAGGGACACAAAATGCAAAAAAAGAAAATTAAAAACCCGCAACCGAATTTATTTAGCATCTTAGATAATGGCGATGTCATCAACACTACCCACTACAAACAAGAAAATACTAACACTGCACTAGAGCCAACCATAGAATTAGAAAATGGGCTTAAAAGTCAAGAACTTGCTTTAGAGAACCAACAAGATCCACTCCCCTATGTCGTTAAAACTCAAGTCAATAAAACAAGCATGATCTCTAGAAATCCTATTGAATGGGCGAGGTATTTAAGCTTTGAAAAACGAATATATAAGGATAACAGCAAAGAAGATGTTAAGTTCTTTGCTAATGGTGAGATAAAAGAAAGTTCTCGTGTTTATGAAGCGAATAAGGAAGGGTTTGAAAGGCGCATCACTAAAAGATACGATCTGATTGACACTATAAACAACAAAGAGTTTTTTTCAAAAGAAATTGAAATTCTAACCCACACAAACAGCTTAGAAGAATTGAAAGAACAAGGTTTAGAAATCCAATTGACCCACCACAATGAAACGCATAAGAAAACCTTAGAAAATGGCAATGAAATCGCTAAAGAATACGACTATCTTAAAGATATTTATCAAGAAGCAGAAACAACAAAAGATGGCGAATTAATAAGAGAAATAATCCCTAATCTTTCTAGCGATGAGTATTTTAAGCTCTATAACAAACTGCCTTTTGAATCAATAAACAATGAAAATACCAAATTGAATACTAATGACAATGAAGAAATTAAAAAACTAGAATTTGAATTAGCCAAAGAAGCGCATGCTTTAATCCTAGAGCAACAATTGCTTTCAGCAACAGACTATTATTCTTGGATAGACAAAGATGATTACGCGAATTTTGCTTGGAAAATAAGCAGGCTTATCAATGAAAATAAACTCAAAGAAAACCATCTCAGCGCAGATAACGCTAATAAGATTAAGCAATTTTTCTTTAATAATGGTTCTATTTTAGGCTGGACTAAAGAAGAGCAAAGCGCTATGCAAGAAAACAGAGATTATTCTTTAAAAAGCGATCTTTTAAGTTTAGAAGAAATCGCCCAAGCAAAAATTGAATTGCAAAAATACTATGAAAGCGTTTATGTTAATGGCGATGGGAATCAAAGAGACATCAAGCCTTTCAAAGAAATTTTAAGAGACATGAACAATTTTGAAAAAGCTTACAAACAGCGTTATAACAAATTGGTAAGCTTGAATGAAGCAATCATTCAAGCTAAAGAGGGTAGTAATGAGCGGCAAAATTATAGCGCAAACAACAATAACCCTATTAACAATACAATAGAGACTAATACTTCTATTGGTAACAATATTATTCAAAATAATGATAATAATCATCCAAATTTAAGCTTGGCTGATTTAGAATTAGAGCAACAAAATTTAGGAGAACCAAATGGAAAAGAAAGAACGAATCGCGCAGATGAGCCGGGCAGAGCTAGAGCAGGAATTCCGCAAGAAATTCACCGCAGAAGCGAACATAGAAGACAACAAGAGGGAGTGGAGCGATCGAGTGATGAAGAACTTTCACACCAAAACTCTAGTTTATTTACTGAGCCTAGAGAGCAGGGAGAAACAAGAGGAGTTCATAGATCTAGCGACCAACAGGCAGTTTCAGAAAAACCCCATAGAGAGCGAGATAGACTACATGAACATGTATTTGGAGGAGATAGAGTATCAGCAAGAGCGGATGGCAATGGAGCATCAAGTCCAGCAAGCCGAATGGAAAATGGAGCAAGAAGCGAAGAAAAAGGGGATAATCCCAGCGATGAGAGAGGAGTATCACAGACACCGCAATCCCCATCTCATCAGCAAAATAGCTCCAGAGATTTGGGGCTTTCTCTCTCTAGAGAACAGCCAGGACAGACTGGACGCTTACGCCTTTTTAATCATGGACAGATGGGCTCATTATTTCCCACAGACCATGAAAACCAAAGATCGCAGAACGATAATGAGCTTGATAGAAGCAGTGATAGAGCAAACGAAAATGGAGACAAAAGCCCTAGACAGAATGGAAGCGCAAATCAAGAGAGCGCAAGGAGTGAGCGATATGGAATTGCTCAAGGAAGCTCAAGTCAATCAGTATCACCACTTGCTCAAAGCCGATCACATCTTGCAGGACTCAGCGCACCAAATGGACTTAGAGACCTTGAAAAAAACAGGGATCAAGAGGGAAGACTTTTATCAAATTTAGATAATTTAGAAAGCTTGCTTAACGCTATTAGAAACAACACCATAGCGAGTGAGCCTGATTTTAGATCCAGGCTCTTAGAAGCTATTTACCACAACGAGCCTTTAAAGGATAGTATTGTAGGAACACAACTCCTTAAAGACCCTACGACTAAAATCTTCTATGATAAATTCCAATTAAAAATCAGCCCTAAAAAAGTCTTAGAGATTTTAGAAAATCGCATTCAAAAATCCATTGAAACAGCGAACGAAGCCTTAAACGCATTCAACATGCTGGATAGTCAAGCTATTGATAAAAACGCTATCTCTAATAATAGCGTAGGATTAAATCCCACACAAGAGAACCACATAACAGACAAGAGCGCAGAGTTGAATAACGCGCAAGAACAAACCACACAAGAACAAACCGCGCAATCCACGCTAGCCATCCCCCTTAATCCTAAAATGGATTTTAAACCGAGCGAAGAAGTTTTAATCAAGGGGGCTAAAACCCGCTATAAGGCTAACATTGAAGCCATTGAGCTTTTAAAAGAATTGCAAGCCAAACAAGAGATCTTAAAAGGCGATTATTACGCCACTTTAAAAGAGCAAGAAATCCTAGCACAATTTAGCGGATGGGGCGCTTTAGAGAGCTACTTTAAAAAAGATCAACGCCCTAAAGAATTTGAAGAATTAAACGCTTTACTCACTAAAGATGAATTCAGAAGAGCTTATTTGAGCGCAAGAGACGCTTACTACACCCCTAAATTAGTTATTGATAGCATTTATCAGGCTTTAGATCAATTGGGGTTTAATAACGACAACCATCCAAAAGAAATCTTTGAACCCAGTTTAGGCACAGGCAAATTCATCGCTCATGCGCCAAGCGATAAGAATTACCGCTTTATTTGCACAGAATTAGATCCTATTAGCGCAAGTATTTCTCAATTCCTTTACCCTAATCAAGTCATCCAAAACACCGCTTTAGAAAACCACCCTTTCCACCAAGACTATGATGCGTTTGTGGGCAATCCTCCTTATGGCAATCATAAAATCTATAGCTCTAATGATGCAGAATTGAGTAACGAGAGCGTTCATAATTACTTTTTAGGGAAAGCGATTAAGGAATTGAAAGATGATGGCATAGGGGCGTTTGTAGTGAGTTCTTGGTTTATGGACGCTAAAAACCCTAAAATGAGGGAACACATCGCAAAAAACGCCACCTTTTTAGGCGCGATAAGACTGCCTAATAGCGTGTTTAAAGCAACAGGAGCGGAAGTTACGAGCGACATTGTGTTTTTCAAAAAAGGCGTTGAAAAAGCTATCAATCAAAGCTTCACTAAAGCTATGCCTTATTATGACAAGATACTCAATAGCTTGGATGATGACACCCTTTTTGCCTTACAAAACAACCGCTTTGATAGTTTTATCCCTAGCGACCAACTTAAGATTATCATTGCGATTGCAAACCATTTTGGTTTCAAACAAGAAAAATTGCAACGATGGTATGAAAAAATAGACACCACTAACTTTGGCTACAGCGAACAAGACTATAAGATCATCAAAGACTTCATGGATAAAGTTGGTGAGAATAGCATCAATCTCAACGAACAAACCCTAAATGAATACTTCACCAACCACCCTGAAAACATTCTGGGGCGTTTGAGTTTGGAAAAAACCCGCTATAGCTCTGAAATCAATGGCGAACAAATTTATAAATACGAGTTGCAAGCCTTAGAAGATGAGAGCTTGGATCTATCCCAAGCGCTTCAACAAGCGATAGAAAAATTGCCTAAAGATGTCTATCAATACCATAAGACTACCCTTAAAACAGACGCTCTTATTATTGATCCAAGTAACGAACGCTATCCAGAAGTCCAAAAACTTATCAAAAATTTAGAAAGGGGGAATTAGTCAAGTGGGATAATCTCTACTATAAACTGGAACAAGATAATGAAATAGGAATCTTTTTAAGACCCACTAAAATCAACTCTAAGGCCCAAGACTCACGACTAAAAGCCTATCTTAAAATCAAAGACGCTTTGAATGATTTAACGAGCGCGGAATTAAACCCCTTAAGCTCTGATTTAGAGCTAGAAAACAAGAGGGCTAAACTCAATCTTGTTTATGATGGATTTGTCAAGAAATTTGGCTACCTCAATGAAAACAAAAACCGCAAGGACATCAAACAAGATTTGTATGGCGCTAAAGTCTTAGGATTAGAAAAAGACTTTGAAAAAGAAATCACCCCTAGAAGCGCTAAAATGCAAAACATAGAGCCAAGGCAAGCCCAAGCTAAAAAAGCTCAAATCTTTTTTGAAAGGACTTTGAACCCTAAAAAAGAACTCATCATCACTAACGCTAAAGAGGCGTTAATTGCAAGCATCAATCAAAAAGGGGGTTTGGATTTGCATTTTATTAGGGATCATTTTAAAACCCAAAGCCTAGAAACCACCATTAAAGAACTTTTAGAGCAAAAACTGATTTATAAAGACCACAAGGATAATGGCGACTACATTTTAGCGAACGATTATTTGAGCGGCAATGTGAAAAGAAAACTCAAAGAAGTTAAAGAGGCTATCAATCAAGGCGTGGAAGGATTAGAGGTTAATTTGAAAGATTTAGAGCTGATTATCCCTAAAGATTTGAAAGCCACTGAAATCATGGCTAATATCAACAGCCCTTGGATACCCACCCAGTATTTAGAAGGGTTTTTAATGGAATTGAGCGCTAACCATTATGAAAAGCAACATGGCGATAAAATGACGGATTACCAACTAGAAAACCTCAAAGAAAAGATCAAAGTAGAACACTTAAACGGCGCTTATGAAGTTTCTATTAGAAGCGATGAATTGAATGAGCTTTATGGCATCAGGCATAAAGACAAGCCGCATTCTTATAAAGCGCCTTTTGAAAGCCTTTTAAATAAAGTCTTAAACAACAAGGATTTGAGCGTTAAATACGCCCAAGTTGATCCTAATGATCCTAAAAAAGAAATCTTTATCACTGATGAAGAGCAAAGCAATCTCGCCAGACAAAAAGCAGAAGAATTGAAAGAAGCTTTTAAAGACTGGATTTATAAGGATTATGCAAGAAGAACCCATTTAGAGCAAATCTATAATGACACTTTCAATAACCTGGTTTTAAAAACTTATGATGGCTCGCAATTAGAACTAGAGGGCTTTAATCAGTATATCAAATTGCGACCCCACCAAAAGAACGCTATTTTTAGAACGATCCAAGACAGATCGGTGTGTTTAGACCATCAGGTTGGAGCGGGCAAAACTTTGTGCGCTATAGCCAGTTGCATGGAACAAAAACGCATGGGATTAGTGAATAAAACCCTCATTGCTGTGCCTAATCATTTGACCAAACAATGGGGCGATGAATTTTATAAGGCTTACCCTAACGCTAATGTGTTAGTTGTTGATAGCAAGGACATCACTGAAAAAGAAAGAGAGCTTTTATACAATCAAATCGCTAACAACAATTACGACGCTGTGATTATCGCGCACACCCATTTGGAATTATTGTCTAACCCTAGAGAAATCATAGAAGGATTGAAAGAAGAGGAGCTAGTGAATGCCGAAAAAAACTTTGAAAGGCAAGAATTAGCCTATAAAAATAACCCTAGAGAAAATAAAAAGCCCAATGAAAGAGCCTTTAAAAACAAGCTGGATAAAATCCGCGCTCAATACGATGCGATTTTAGAAAAACAAGGCTCTCATATTGATATTAGTCAAATGGGGATTGACAATTTGATTGTGGATGAAGCCCACTTATTCAAAAATCTAGCCTTTGAAACTTCTATGGAAAAAATTGCAGGGCTTGGTAACCAACAAGGCTCTAATCGCGCCAGAGATTTGTTTATTAAAACGCGCTACTTGCATCAAAACGATAAGAAAATCATGTTTTTAACCGGCACGCCTATAGCCAATTCCTTGAGTGAAATGTATCACTTGCAACGCTATTTAACTCCTGATGCGCTCAAAGAAAGAGGGTTAGAATTCTTTGATGATTGGGCTAAGACTTATGGGGAAGTGGTGAATGATTTTGAATTAGACACTAGCGCTCAAAGTTATAAAATGATCAATCGCTTTTCTAAATTTAGCGATGTGCAAGGCTTAAGCACCATGTATAGAGCCTTTGCGGATATTGTCTCTAATGATGATATTTTAAAGCATAACCCCCACTTTGTGCCTAAAGTGTATGGGGATAAACCTATCAATGTGGTGGTGAAAAGAAGCGAAGAAGTGGCTCAATTCATTGGCGTGGCTGATGAAAATGGCAAATATAATGAAGGCTCTATCATTGACAGGATGCAAAAATGCGAGGGCAAGAAAAATAAAAAAGGGCAAGACAATATCCTTTCTTGCACCACAGACGCTAGAAAAGTGGCTTTGGATTACCACTTGATTGACCCTAACGCTAAAGTAGAAAAAGAATTTTCTAAAAGCTATGCTATGGCAAAAAATATCTATGAGAATTATTTAGAAACTCATGCCACTAAAGGCACACAACTTGGTTTCATAGGGCTATCCACGCCCAAAACCCATAGCCAAAAAGTGAGTTTAGAAGCGCCAGATAACGATCATGAGATTGAAAACACAAATCCCCTAGATGAAGCTCAAGAACTTTTAGAGAGCTTGTCTAGTTATGATGAAAATGGCAATCTTATTGCGCCTAGCAAGAAAGAATTAGAAAACGAACTCAAAGAGAAAAAGGCTAAAAATGTTAATTTAGATGAAGAACTAGCTAAAGGCTGTAAGTTTGATGTTTATAGCGATGTTTTAAGGCATTTAGTCCAAATGGGTATCCCACAAAATGAAATCGCTTTCATCCATGACGCTAAAACCGAAGAGCAAAAGCAGGATTTGTTCAAAAGAGTCAATCGTGGCGAAGTCAGGGTTTTATTGGGCAGTCCTGCTAAAATGGGCGTAGGCACTAATGTGCAAGCCAGATTAGTCGCTATGCATGAATTAGATTGCCCATGGAGGCCTGATGAATTGCTGCAAATGGAAGGGCGTGGGATAAGACAAGGCAATATTTTGCACCAAAACGATCCTGAAAATTTTAGAATGAAAATCTATCGCTACGCCACTGAAAAAACTTATGATAGCCGTATGTGGCAAATCATAGAGACTAAATCTAAAGGTATAGAGCAATTTAGAAACGCGCACAAATTAGGCTTGAATGAATTAGAAGACTTTAATATGGGGAGTTCTAATGCGAGTGAGATGAAAGCAGAAGCGACAGGTAATCCCTTAATTATTGAAGAAGTCAAATTGAGGGCTGAAATCAAAAACGAAGAAGCAAAATACAAAGCTTTCAATAAAGAAAATTATTTCAATGAAGAGAATTTGAAAAACAACTCTTCTAAATTGGATTATCTTAAACAGGAATTGAAAGATTTAGAAACGCTTCAAAGCGCTGTAATAATCCCCACTCATACAGAGATCAAGCTCTATGATTTGAAAAATGAAGAAAGTAAGGATTATGAGCTTATCAAAGTTAAAGAAGTAGAGCCTTTAAAAGAAAACGCCTCTATGAGTGAAGAATTAACGCACAAAAAACTCAAAGAACAAAACAAGCAAATAGCCGAACAAAATAAAGAAAAGCTAGATGCTATTAAAAAGCAATTTGCAAGCAATTTGAACACCTTGTTTGTGAATGAAGAAGAAGATTATAAGCTTTTAGAATACAAGGGCTTTGTGGTGAATGCTTATAAAACTAAGTATCAAGTGGAGTTTAGTTTAAGCCCTAAAGACAATCCCAATATTGCCTATAGCCCTAGCAATATGATCTATAAAAACGATACTAACCAACTGTTTAGCTCTTATAATTTCTGCGCTGAGATCAAGTTTGATGGTTTTTTAAAAAGGTTGGATAACGCTATCACTAAACTCCCTGAAAAAATCAAGGAATTAGAAAACTCCATTAAAATCACTCAAGAAAATACCGCTAAATACACAAGATTAGTGGAATAAAAACCTCCTTACCCACGACTAGAATACTTGCAAGCTTTAAAAGGGGATCATAAAACTCTAATAGATGATTTAGCTAAAATGGGTAAAGACAGAGATTATAAGCCTGTATTCAACCCTAAATCTAAAGAAGTCTTAGAGAAAATGAACGCCGAAAAAAGAGCGAGTTTAGTGGATGAGAGGGAAGAGATAAAAAGAGCAAGCCAATCGCAAACCAATCAAGAAGCGTATAGCCCAATGAAAAAAGCGGCTAATGATGATTACGACATGGGGATGTGAGTTTCACTAATGCTTTCAATAACATGTTTTTAAACAATGTTATTGGATTTAGCGTAACGCCTTTTAATGTTCTTTTTCTCTAATCTTTCCCCCTTTTTAAAAACACCCTAAAAACCACCATTGATTGGATAACCTCTAATAAAACACCGCTAACCAATTACAAAAGAACCAATAGATAATATAACTATTTACAATAACATAGTATTAAGTTTTTCTATTTTATATACTTTTAAGCTATTTATCTTTAAAATATATTTAACAAAATTCTAAAGGAATAAGCGATGATAATCACTATAGCTAATGAAAAGGGAGGGAGCGGTAAATCCACTCTGTGTTTGAATTTGTGCGTCCAATTATTGCTAAACAAGAAAGATATTGCCGCATTAGACACTGATAGCCAAAAAAGTTTGGAAGTGTTTAACAACATTAGAAGCGAAACAAATTTGCCCAATTTCACGCTCTTTAATCGCACAGGAAACATTACAGACACTTTAAAACAGATGACGGATAAATACGAATATATTCTTATTGATACTAAAGGCGAACATTCCAAAGAAAGCCAAAGAGCTATGTTATTGAGCGATTGGGTGCTAATACCCACCACGCCAAGCCAACTAGACACAGCGGTGCTATTAGACATGCTAGAAAGGATTAGAGACATTCAAGCGTTGAATGAAAATTTGAAAGCTTGTATTGTGATGAACCGTATCCCTACTATCCCTACCCTTAAAGAGAAAAAAGCCCTCATTGATTTCATCAACCAAAATAACGCTAATGAGAGCGTGTTTTTAATGGATAATCTATTAAGCGAAAGGATAGCTTATAAGCGTTCAGTGAGTGAAGGTATGGGTGTGATGGAATACAATGACAATAAGGCTAAAAACGAATGGTCTCAATTCTATGATGAATTGAGCGGGTATTTAGGGGGCAAAAAATGAAAGGGTAGAATTAGTTTAATTCTCAATAACGCTTAATTGTGTTATGATATTAAAAACAATCTACTTTAAAGGCTAAATATGGAATTTAAAAACACTAAAAAAGACAGGCTGAGCGATTTAGAAAATCGCTTTGAGAATGCCAACAAGCATGAAACAAACCAATATGAAAAAGAAGACAGGAAAAAAGCCCACACGCTCTATATTTCAGAGAAAGTGATGAATAGCGTAGAAGAGTATTTGAATGAATTTGGAGCGTTCAGGGAAAATAAAAGCGTGTTTGTTCAAGACGCTATTGTTTTTTATTTAGAACACAAGAAAAAAGAAATGAAGCAAATGCTTTTAGATAAGGCGAGCAAGTTGTGATTTTATTGTGTTTTCATATCAATTTTCATATCAAGGAGCTTAAATGGAAGAAACAAGACTTTTAAAGTTGAGAGCGTTGAGCTTAGCATGTTTGTTGGGCTTAGGCGTGAGCGGGTGCGCGTTTTTAGACAAGCAAATCTTAAACGACCATTTGACTAAAGCTAAAAATAACCCAAAATACGATTGCCAAAAAGAAATGTGGTCTTTCCCTAAAAAATATGATGGGATAAATCAGTGCTTAAAGGCTCAAGAAGAGCTTATTGAACCGATTGTCACTAAAAAGATTGATCAGTATCAATGCGGTGATTTCACTAATGAAGGCTTAAAAGATAAGTGCTTTAAAAGAAACGATGCCTACTTAAACACTCTTTTAACGCCCATCATTCAAAAACAAGAGCGTCGTTTTAGCTGCTCTGATTTCCATAACCCAGAGCTACAAGAACAATGCAAAAACAAAACTAACGCTTATGAAAAACAAAAATACCAACAAAAAAGGCTAATCAATCTCGCGCAATTAGAAGCGTTTGAAAAAGAATACGCGCAATATCAATCATACATTATCCCTTACTTCACCAAAGAATGCGTTAAAAATTCGCCCCATTTAGCTAACAAGGAAAGACTATGCCAAAAAGAAGCGCATGAAAAATTTGATGACCCTTATTCTAGCTCTAAAGAATTGAGCGTTAAATCAGCTATTTCTTTTTGCAGTGAATTACCCAACCGCTAAAGCGATTGGGCTTTTTCTTGCTTCATAGCTCCATAACTAGCTAGATCTAATATGTTGCCATATTGAGAACTAACCCCGTTAGAGGAAGCTCCACAAGCTTTGATACG
>NZ_JACTCR010000010.1:0-55560 GCF_014496965.1 Helicobacter pylori | reverse complement strand
AAGCTCTTGCGCTTTTGATCCTCTTTGAGAGCGGGGTTGTTTAGAGTTTGGGAGGTGTTTTGGCTGGATAGGGGTTTGATTGGTTTTTGTGGGTTTAGGGGTTTTGCATTCAGCTTCTATTTCTATAGCAATACCAGTAGTAATACCGGTCTTAATTCTTGCTTTTTTAATAAACAATTGGCCATGTTTTTCTTGGCAATTTTGTTCTGTTTCTTTAATGAAATCTTTCTGTTCTTTAATCAAATCTCTTTGTGTATTAATTGTCTTTTGTTTTTGCTGTTCTAACTCTATCTCACTCTTATTTGCTTTTTGTTTTTCTTGTTCTGTCTTTTGTCTTTCTTGTTCTGCTTTTATTTGACTATTAGCGAGTTCTATCCCACTCTTGTTTGTTTTCTGTCTTTCTTGTTCTAACTCTATCTCACTCTTATTTGTCTTCTGTCTTTCTTGTTCTGTTTTCTGTCTTTCTTGTTCTAACTCTATCCCACTCTTATTTGCCTTCTGTTTTTCTTGTTCTAACTCTATCTGTTTATCAGTATCACCAGTGCTACAAGCGGCTAATAATAAACTTGCCGCTATTGTTAATCCTGAATATTTCCACCAATTGATTTGATTTTCTTTTTCAGCTTGTTTGGATTTATCCTGGACTTTATCGTCCAATTCTTTTGCTTTTTTGCATGCAACATGGGTCAATACTACTAATGCCGCATTGCTTTTCTTGGGGTGTTTTTTTACAAGTTCTCTAACTCTCTTTGCGATCTTTGTAAAAATCCCACCAATTGATCTGAGCCCATTTGTAATGGCACTCACTTGTTTAAAAGAAGTCTCTTTATTTGTCTTTGTGTTAGCCATCTCTGTGTTCTTGCCAACTTTATTTGTTTTTCCTGTTTTTACTGATTTCATTACCAACCTTTTTTTTCAAAAAACAATCCCACTTTTCAAAATTATATCATGGAAACTAATACGAAAAACCCACTCAAGTTAGATCAACCCATTTATTATCAACATACAGTTAAGCCATGGTCTTTCAATTCTTTTTCTAACTTGGCTACGGCGTTCCAAGTGGGGATCACGCTATCAGGGTTTAAAGAAATGGAAGTGATGCCCTCTTTGACTAAAAACTCTGTCACTTCAGGGTAATCGCTTGGGGCTTGCCCGCAAATCCCACAATATTTGTTGTGCCTTTTACAAGCTTCAATCGCTTTTTTAAACATTTTTAGCATCGCTTCATTCCTTTCATCAAAGACATGGCTGACTAATTCGCTGTCTCTATCCACGCCTAAAGTGAGCTGGGTTAAATCGTTTGATCCAATAGAAAAGCCATCAAACAAGCTTAAGAAATCATCAGCCAAAATGACATTCACCGGCAATTCACACATGATATAAATTTCAAGCCCGTTTTTACCGGACTCTAAATTGTTTTTTCTTAAGATTTCTAGGACTTTTTTACCCTCCTCAATGGTGCGTAAAAAAGGGATCATCACTTTCATGTTCGTTAAGCCCATTTCTTCCCTCACTAACGCTAAGGCTTCACACTCCCATGAAAACGCTTCATTATAGCTTTCTGAATAATACCGACTAGCCCCCCTATAACCAAGCATGGGGTTTTCTTCATTGGGTTCATAGCTAGAGCCGCCAAGCATGCGCATGTATTCGTTGGATTTGAAATCGCTAGTCCTTACAATGACAGGTTTAGGGTAAAACGCCGCACTGATCATGCCAATGCCTTCAGCGATTTTTTTCACAAAAAAATCTTTAGGGTTAGCATAGCCTGCCATGAGGTTTTCAATTTCATTTTTTTCTTTCACGCTTTTTTTGTGGTGCAAATCCACTAAAGCTAAGGGGTGGGCTTTGATTTGATTTAAAATAATCATTTCCATTCTAGCTAACCCTACGCCGTGATTAGGGAGCTGAGAAAAGCTAAAGGCTTTTTCAGGGTTTCCAATGTTAATGTAAATTTTTGTTTGAGTTTCTTGCATGTTAGAAAGCTCCACCCTTTCAATTTCATGCTCATAAATGCCTGCATACACATAGCCCTCTTCGCCCTCAGCGCAAGAAACCGTGATTTCCATGCCGGTATAAAGGCTATCAGTCGCCCCGCTCACCCCAACAATGGCTGGCACGCCAATTTCTCTAGCCACAATAGCGGCATGGCAAGTGCGTCCCCCACGATTGGTGATAACCGCGCTCGCTTTTTTCATGCAAGGCTCCCAGTCTGGGTCGGTGTTATCGGTAACTAAAATTTCGCCCTCTTTAAAAGAATTCATATGCTCCAAATCATTGATGATGCGCACTTTCCCTGATCCGATTTTACTCCCAATCGCTCTGCCTTGCAAGATAATCTCTTTTTTTTCGTTAGGGTTTTTGAATTTGAATTTTTCAAAAACTTGATTTTCTTCTTTACTTTTTTGGCTTTGAACGGTTTCTGGGCGCGCTTGAACGATAAAGATTTCCCCGCTATCGCCATCTTTGGCCCATTCTATATCCATAGGGCGGTATTGTTTGGCTTCTTTAGAGTAATGTTTTTCAATTTCAATGGCGTATTTGGCTAAAATCAGCACGTCTTCATCGCTCAATGAAAAGGATTGCCATTCTTTTTTGGTGGTTTTAATGTTTCTGGTAGGGTGTTCGCTGCCTCTTGGGGCATAGACCATTTTTTGCGTTTTATTGCCGAGCTGCCGTTTGATAATGGGGCGTTTGTTTTGCTCTAAAGTGGGCTTAAACACATAAAATTCATCAGGGTTTATCGTGCCGCCCACCACATTTTCGCCTAACCCCCACGCTGAAGTGATAAACACCGCGTCTTTAAAACCGGTTTCAGTGTCAATAGAAAACATCACGCCCGCGCTGCCTTTATCCGCTCGCACCATTTTTTGCACCCCCACGCTCAGCGCAACTTTTAGATGATCAAACCCACGACTCGCCCTATAACTAATCGCTCTGTCGGTAAAAAGCGACGCCAAACAGGATTTGATATAGTGGATCAATTCTGTTTTACCCTTAATGTTTAAGTAAGTGTCTTGCTGCCCGGCAAAAGAAGCGTCCGGCAAATCTTCTGCAGTAGCGGAACTCCTTACCGCCACATCGGCTTCTTTCATGTTGTATTGCTGGCTTAAAATTTCATAAGCTTGAAAAATCTCATCTCTCAAATCGCTAGGAAAAGGCGTGCCAAAAATAAGCTCTCTGATTTGTTTGGAGCGGATTTTTAACACATCAATTTCGGTGGCATCAACATTTTCTAAAAGCTCTATGATCTTTTGTTTAGCCCCCCCTTGCTCCAAAAGATACCAATACGCTTCGCTGGTGATCGCAAAGCCATCAGGCACTTTAATCCCAATTGGCACTAATTCTTGAAACATCTCGCCAATGCTAGCGTTCTTGCCCCCAACCAGATTCACGTTCTTATTGTTCAACTCTTTGAAAAACTTGATATATCGCACAAAACTCCCTTAAAATGATCATTAAGTTTCTTAAAACAAAAATATAACAATAATAGCATGATAGAGCTTTAGTTTTAGCCAGTTTGTATTCTAAGCTTTGTTAATAAGGGGTGTATTTTTTTGGTTTATGATTTTATTGTATAATGGGCGGTTAGTTAGGTATTTTTGAATATAGGAAGGGTGGTTTTGTATAGGCGGTTGTTATTGAATTTGTTTTGTATGGTATTTTTACAAGCGTGTTTAAAGCCTATGAGCGACCCTAAAGCTGAGAAAGTGGATTCGCAAGTGCAATGCGGGTTTGGATCAAAAGATTGCTGAATTTTAAGGTTTAAAGAAAGGAAACATAAGTTTTAAAGAATGAGTGCGGAACTGATTGCCGTTTATAAAGACGAGCAAATAATAGATTTAGAGAGCGCGAAAGTCTTAGGGCTGAGCGATGGGATCAAGGCGTTAAAAGGGAGCGAGCCGGTATTTTTTGATGATTCGCCTTTGGCTTTAGAAGTGATCAGGCATTCATGTGCGCATTTGCTCGCACAAAGCTTGAAAGCCCTTTATCCGGACGCAAAATTTTTTGTAGGCCCTGTGGTAGAAGAGGGGTTTTATTACGATTTTAAGACCGCTTCAAAAATCAGCGAAGAGGATTTGCCTAAAATTGAAGCGAAAATGAAAGAGTTTGTGAAGTTGAAGCTCGCTATCACTAAAGAGACTTTAACCAGAGAGCAAGCCTTAGAGCGTTTTAAGGGCGATGAATTAAAGCATGCGGTGATGAGTAAAATCAGTGGCGATATATTTGGCGTGTATAAACAAGGCGAGTTTGAAGATTTGTGTAAGGGGCCTCACCTCCCAAACACTCGTTTTTTAAACCATTTCAAGCTCACTAAATTGGCTGGGGCTTATTTGGGTGGCGATGAAAACAATGAAATGCTCATTAGAATCTATGGCATCGCTTTTGCCACTAAAGAGGGCTTAAAAGACTATCTTTTCCAAATAGAAGAAGCGAAAAAACGAGATCACAGAAAGCTGGGCGTGGAGCTAGGGCTTTTTAGCTTTGATGATGAAATAGGGGCAGGCTTACCTTTATGGCTGCCTAAAGGGGCAAGGCTCAGGAAACGCATTGAAGATTTATTGAGCAAGGCGTTACTTTTAAGAGGCTATGAGCCGGTTAAAGGCCCTGAGATTTTAAAGAGCGATGTGTGGAAAATCAGTGGGCATTATGACAACTATAAAGAAAACATGTATTTCACCACGATTGATGAGCAAGAATACGGCATAAAGCCTATGAATTGCGTGGGGCATATTAAAGTCTATCAAAGCGCTTTACACAGCTATAGGGATTTGCCTTTAAGGTTTTATGAATACGGCGTGGTGCATCGGCATGAAAAAAGCGGCGTGTTGCATGGGCTTTTAAGGGTTAGGGAATTTACCCAAGACGATGCACATATTTTTTGCTCTTTTGAACAGATCCAAAGCGAAGTGAGCGCGATTTTAGATTTCACGCATAAAATCATGAAAGCGTTTGGTTTTAGCTATGAAATGGAATTATCCACTAGACCGGCTAAATCCATAGGCGATGATGAAGTTTGGGAAAAGGCCACTAGCGCTTTAAAAGAAGCCCTAAAAGAGCACCGCATTGATTATAAGATTGATGAAGGGGGAGGGGCTTTCTATGGGCCTAAGATTGACATTAAAATCACCGATGCTTTGAAGCGTAAATGGCAGTGCGGCACGATTCAAGTGGATATGAATTTGCCTGAACGCTTCAAGCTCGCTTTTACCAATGAACGCAATCACGCTGAACAGCCGGTGATGATCCACAGAGCGATTTTAGGCTCGTTTGAAAGGTTTATTGCGATTTTGAGCGAACATTTTGGGGGGAATTTCCCTTTCTTTGTCGCGCCCACTCAAATCGCTCTCATCCCTATTAATGAAGAGCATCATGTTTTTGCTTTGAAATTAAAAGAGGAATTAAAAAAGCGCGATATTTTTGTAGAAGCGCTGGATAAAAACGACAGCTTGAATAAAAAGGTACGCTTAGCCGAAAAGCAAAAAATCCCTATGATTTTAGTGTTAGGGAATGAGGAAATGGAGACCGAAATTTTATCCATTAGAGACAGAGAAAAACAAGCTCAGTATAAAATGCCCTTAAAGGAGTTTTTAAACATGGTTGAATCTAAGATGCAAGAGGTTAGTTTTTGAGTAGAAGCGAAGTGTTGTTAAACGGAGACATTAATTTTAAAGAAGTGCGTTGCGTGGGCGATGATGGCGAAGTGTATGGGATTATTTCTTCCAAAGAAGCGCTAAAAATCGCTCAAAATTTAGGCTTGGATTTGGTTTTGATTTCAGCGAGCGCGAAACCCCCTGTGTGTAAGGTGATGGATTATAATAAATTCCGCTACCAAAATGAAAAGAAAATCAAGGAAGCCAAGAAAAAGCAAAAGCAAATTGAAATCAAAGAGATCAAGCTTTCCACTCAAATCGCGCAAAACGATATTAACTACAAAGTCAAGCATGCGAGAGAATTTATTGAAGCCAATAAGCATGTCAAATTCAAAGTGGTTTTAAAGGGTAGGGAGAGCCAAAACTCAAAAGCTGGGCTTGATGTGCTTTTGAGAGTCCAAACGATGATGCAAGATTTAGCCAACCCTGAAAAAGAGCCAAAAACCGAGGGGCGTTTCGTTTCGTGGATGTTTGTGCCTAAGGCTAAAGAAGCCCCCAAAAACGAAAAGAAACCTAAAGAAAATAACCCGCCTTTTAATCGTATTAACCTTATGAAAGGAGAAAATCATGCCAAAAATGAAGACTAATCGCGGCGCGTCCAAGCGTTTCAAAGTCAAAAAAAACTTGATCAAGCGTGGCAGCGCTTTTAAAAGCCATATTTTGACTAAAAAAAGCCCTAAGCGTAAAGCCAATTTAAACGCGCCAAAACATGTGCATCACACTAACGCGCATTCTGTCATGTCGTTGCTTTGCAGGGCTTAGGAATGCTCATTAGAAAGTGGAGTTAATCCCCTTATTTAAGGGAAAGTCGTTTGAAAAACGCACCTAAAAATATTTTAAAAAGAAAGGTAAAGAAATGAGAGTTAAAACAGGCGTTGTGCGCAGAAGACGCCATAAAAAAGTCTTAAAACTCGCTAGAGGGTTTTATAGTGGCAGAAGAAAGCATTTTAGAAAGGCTAAAGAACAGCTTGAAAGGAGCATGTATTACGCCTTTAGGGATCGCAAACAAAAGAAAAGAGAGTTCAGGAGTTTGTGGGTGGTAAGGATCAATGCGGCTTGCAGGATGCACGATACAAGTTATTCGCGCTTCATGCATGCTTTAAAAGTGGCTAACATTGAATTAGACCGCAAGGTTTTAGCAGACATGGCGATGAACGACATGCAAGCTTTTAAGAGCGTGTTAGAGAGCGTGAAAGAGCATCTTTAACCTCTATTGGCTGTTAAGGTTTTAGTTTTAGCCTAAAAAAGGTGAGAGGATTTAGGAATTTTTACTAAAAAGTTCCTAAAATTGATTTTTATTTCAATTTATTCTCATTCAATCGCTATATTTAATCAAAAAGAAAGCAATTTTATAGTAGAATGTAGCATTTAGAACTCAAATAGAGAAAATGTAGAAGGAAGGAATACATGAAGAAATCTGTTATAGTAGGTGCTATCTCTCTAGCAATGACGAGCTTGTTGTCAGCAGAGACCCCTAAGCAAGAAAAAGCTGTTAAGACTAGCCCTACCAAAAAAGGTGAAAGAAATGCTGCTTTTATAGGGATTGATTACCAGTTGGGTATGCTTAGCACTACCGCTCAAAATTGTTCCAATGGCAATTGTAATGGTAATCAAAGTGGGGCTTATGGCTCTAACACGCCTAACATGCCCACAGCGTCAAACCCCACAGGAGGGCTTACCCATGGTGTTCTAGGGACTCGTGGGTATAAAGGCTTGAGCAACCAACAATACGCTATCAATGGTTTTGGGTTTGTTGTAGGGTATAAGCATTTTTTTAAGAAATCCCCACAATTTGG
Source organism: Helicobacter pylori (assembly GCF_014496965.1). Lineage (GTDB taxonomy): Bacteria > Campylobacterota > Campylobacteria > Campylobacterales > Helicobacteraceae > Helicobacter > Helicobacter pylori_CZ. The sequence goes on along the minus strand of NZ_JACTCR010000010.1, from coordinate 48,110 downwards.
AATGCGTTATTACGGATTCTTTGATTTTGCAAGTTCTTATTATAAGTATTACACTTATAACGATTATGGCATGAGAGACGCTCGCAAGGGTTCTCAAAATTTCATGTTTGGCTATGGGGCTGGCACAGATGTGTTGTTTAACCCAGCTATTTTCAATCGTGAGAACTTGCATTTTGGGTTTTTTCTTGGCGTTGCGATTGGTGGCACCTCTTGGGGTCCAACAAACTATTACTTTAAGGACTTGGCTGATGAATATAGAGGGAGTTTCCACCCATCAAATTTTCAGGTCTTAGTGAATGGTGGGATTCGCTTAGGCACTAAACACCAAGGTTTTGAAATTGGCTTGAAAATCCAAACCATCCGCAACAATTACTATACCGCTAGTGCGGATAATGTCCCTGAAGGGACTACCTATAGATTCACTTTCCACCGCCCCTATGCCTTTTATTGGCGTTACATTGTAAGCTTTTAAGGTGTTTTAGGGTTAATTTATGGGGGGGTATAGAAAAGGGCTTTGGCTCTTTGTGGTCTTTTATGACTTTCTTTTCTTATGCTAAAGCCGTTATCAAGCGTTATCATAAACTCACTAAACAATAGCGTGGCGTCAGTCATTGCAAGCAGCCTATCTAATCAAAAGATAGCACAGATTGTTGATTATAAAAAATGTTCAAAGGCATTTTTTAAAAGATTAAACAATGAAAGAGCTTGCGTCAAGCAACCGATATTCTCTTAAAAAGGCGATCTTCTTGGGTTAGGGGATTTAGTTGGGGTTGTAGGGGAACTATTTCAAAATACCCCTATCCCCTTAGTTTTGCATTAAAACAAAGTAACCAAAATCCCATTTTTTAAAAAAATGAAAGAGCGTTAATAAATAAGGTTTATCAATATTTGATGAGAATAAGGAATATAAGTTATTTTTAATGGAGTAGGTGGTAAAATCCTTGCGATTTCATTTTATTTTTGAATTGGGAGCATTTGATGAAAAAATTGGCGTTTTCTTTATTATTTACAGGGACTTTTTTGGGGCTTTTTTTGAATGCGAGCGATTTTAAGAGCATGGATGATAAGCAACTATTAGAGCAAGCAGGGAAAGTCGCTCCTAGCGAAGTTCCAGAGTTTCGCGCAGAAGTCAATAAACGATTAGCAGTGATGAAAGAAGAAGATCGTAAAAATTATAAAGCGGATTTTAAAAAAGCGATGGATAAAAATTTAGCTTCTTTAAGCCAAGAAGATCGCAACAAGCGTAAAAAAGAAATTCTTGAAGTCATTGCTAACAAAAAGAAAACAATGACCATGAAAGAATACCGCCAAGAGGGGTTGGATTTGCATGATTGTGCATGCGAAGGCCCTTTTCATGATCATGAAAAAAAGGGCAAAAAAGAGAAAAAATCAGGCCATCATAAGCATTAGCGCTTAGGGTGTGCTAACTTTTTTTGATTTTTGTAAAAATACGCCGTAATTCTCTAGCTTTTGGCTAGGGGGATGTAAGGCGTTTTTTTTGTTATAATTCTGTTATAGCGTTTGAGCACTTAAAATAGAGGTTGCCTGCTTGGTGGGTGGGCTTTGTTGATTTTAAAATCCTTTAGCTGTGAAGGGCATGCCAGTTTTTTAGAGTTAAAGTTTTTGGAGTGTTTGTATTTTTTGGATATTTATAGTATCATACCCAATAATAAAGACCCTTTGAAAGCCTGTATTTTAAGATGACTAAAATGGCTTGAATTCTAGGTGGTTTTTTATCAATAGAAGAAATTTCAAAAGAGAGCTTATGAAGAACAGTGTCTATTTTTGTTGCGGTTATATATTAATTAGGAGTTTGGTGTGAAACGGATTTTATTTTTTTTAGTAGCTACGACTTTTTTGTTGAGAGCAGAAACGGATTCTGCCACTATTAACACTACAATTGATCCCAATGTTATGTTTTCTGAAAGCTCCACAGGGAATGTGAAAAAAGACCGCAAAAGGGTTTTAAAGAGTATGGTTGATTTAGAAAAAGAGCGCGTGAAGAATTTTAACCAGTATTCTGAAACCAAGATGAGTAAGGGCGATTTATCCGCTTTTGGAGCTTTCTTTAAGGGGAGTTTGGAAGATTGCGTGGAGCAAAAGATTTGTTACTATGAGCATAGGAATGGTAAGGTTTCTTTTGTGGTGAATGACAGAGAAAAGTTTTATAAGCATGTGCTTAAAGACTTAGGGACAGAACTTTCACTCCCCTTGTTCAATTGGCTTTACAAAGGCTCGGATTTTGGGGCTTTGCATGAGCAGTTTGGGGATATGTATGATGGGTATATCAAATATTTGATCAGTATGGTTAGGGTGAGCCAAAAAGAAAAGGCTAGAAAACTGGATGCAGTCGCTCTTAAAAAAATGGAAGAACAAGCTGAAAAAGACACCAAAGCAGCGTTTCAAAAGAGGAGCAATGGGGAGCTTCAAAACCATACTGATAGCCCTGAATTTATAAGTTCTTCTAAGAAAACACAGACTTCTAATCCGGATCTAGACCCTATGACTAACGCTAACACGCTCAAAGAAACAGCTTCAAAAGAGCCAGAGACTTCTTCAAAAAAGGAAAAAAAGCCCAAGAAAAAACGACGCCTTTCAAAGAAAGAAAAGCAACAACGGGCCTTGCAACAAGAGTTTGAAAAGCAAATTAGCGACTCTAGTAAGTCTGAAAAATAGTAAAATAGTTAGCCTACCTTTTTAGGGGGCTTTCAACAAATCTCTTAAGCACTCCTTTTTAGGCTTTATATTTGGGCTTTTAGCTCCCTATCACTCTATCCTAGTGTTTAAGGCTATCTTTTTAAAAACCACCGCTTTTTTAAAATCTTTAGACTTTAAGCTTCTTGGCTTTTTTTGTGGTAACGATTGGTAAGCTTAAGGTTTTGTTACGCAAAAATCTTTGAATATAATGGTTGATAGAGTTAAAAATAATCTCCTTTTAAAACTCCTTAGCAGAAATCCCAAATATCTTTAGCGTTTGGAATGAATGCCACTTAATTCATAGTAATATCCCCATTCGTATCTAGTATAGGAAGTGTGAAAAGTTACGCCTTTGGAGATGTGATGTGTGAGAGAGAATGCGTTGGAGCTTAAACTCTGTAAAATCTCTACGATAGGGATACAGAGTGAGAACCAAACTCTCCCTAACATCAGTCTAGGAAGCCCAAAGCGTCTTTGGCGATTGGGCGCTTCACGATATTTCAACGCATTTTATGAAAGCGTGTAAAAATTTTTGGTTTTATTTTAATGGAATATTAGTAATCAAATTTAAAAAATACCTTTGAGTATTTTTACAATCAAAATAAAAAGCTTGTGTAAGCAAGCGATCGTTTTTCATGATGCGCTCTTAGGGGATTTTAAAAAAGGGGGTTGTAGGGGAATGATTTCAAAAGGCCTCCTATCCTTTTATGAGTTTTAAATAAACTTTTTACTATAAAATGGAATCCAAAACGATGGAATAACACCTTAAACCCTATTTTTTAATTTTCTAAGAATATTAAAGTTGGACAAGGCTATTGGTATTTGATAAAAAACAAAGCCTTTTATTTTGAACTTAAAACCCCTAAAGGTTTATTTTAACCCTTAGCATTTTAAGGTTTTGGCTAACCCTCCTAACGAAGTCTCTTTGTATTTTTCATTCATGTCTTTCCCAGTCGCATACATCGTAGCGATCACTTCATCCAGGCTCACTTTAGGTTTGTATTCATCTTCTAAGGCCAATTTAGAAGCGCTAATCGCTTTAATCGCTCCTAAAACATTGCGTTCAATGCAAGGGATTTGCACCAAGCCCCCCACCGGATCGCATGTCAATCCTAAATGGTGCTCCATAGCGATTTCACTAGCGATCAAAACCTGTTGGGTGGTCGCTTGGCACAAATGGGCTAACCCCCCTGCAGCCATAGAGCTTGCCACGCCAATTTCAGCCTGACACCCGGCTTCTGCGCCGCTCAAGGAAGCGTTTTTCTTGTAAAGATAGCCAATCGCCGCGCTAGTGAGTAAAAAATCATTAATAGCCTTTTGCGATAAATTTTCAAACAAATGGTTTTTGGCGTATAAAAGCACGCTTGGCACTACCGCGCACGCCCCATTAGTAGGGGCGGTTACCACCTTGCCTCCGCTAGCGTTTTCTTCGGCAATGGAACGAGCGTAAAGCGAAATGTAATCAATCAAGGCTAAGGGGTCTTTCCCGCTTGTGGGGTGCTTTTCTAGGCGCGTTTTAACGCTTGGGGCTAATCGTGTTACTTTCAAAGAACCAGGCAGATACATTTCTTTAGAATTAGCCCCATTATGATAACACTCAAGCATCGCATGATAGATTTTAGTCATCGTTGTATCAGGGTGGTTTTTGAGGGCGTTTTCTCTCAAACGCACGATTTCAGCGATGCTTTTTTGGTGTTTTTGGCACAATTCTAGCAGCTCTTTAGCGCTTGAAAAATCATAGGCAATGCTTTCATTTTCACCCTCTTTAGATAAGTTGTCTAATTCTTTTTCAGTATAAACAAACCCTCCACCAACAGAATAATAAGTCTCTTCTTTTAAAACCTCATTTTTAGCGTTAAAAGCTTTTAGAATGAGGGCGTTTTGGTGTCTGGCTAAAGGTTTGTTGTCAAAAATCAAATCTTTAGAATAATCAAATTGAATGTTGCGTTGGTTAGCGAGTCTTAAAACTTTATTCTCAAGTGCTTCATGCAATAAGGCTTTTTTGGTTGTTGCTTCCAATTCGTTAGCATAAATATCATGCAAGCCAATTAAAACCGCCTCATCGCTCAAATGCCCTTTACCGGTCAAGGCTAATGAGCCATGCAAGGTGATTTGAACGCGTTCAATCTGCTCTAAAATGCCTTTTAACAACCCGCAAAATCTCGCCCCAGCTTCCATAGGCCCTATGGTGTGTGAAGAGCTAGGCCCCACGCCGATTTTAAAAATGGATAAAATGGAAAAACTAGCCATTAAAATAGTCCTAAAAACACGCTCAAAGCCGTCAAGCTCCCAAAGACAAACACAAAAATATCCACTTTGAAGTTTCTAAAACGCTTCAAACTAGAAACGCTATAAAAAGCGACCATGGGCATCACAAACAGAATGAGCGCGATAATGGGGCCGCCTAAATTTTCAATAAAATCCAAGATATTAGGGTTAATATAAGCCACCAGCGTGATGGTCAGCCATAAAAAAATCGTTACGCTAACGCTCAAGGTTTTAGAAGCTTTTTTCAATTTTAAACTTTGGATAATAATGCCTTCTAAACCCTCCTTAGCCCCATAATAATGCCCAAAAAAAGATGAAAAAATCGCTAAAAAAGCCACCACAGGCCCCGCATAGTTGATTAAGGGGTTGTTTAAAGTGTTAGCAAAATAGCTTAAAATGGGGATATTTTGTTCCCTTGCTTTCACAAAATCATCAGCATTCAAGCACATGACACACGAAAACACAAAAAACATCACAAACCCTAAAAGCATCAGCGATGTCCCTAATTCAATTTGATTGAGTTTATACTCTTTGAAAGCGCCGTATTCTTTTCCCACATTTTGAGTGAAGGTTGAAATAATGGGGCTATGGTTGAATGAAAACACAAGCACCGGTAAGGTTAGCCAAATCGCTAACACAAATTCTTTAAAACTCGGCACCACAAAAAGATTAGCGCCTTGCCAATAAGGGATAAGATATAAAGAAAAAAGCAATAAAATCAAGCATAAAGGATACACTAAAGCGTTACAAATGCGCGTCACAATCGTAGCGTTAAAAACCATCACCAACATCATTAAAGAAACTAGCGCTACAGCCAGTAAGCCCCGATGAAAAGGCGCTAAATGCAACTGGTTGGTGAAAAAATGATCAAACACGTTAGTGATGCCCACCCCATAAGCCAAACAAATAGGATAAATCGCCAAGAAATAAAGCAAAGTGATAAGAAAACCCCATTGAGCACCAAAATGAGAGCGAACGACCATGGTAATGTCTTCTTGATCTTTAGATCCTATGAAATAAGCTAAAGCCCTATGCCCCAGATAAGTTAAAGGGAAAATGATCGCGCTCATTACCACAATAGCCCATACCCCATGCCCACCGGCTCTAATAGGCAAAAATAAAATCCCAGCCCCCACCGCCGTGCCAAATAAGGACGCCATCCAACGCAAATCAAACAAGTTGAGTTTTTTAGGATCTCTTGTAACCGCTTTTTCTTGTACCATGCTATTAAACCGCCCTTTTAATCGTGTTAAAGAGTTTTCATTGTAGCATAAAGCTTTTTATGATTGGGGTTTTTTGAGATTGAGAGGTGGTTTTGGGCGCGCATTTATTTTCTAAAATCCACGATTTAACCCGCACAAGCTATAATAACGCTTAAAAAAAGATTAATAAAGGATTATAGAAATGTCAAACACAACCTGGTCGCCAACTTCATGGCATTCTTTTAAAATAGAGCAACACCCCACTTACAAAGACAAGCAAGAATTAGAAAGGGTCAAAAAAGAATTGCGCTCCTACCCTCCCTTAGTGTTTGCTGGCGAAGCGAGAAACTTGCAAGAGCGTTTAGCCCAAGTCATTGACAATAAGGCGTTTTTGTTGCAAGGGGGCGATTGCGCGGAGTCGTTTTCCCAATTTAGCGCTAACCGAATTAAAGACATGTTTAAAGTGGTGATGCAAATGGCGATTGTCTTAACTTTTGCTGGCTCTATACCGATCGTGAAAGTGGGGCGCATTGCCGGGCAATTTGCCAAGCCTCGCTCCAATGCGACTGAAATGCTGGATGATGAAGAAGTGTTGAGTTACAGAGGGGATATTATCAATGGGATTTCCAAAAAAGAAAGAGAGCCAAAGCCTGAAAGAATGCTTAAAGCCTACCATCAAAGCGTAGCGACTTTAAACCTTATCAGAGCTTTTGCCCAAGGCGGGTTAGCCAATTTAGAGCAAGTGCATCGTTTCAATTTGGATTTTGTCAAAAACAACGACTTTGGGCAAAAATACCAGCAAATTGCTGACCGGATCACGCAAGCTTTAGGGTTTATGCGAGCATGCGGGGTGGAGATAGAAAAAACGCCTATTCTTAGGGAAGTGGAATTTTACACCAGCCACGAAGCGTTACTGCTCCATTATGAAGAGCCGTTGGTGCGTAAGGATAGTTTGACTAACCAGTTTTATGATTGCTCCGCGCACATGCTGTGGATTGGCGAAAGGACAAGAGATCCTAAGGGTGCGCATGTGGAGTTTTTAAGGGGGGTTTGTAACCCTATTGGCGTGAAAATCGGGCCTAATGCGAGCGTGAGCGAAGTGTTAGAATTGTGCGATGTTTTAAACCCGCACAACCTTAAAGGGCGTTTGAATTTGATCGTGCGCATGGGTTCTAATATCATTAAAGAGCGTTTGCCTAAACTTTTACAAGGGGTGTTGAAAGAAAAACGCCACATTTTATGGAGCATTGATCCCATGCATGGCAACACGGTCAAAACCAACTTGGGGGTTAAAACAAGGGCTTTTGATAGCGTGTTAGATGAAGTGAAAAGCTTTTTTGAAATCCATAGGGCTGAAGGGAGCTTGGCTTCAGGGGTTCATTTGGAAATGACAGGAGAAAATGTTACAGAATGTATCGGTGGCTCGCAAGCGATCACCGAAGAGGGTTTGAGCTGCCATTACTATACGCAATGCGATCCAAGACTAAACGCCACCCAAGCCCTAGAGCTCGCTTTCTTAATCGCTGACATGCTCAAAAAACAACGCGCTTGATTGAAATCAAAATAATAAGAGGCTTTAGTCAAGCGATCGTTTCTTCTAATGCGTTTTATAGGGGGATTTAGTTGGGGGTTGTAGGGGGAGAGTTATTTCAAAATACCCCAGTTATCCCCTTAAGAGAATGAGTTTTACATAAAATAAAGTTTTAAAAATTAAAGAATAATAAGGTTAAATAAGGTTTTGAGTGCCGACATTTGATGAAAACAGAGCTAAATATTAATCTATCTTTAACTCTTTTTCTTTATAATTATCGTAAGCATTTTAATATTCAAAGGAGCTTAGAATGAGAATTTCTCTTTTAGCTGTAATTTTAGCGTTATTGTTTGTGGCTTGCCATGAAACTAAAAAACAAATTTTGCAAAACGAAGCCGATAGCACCCCCTCAGAAAAGACCATTTGGCAACCTGAACAAAAATAAAAATTTAAAAAAGCTAAAAAGCGTTTTTTACCATCAAATTAAAAGGGCTTGATTTTATTAAATAGTGTTTTAAAAAGCGTTTTTGTGGGGTTATTGTCGCAAAATAACCCTATTTTTTATGAGTTTTAGCGTAAACATAAAAAATAAAAGTTTTTGTTAAATAAGACTCAACCAATGTTTGAAAAGAGTAGAGCCTTAGAGTTTGAGGATTAAAAGGCTTGAGAGCGAAATTACAAACTCTCTAAAACCTTTTGAGCATGCCCTTTCGCTTTGACATTGTAGAAGCATTTTTCTAAAACGCCTTGCGTGTTGATAATGAAAGTGGAGCGGATAATCCCCAAATGCTCCTTCCCATAAAGCATGCGTTTGCCATAAGCTTTGTAAAGATTGGCCACTTTTTTATCTTCATCGCAGAGCAAGATCACATTCAAAGAGCATTGGCTGATAAATTTTTGATGCGATTGAGAATTATCAGGGCTTACGCCCACGACAACAGCGTTTTTCTTTTCAAATTCGCTAAACAGAGCGCTAAAGTCTTTGGCTTCTAAGGTGCATCCGGGGGTGTTGTCTTTAGGGTAGAAATACAACACCACTTTTTTATGGAGCAAATCTTTTAAAGAAATCTCTACGCCATCGCTGTTTTTCAATCTAAAATCAGGGGCTAATTGCCCCACTTCTAATTTTTCCATTCTTATCCTTTAATAGAGAATGACAGCGACTTTTTGAGGCCCATGCACCCCAAAAACGGTTTTCAATTCAATGTCGGCTGTCCGGCTAGGCCCGCCAATAAGGAGCATGTTTGTGGGTAATGCGCCGTTTTGGCTTTGATTTTTTAAAGCTTGCACGCCTTCACTCAAGTTGCGCACAATGGATTCTTTCTTCAATAAAATAATGCAATTAAGGGTGATGAGCGAAAGCAATCGTGGGCTTGCATGCGAAGAAACCGCCCCAATCATGCCCAAGCTTGAAATCCCACAAACCCCATGCAATAAAGCCGTATCAATCTCAAACAATTCTTCACGCATCGCTTCAATTTCTTTGTCATAGGGCTGTAAAGTGAAATCCTTAAACGCTTCAAAATTCAAATTTAAATCCGTAGAGTGTAAGACTTTTTTGCTTTGAAAATTTTCTAAAGCCTTTAAAATGGCTTGCTCTAAATTCTCTTTAGCGCTTTCAATGACTTCGGCTTTATTCAATATTTGAAAATGCTTGTATTCTTCCACCAAGTCTTCAAACTCCACTTTAATGATATTTCTATAAATAGGGTTTGCTCCCTTAATGGCATGCTTGGCTTTGGCTTCTTTAATGCGCTTTAAAATAAGCTCTTTACTCATAAATCACCCCTTCTAAGTGCTGGACTTTGGCATGCAAACTCGTGTCCATATTGGGTAAGGTTCTCACGCTCGCCCACTCTTTGACTAAAGGCAGTATGGGGGCTAAAAGCTTGCCTAAAGGCGAGAAAAATTGAGCCATTTTCAATTGGAAACGCCACTTGGCCCCATCGCTTGCCATTTTGGCAAACATTTTCATAGAGAATTTTTCCATCCCGCTGTGTTGGGTGCTTTTAGCCCCCTTGACCACGCCCCTGCCCTCGCCCACTTTATCCGATCGTAAATCTCTGATGAGTTCCGCTAAAGGGATTTCTACAGGGCATACTTCAGTGCAACGCCCACAAAGGCTGCACAAATTAGGGATATGCCCGTAATTATTCAAGCCAAAGAGTTGGGGGGATACCACCACGCCTATGGGGCCAGGATAAGTAGAAAGATAGGCATGCCCACCGATTTTATCATACACAGGGCAGTGGTTCAAACAAGTCCCGCAACGAATGCATGAAAGAGCGCGGTAATACTTTTCATCAGCCAAAATATTGGAGCGGTTGTTGTCTAATAAAATGATGTGGGCTTCTTTAGGGCCGTCTAAATCGCCCTCTTTTCTGGGGCCTGTGATGATGTTTTGATAGCAAGTGATAGGCACGCCCACTGCGCTTGGGGCGAGCAAATTGTTTAAAATCGCCGCATCATCAAAGCTTTCTACTAATTTTTCAATCCCGCAAATAGCGACATGCACATCGCATGCGGTGGTGCTCATTCTGCCATTGCCTTCATTTTCCACTAACCAAATCGCCCCCTCATTAGCGATAGCGAAATTAACCCCACTAATCCCCATTTTAAAGCTTTCAAATTCTTTGCGCATGTGCTTTCTGGCGATCGCATTGAGCTTTTCAGGCTCTTCTTCATAAGCGGCGTTGAGTTTTTCTTCAAAAATCTTACCGATTTGCTTGCGGTTTTTATGGATGGCTGGCACGACAATATGCACAGGGTGTTCATTAATGAGTTGGATAATCAATTCGCCCAAATCCGTTTCTTGCGCTTGAATGCCCTTTTCTTTCAAGTAATGGTTCAAGCCAATTTCTTCGCTCGCCATGGATTTTTGTTTTAAAATGCGCTTGATATTCTTTTCTTTGGCGAGGTTGTAAATGATTTCATTAGCTTCATCGCCGTCTTTAGCGTAATGGATTTTAAAGCCGTTTTGAGTGGCGTTTTTTTCAAACAATTCCAAATACTCATCAAGCCTAGATAAAATTTTAAGCTTGACTTCTTTGCCTAATTCCCTTAAATTTTCCCATTCGCTGTAACGATTTTTAATCAAATTCTTACGATTAGCCCTTAAGGTGTCCATTGCAGAACGCAAATTTTCCCTTAATTGCATATCGCCTAATTGGTCGGTGATGATTTCTTCGTATTCTTGGTCGCTGTGATATTTTTCCATGATTATTCCTTAAAACAATTCTTTAATGTTAAAGCCCAAGCCTTGAGACTAAAAAGTCATAAAAATGCATGGGTTTTGTGGGAGAGCCCATTTTTTGCATAGCGGTGCTGATATTCATCAAACACCCCGCGTCCGCTGAAACAATCACATCCACTTGACGGCTTTCTATGTCTTTAATCTTTTCTTTAACCATAACCGCTGAAATTTCAGGCTCTTTGACTGAAAAAGTCCCCCCAAACCCGCAACATTCTTCTTCTTTTTCCAATTCAATGAGTTCCACATTTTTAAGCTGTCTGATGAGATTTTTCGCCGAGTCAATCACTTTAGCCACCCTTAAGGCATGGCAATTAGAATGCCATGTGATTTTAAGGTGTTCGCCCTTATCTTCATATTTGACTTGCAATTTTTTATCCAAAAATTCGCTCAATTCATACACCCTAGAGCAAAAATCTTTAACCATGTTAAATTCCGCATGCCCTTCAAACAATTCCAAATAATCATGCCGCATCATCCCTGTGCATGAACCGCTAGGCAAGATAATAGGGTAGTCATTATTGGAATAAAGTTTGATATTGTATAAAACGACTTTTTTTGTTTCTTCATAATATCCTGAGTTGTAGCTTGGCTGGCCACAACATGTCTGGTCTTTTTTAAAAACCACTTCCAAATTTTCCTTACGGAGTAATTTGATAGCGTTAAGCGATGCGTTGCTGTATATGGCTGCTCCTAGACAAGTAGCAAAGAAATTGACTTTCAAAGAAGGCTCCTTAAAATTCCAAATTAAGAGTTTCAAACATAATATAATACTCAAAATTAGTAAGATTGTAATCACAAGTTGATAAACCCACTCGCTCAAACATTGTTACTAAAATAAACCACAAAACCATTAAATTTGACTTAATATTAAATGCTACTTAAAATTAGTTTTTTCTTTTAAGTAAGATAAAAAAATACTTTTAATTATTCAAGGAAAATTTATGGAATTTTATCAAGTCTATGACCCATTAGGCCATATTTGGCTGAGCGCTTTAGTCGCACTTTCGCCTATTGCGCTCTTTTTTGTCTCTCTTATTGTTTTTAAACTTAAGGGGTATAGCGCTGGGTTTTTAAGCTTAGCGCTTTCAATCCTTATCGCGTTATTCGTGTATAAAATGCCCGCTCAAATGGTGAGCGCGAGTTTTTTCTATGGCTTTCTTTATGGCTTATGGCCGATCGCTTGGATTGTGATCGCTGCGATTTTTCTTTACAACCTTTCAGTGAAATCCGGGTATTTTGAAATTTTAAAAGAAAGCATTTTAACCCTAACTCCGGATCATCGCATCTTAGTGATTTTGATTGGCTTTTGTTTTGGCTCGTTTTTAGAAGGAGCTATTGGTTTTGGAGGCCCGGTAGCGATCACAGCGGCAATTTTAGTGGGCCTTGGGCTAAACCCCTTATACGCTGCCGGGTTGTGTTTGATCGCTAACACCGCTCCTGTAGCTTTTGGCGCGGTGGGTATCCCTATCACGGCGATGGCTAGCGTGGTGGGTATCCCTGAATTAGAGATTTCTCAAATGGTGGGCAGGGTGTTACCCATTTTTTCCATTGGTATTCCTTTTTTCATCGTGTTTTTAATGGATGGCTTTAGAGGGATTAGAGAAACCTTTCCTGCAGTGGCCGTTACGGGCTTTAGCTTTGCTATCGCGCAATTTTTAAGCTCTAATTATTTAGGGCCGCAGCTTCCGGATATTATTTCAGCTTTAGTGTCATTGATTGCTACCACTTTATTTTTAAAATTCTGGCAGCCCAAGCGCATTTTCACCAGCAATGGCAAAGAGCCTACAATCAGCACAAAAAAGCACCATATTTGTAAGGTGGTTGTGGCGTGGATGCCTTTTGTGTTGCTCACTATTACGATTATCATATGGACGCAACCCTGGTTTAAAGCGCTCTTTAAAGAAGGCGGGGCTTTGGCGTTTTCTAGCTTTGCGTTTGAATTCAATTCTATCAGTCAAAAGATTTTTAAAACCGTTCCCATTGTTACTGAAGCGACCAACTTTCCTGTCGTGTTTAAATTCCCTCTGATTCTAACAACAGGCACTTCCATTTTTTTAGCCGCTCTTTTAAGCGTGTTTTTGTTGCGCGTGAAAATCAGCGATGCGATAGGGGTGTTTGGGGCTACTTTAAAAGAAATGCGCTTGCCGATTTTAACCATTGGCGTGGTTTTAGCGTTTGCGTATGTGGCTAATTATAGCGGCATGAGCGCTACGCTCGCTTTAGCGTTAGCAGATACCGGGCATGTTTTCACTTTCTTTTCGCCTGTTGTAGGCTGGCTTGGGGTGTTTTTAACCGGAAGCGATACGAGTTCCAATCTTTTATTTGGATCTTTACAAATGCTCATCGCTACACAGCTTGGCTTGCCTGAAGTGCTTTTCTTAGCGGCCAACACTTCAGGGGGCGTTGTGGGCAAAATGATAAGCCCTCAAAGTATCGCTATCGCTTGCGCAGCGGTGGGGTTAGTGGGGAAAGAGAGCGAATTGTTCAGATTTACAGTAAAATATTCTATCGCTTTGGCGATCATTATGGGGATTGTCTTCACTCTTATCGCTTATGTCTTCCCCTTTATTATTCCAGTTACTCCTACTTAATGGAGGGGGTTTAGGGGAGTAAGAGAATATTTTTTAAGGGGATTTTTAGTGTCAGAATTTCATCAAGTTTATGACCCTTTGGGTAACATTTGGCTGAGCGCTCTTGTGGCCTTATTGCCGATTTTATTATTTTTCTTATCTTTAATGGTTTTTAAACTCAAAGGTTATGCAGCGGCCTTTTTGAGCGTGGCCTTATCAGCCATTATTGCGGTTTTAGTGTATAAAATGCCTGTTAGCATGGTGGGTTCAAGCTTCCTTTATGGCTTTCTTTATGGCTTATGGCCGATCGCTTGGATCATTATTGCGGCGATTTTTTTATACAAACTCAGCGTTAAATCCGGCTATTTTGAAATCTTAAAAGAAAGCGTTCAGTCCATCACTTTAGATCACCGCATTTTAGTGATTTTGATTGGCTTTTGTTTTGGCTCGTTTTTAGAAGGGGCGATCGGCTTTGGAGGGCCTATTGCCATCACAGCAGCGATTTTAGTGGGGTTGGGGTTAAGCCCTTTATATGCTGCTGGGTTATGCCTAATCGCTAACACCGCTCCTGTGGCTTTTGGCGCAGTGGGTATCCCTATAAGCGCGATGGCGAGCGCGGTAGGGGTGCCAGCGATCTTAATTTCAGCCATGACGGGTAAAATCCTCTTTTTTGTGAGCTTGTTAGTGCCGTTTTTTATTGTGTTTTTAATGGATGGTTTTAAGGGGATTAAAGAAACTTTTCCGGCCGTTTTTATCGCGGCTTTTTCTTTCGCTGGCGCGCAATTTTTAAGCTCTAATTATTTAGGGCCAGAATTGCCCGGCATTATTTCAGCCCTTGTCTCACTCGTTGCGACAGCGCTCTTTTTGAAATTTTGGCAGCCTAAAGCGATTTTTAGAAGCGACGGCAAAGCGATCTCATTCACTAAAAGTAACCATCATATCTGTAAAATCTATGTCGCTTGGTCTCCTTTTGTGATTTTGGTTTTAGTGATTGTGTTATGGATACAGCCTTTTTTTAAAGCCTTGTTTGAAAAAGATGGCTTGTTAGCTTTTTCTAATTTTTATTTTGAGTTCAATAACATCAGCAACCACATCTTTAAAAGCCCGCCTTTTGTAGAAGCCAATCAAAGCGTGAGTTTTCCTGTGGTGTTTAAACTTCTCTTAATCAACACGGTTGGCACTTCCATTTTTTTGGCCGCTCTCATTAGCATGCTCGTTTTAAGGGTGCGAGTGAGCGATGCAGTGAGCGTCTTTGGCGAGACTTTGAAAGAAATGCGCTACCCCATTCTCACCATTGGTTTAGTCTTAAGCTTTGCTTATGTGTCTAATTATAGCGGGATTTCTTCCACTCTAGCCTTAGCACTCACGCATACCGGTTTGGCTTTCACTTTTTTTTCGCCCTTGATCGGGTGGGTAGGCGTGTTTTTAACCGGGAGCGATACGAGTTCTAATCTTTTGTTTGGCTCTTTACAGCAGCTCACCGCCCAACGATTGCAACTCCCTGAGATTTTAACCTTAACGGCTAATACCGTGGGTGGCACTTTGGGCAAGATGATAAGCCCTCAAAGCATCGCTATCGCTTGCGCGGCAGTGGGGTTAGCCGGGAAAGAGAGCGAATTGTTCAAATTCACGGTTAAATACTCCCTTATTTTTGTAGCGATCATGGGAGTCGTGATCAGCGCGATCGCGTATTTGATTCCTGAAGTGGTGCCTGCGATAAAGTAGAATTATTTTGGATTTGGTAGGGTTTAACCCCCAAATAAATTTTTTTGTTTTAAAAAATTCAGGATTTTAAGCGTCATAGAGCTTATAGGTAAGGTCTCTAAATCTTTAAGGCTATAAAAACGAATAGGGTTTTTTAAATCCTTTATCGCAGCTGAATAGAGGTTTAAATTGAGCTTGAATTTAGTGTGGCTGTGTTTGATAGCGCCTAAAAAGGGGAGTTTACATTCTAAATCCTCTTTTAAATTAGGGAAATGGTGCATGCCCAAATAGAGTTTTTGCTCTATTTTTTCTAAAGCGATTTGGTTATTTTGGATCACAACGCCTAAGTAACGCTCTTCTTGAATGATTTCTTGTTTTTTCTTAAGCGTGTGTTTTTCTAGGTGGTTTTTACCCAAACAATAAAGATTGAAAGGGCAAATCGCGCATTTGGGTTTAGGGGAGCAGATTAAAGCCCCTAGATCAATTAAGGCTTGGTTATGATTAAAGCTTTCATTAAGATTGAGAAAGTCATTCGCTTTAATTTGTAAGTCTTTAGCGTGGATATTAGGATCTAAACCAAAAAGCCTTAAAAGTACGCGCTTGACATTAGCGTCCACGCATGCGGTTTTTTCCCTAAAGCCAAAACATAAGATCGCGTTAGCCGTGTATGCGCCAATCCCAGGGAGCTTTAACAGGCTTTGATAGTTATTAGGTAGCTGTGAGTGGTGTTCTTTAACGCAAATTTCAGCGCTTTTTTTTAAATTTTTAGCCCTTGAATAATAGCCAAGCCCTCGCCATAACAATAAAACCTCCTCTAATTGAGCGTTCGCTAAGTCTTTTAAAGTGGGGAAAGCTTCTAAAAAAGGGGAATAAAAACGCTCAACCACCGTGCTGATTTGGGTTTGTTGGCTCATCACTTCGCTGATATAGACTTCATAAGGGGCGTTAATGCCCTTTAAATTCCTAAAGGGTAAATCCTTTCGCCCAAATTCTTCATACCATTTTAAAAGAGCGTTGTGTAAAGTTTCCAACTACAACCACCTAAAAGCGATGAATTTGACCCAAGGCGTGCAAACGCTTAAAAACACGATTAAATACAAAAAGCCAAAAATAAACCCCCATTTCCAAAAATCCTTGCTTTGAATATACCCGCTCCCGTAATAAATGGTGGATGGGCCTGTGCCATAGGGCGTTAAAATCCCCATAATCCCTAAAGAGAGCATTAAAAATAAGCTCAATTCTTGCAAATTGACCCCTTGAAGGCGCGAACCAATCCCCACAAAAAGCGCGAACAACGCGCTCACATGAGCGGTGATGCTAGCGAAAAAATAGTGCGACAGATAAAAAAGAGCGACGATAAACAATACCGCTATTAACGGATCCAAGTTAGCATGCTCTAAAAAATTTTGAGCCGCATTGCCGATAAAATTTAAAAAGCCCACATTTTTAAGCCCGCCAGCCATCGTGAGTAACGATCCCAGCAATAAAAAAATGTTGAACGCGCTCTTGTTTTTAATGATGTCTTCATAGCTTACAATCTTACAAAACGCCATTAACACCATGACAATCAAAGCCGTCGCGCTCGCATGCAAGCCTAAAGATTTGCCAAAAATCCAACCCAGTAAAGCCAATAAAGTGAGGCTGAGCATTAAAATTTCTTTTAAAGAAAACCTCCCCATGCTTTCTAATTCTTTTTTAGCCCACAAACTCACTTCTTTTGAGCCTTTTAAGGTGGGTTTGCAGGTTTTATACGCCAATAAAGGCACGAGTAAGATCAAAACCACCCCACAAGGCAAGAACGCCAAAAACCACGAAAACCATGAAATTTCATTCACGCCCATTTTGGTAGCGATTTCCATTGCTAGGGGGTTAGGGGCGAGCGCGGTTAAAAACATGGACGAAGTGATGCAAGTTGAAGCCAAAGCGACCCACATCAAATAAGCGCCGATTTTGTTAGGGTTATTACTAGGAGTAGAACCCATTAAGGGCGGGATAGAAGAAACGATGGGATAGAGTATGCCCCCACTTCTAGCGGAATTGCTAGGGATAAAGGGGGCTAGACACAATTCGCTCAAACTGATCGCATAGCCCAAACCTAAAGGGGTTTGCCCTAAAAATCTAATCAGTAAAAGAGCGATCCGTTTCCCTAACAAGCTTTTTTCATACCCTAAACCTAAAATAAAAGCGACAAACACAAGCCACACCGTTTTATTCGCATACCCGCTCAAACCCCACGAAATGGCCTTATTAGTGCTCGCTACTTCACTGCTCGCCCCAATTTTTAACGCTATACACAACACTAACGCGCTTAACGCTATCAAACCTGATGGCACCGGCTCTAAAATTAGCCCTATAATCATGCCCATGAAAATACAAAAATAAAGCCATGCGTTAGGGTTTAGCCCGTCTGGTGCGCCTAAAAAATACAATAGCGTTGCGATGAGAAAAGGGGCAAGGATTGAGAGGGTTTGTTTAATCATATGTAGCCTTTAGCCAAAGGTAGTAATAATTTGGCTTAAAAATATCATTCAAATGGGATTGAGTTATTACAATGTTACAGAAAAAGATTAAAAATTAAGCTTTTTGAAAAAGATAAAACTTTATAATTATGTTTATCTTTGTTGAATTTACTACAAATAGGAGTATTGCATGCAAGAAAATGTGCCTTTGAGTTATGATTATTCCATTAGCAAATTGTTTCTTTATGCGATGATCGCTTTTGGGATAGTAGGCATGTTGATAGGGATCGTGTTAGCCTTTGAGTTATCCTTCCCTAGTTTGAACTACATTGCAGGGGAGTATGGCGTTTTTGGCCGCTTACGCCCCTTACACACGAATGCGGTGATCTATGGTTTCACTCTTGGGGGGATTTGGGCGAGTTGGTATTATATCGGTCAAAGGGTGCTTAAAATCACTTATTACCAACACCCCTTTTTGAAAATTGTAGGGTTATTGCATTTTTGGCTCTGGATTCTTCTTTTAGTCCTAGGGGTTATTAGCTTGTTTGCTGGTCTTACTCAATCTAAAGAATACGCTGAATTGATGTGGCCTTTAGATATTATTGTGGTTGTGGCATGGGTGCTATGGGGGGTTAATATGTTTGGGAGCATGAGCGTTAGAAGAGAGAATACTATTTATGTGTCTTTGTGGTATTACATCGCTACTTATGTGGGTATAGCGGTGATGTATATCTTCAATAACCTTTCTATCCCCACCTATTTTGTCGCTGATATGGGGAGCGTTTGGCATTCTATTTCTATGTATTCAGGCAGTAATGATGCGCTCATTCAATGGTGGTGGGGGCATAATGCGGTCGCTTTTGTCTTTACGAGTGGGGTGATTGGCACGATTTATTATTTCTTGCCTAAAGAGAGCGGTCAGCCTATTTTTTCTTACAAACTCACTTTGTTTTCTTTTTGGAGTTTGATGTTTGTTTATATTTGGGCGGGCGGGCATCATTTGATTTATTCCACCGTGCCTGATTGGGTACAAACCCTTTCTAGCGTGTTTTCAGTGGTATTGATCTTGCCTTCGTGGGGGACAGCGATTAACATGCTTTTAACGATGAGAGGCCAATGGCACCAGCTCAAAGAAAGCCCTTTGATCAAGTTCTTAGTTTTAGCCTCAACTTTCTACATGCTTTCCACGCTAGAAGGATCCATTCAAGCCATTAAAAGCGTGAACGCCTTAGCCCACTTCACCGATTGGATTATAGGGCATGTGCATGACGGCGTGCTTGGGTGGGTAGGCTTCACTTTGATTGCGAGCATGTATCACATGGTGCCTAGGCTTTTTAAAAGAGAGATTTATTCAGGGAGGCTTGTGGATTTCCAATTCTGGATCATGACTTTAGGGATTGTGCTTTACTTTTCGTCCATGTGGATTGCAGGGATCACGCAAGGGATGATGTGGAGGGATGTGGATCAATACGGGAATCTCACTTACCAATTCATTGACACGGTTAAGGCGCTAATCCCTTATTACAATATTAGAGGCGTTGGGGGTCTTATGTATTTTATTGGATTTATTATTTTTGCTTACAATATTTTTATGACAATCACGGCAGGCAAAAAATTAGAGCGTGAGCCCAATTACGCCACGCCTATGGCCAGATAAGGGAGGTTGAAGATGTTTAGTTTTTTAGAAAAAAACCCATTCTTTTTCACTCTTGCGTTTATTTTCGTGTTTTCTATTGCAGGCTTGGTGGAGATTTTGCCTAACTTTTTCAAATCCGCTCGCCCCATTGAAGGCTTAAGACCTTACACGGTTTTAGAAACAGCGGGGAGGCAAGTTTATATCCAAGAAGGTTGCTATCATTGCCATTCCCAACTCATTCGCCCTTTCCAAGCTGAGGTGGATCGATACGGCGCGTATAGTTTGAGTGGGGAGTATGCGTATGACAGGCCATTTTTGTGGGGTTCTAAAAGGATTGGCCCTGATTTGCACAGGGTGGGGGATTATCGCACAACCGATTGGCATGAAAAGCACATGTTTGATCCCAAAAGCGTTGTGCCACACAGCATCATGCCCGCCTATAAGCATTTATTCATAAAAAAGAGCGACTTTGACACCGCTTATGCAGAAGCTTTGACACAAAAAAAGGTTTTTGGCGTGCCTTATGACACAGAAAACGGCGTGAAATTAGGGAGCGTGGAAGAAGCGAAAAAAGCCTATTTAGAAGAAGCTAAAAAAATCACAGCCGATATGAAAGACAAGAGGGTGCTAGAAGCGATTGAGAGAGGTGAAGTGTTAGAAATTGTGGCTTTGATCGCTTATTTGAATAGCTTGGGTAATTCCAGGATCAACGCCGATCAAAACGCTAAATAAGGGGTGAATGATGGATTTAGAAAGTTTGAGAGGTTTTGCGTATGCGTTTTTTACCATTCTTTTTACGCTCTTTTTATACGCTTATATTTTTAGCATGTATAGAAAGCAAAAAAAAGGCATCGTGGATTATGAGCGATACGGATACTTAGCGTTAAATGATGCTTTAGAAGATGAGTTGATTGAACCACGCCATAAAAACGCTCATGATAATGGCATAAAGGAAAGTTGAAATGGATTTTTTAAACGACCATATAAATGTTTTTGGCTTGATTGCAGCGCTTGTGATTTTAGTTTTAACCATCTATGAATCCAGTTCGCTCATTAAAGAAATGCGCGACAGCAAATCCCAGGGTGAGCTCATGGGAAATGGGCATTTGATTGATGGGATAGGGGAGTTTGCCAATAATGTGCCTGTAGGTTGGATCGCAAGCTTTATGTGTGTGATTGTGTGGGCTTTTTGGTATTTTTTCTTTGGGTACCCGCTGAGCAGTTTTTCTCAAATCGGGCAATACAATGAAGAGGTTAAAGCGCACAACCAAAAATTTGAAGCCAAATGGAAGCATTTGGGTCAAAAGGAATTGGTGGATATGGGTCAAGGCATCTTTTTAGTCCATTGTTCGCAATGCCATGGCATCACCGCTGAAGGCTTGCATGGGAGTGCTCAAAATCTAGTGCATTGGGGTAAAGAAGAGGGCATTATGGACACTATTAAGCATGGCTCTAAGGGTATGGATTATCTCGCTGGGGAAATGCCCGCTATGGAATTGGACGAAAAAGACGCTAAAGCGATTGCAAGCTATGTGATGGCAGAACTTTCTAGCGTTAAAAAGACGAAAAACCCTCAACTCATTGATAAAGGTAAGGAGTTGTTTGAAAGCATGGGTTGCACAGGTTGTCATGGCAATGATGGTAAGGGCTTGCAAGAAAATCAAGCGTTTGCGGCCGATTTGACCACTTACGGCACAGAGAATTTTTTAAGAAACATCTTAACGCATGGCAAAAAGGGCAATATAGGGCATATGCCATCATTCAAGTATAAAAACTTTAGCGACTTGCAAGTTAAAGCGTTGGCCGAATTTATCCAATCGCTAAAACCCTTAGAAGATTAAAGGAAAAGAGATGAAATTTTTAAACGGATTAGCAGGGAATTTACTGATTGTGGTTATCTTATTGTGTGTGGTCGTTTTTTTCGCGCTCAAAGCGATCCATATCCAAAAAGAGCAAGCCACCAATTATTACCGCTATAAGGATATTAACGCTTTAGAGGCAAAAAACACCCAAAACCGGGCTAATTATGAATTGATCAATCAAGGGAGCAAAAAATGAAATTCACCACTTTAGAAAAAATCTTGGCCTTAATGGTAGTAGCGACCATTTTAATGACGATTGTTATTTCTTTTGTGCCTAACTTGTTTTTGTTTAGCACATGAAAGGCTTATGGCTTGTAATCTCTTTAGCTTTTGTTGGTTTTTTGTGGGCTAATGAATCTTATGTTTTTAACAATTCTAAGGGGCGTTTAACAGAAAAAAGCGTTTGGTTTATAGAGGGCGTTTCTAAAGAGCTTTATCTTAAAACCGGCGTGCGTTTTGCGATTGACATGACGGATTTTGAAAAAAATCCTATCGCTCTAGCGACTAAAAAAGAGCGCCAAAGCTATCAAGAGGGCTTTTTAAAGCAGCTTAAACCCCCTTTTGTGGTATTCTTTTTCTATCATGACGCTCAAAAAATAGAATTAGTGGCTAACCCTAAAGATTTGCTAGACACTGATAAAATCTTTTTTGAAAAAATCGCTCCCTTACTCCCTACCAACGCTAAAGAATACACGCCTCAAAGGATTTCGGCCATGCTCATTAACGGCTATTCGGTCGCAGTAGATGCTTTAGCGGAAAAATATCGTGTGAATATTACGCAAAATTTTAACGCTCCTAAGGGAGCGACTTTTGTAAAAGTCATCATCTATATTTTATTATTGACGCTTTTAGGGGCGTTTTTGGGGCTTTATTTTTTTAAAAAATCTTAGAGGGAAAAAATCAATGAAAGAAAAAAACTTTTGGCCTTTAGGAATCATGAGCGTGCTTATTTTTGGGCTTGGGATCGTGGTGTTTTTGGTGGTGTTTGCCTTAAAAAATTCGCCTAAAAACGATTTAGTGTATTTCAAGGGTCATAACGAAGTGGATTTAAACTTTAACGCCATGCTTAAAACCTATGAAGATTTTAAAGCTAATTATCGTTTTTTAGTGGGTTTAAAGCCCCTTACAGAAAGCCCTAAAACCCCCATTTTGCCCTATTTTTCTAAAGGCACGCATGGGGATAAAAAAATCCAAGAAAACCTTTTAAACAACGCTTTGATTTTAGAAAAGTCCAACACGCTTTATGCGCGATTGCAACCGCTCAAACCCGCTTTAGATTCGCCAAATATTCAAGTGTATTTAGCTTTCTATCCCAGCCAATCACAGCCCAGATTATTAGGAACGCTTGATTGCGCAAACGCATGCGAGCCTTTAAAATTTGATTTGCTAGAGGGCGATAAAATGGGGCGCTATAAGATCCTTTTTAAATTCACTTTTAAAAACAAAGAAGAATTGATTTTAGAGCAACTGGCTTTTTTTAAGTAGCATGGCTTGTATGGGTATATCAATTTTAAAAAACGCTAAAGCATTTTTAAATACAAAATATAAAAGAGCTTGCGAAAAAACAAGCGATAATTTTTAAAAAGCGGTCTTTATAGGTTAGGGGGATTATAAGGGGGTTGTAGGGGGATTTCAAAATACCCTCTATTTCCTTAAAAAAATGAGCTTATGATAAAGGGATCAAAATCCCATTTAAAAATTAAAGAGTGATCCAAAACAAACAAAAAACCCCCATAAACTCGCATTAATTTATTCTAAAAATTTAAAAAACCTTTCTTGTTGTAACGCCCTTTTTAAGGAGGTTACAAAAATTAAAATGGCGCTAGCTTTTAAAAAAGTTTGTTAAATTGTGAGACAATTAAGAGAGCATGGGCTTTTGGGGATTTGAAACCTTGAAAACGCTCGGATTTTTCAAATTAACTCGCTTTGCGCGGTCGTTTCGAAATCGATTTTTATTGTTGCCTTGAGTGGATTTTTTGGCTAATTAAGTTTTTTATTTTATGAAATAAAGAGCGATTAAAGTAAGACTTTTAGTTATCAGTATTTGATGATAAAAGCCTGAATTTTCTATCCAAATGGGTATAATAATCGCATGGGTTTTTTAAAAGTTTTGAAACATGACGCTTTAGGGCAAGTAGGGAATGTTGTTATAGGGAATTTCTTAATAACGCTCACTGTTTTAGCGGTTTGTTTTTCCTCTCAAAGCGCTGAAGAAACGACCATGCTCACCCTAAGCTACACGCTCTTTTTTGTCTTGGGGGCGTTTTTACTAGTCGCAATCAGTGTGGGAGCGATCAAAAATCTCAACGCGCTTTTTTCTAAAAGGGGGGTTTTAAGCTTTTCTTTACCCATTAGTTTAGAGTCTTTGTTGCTCCCTAAAATCTTGCTCCCTATGGTGTTTTTTATCTTCAGTTTGTTCTGGTTTGTGGCGAGCGTGCGTTTGGGCTATTATCTTTTTAACGCGCAATCTAGCGTGCTGTTTATCTTGCACACCGCTTTAAAAACCTTTGTGTTAAAACCCACTAAAACCCTAGGTATCGCGCTGTTTTTAGGGCTTGTTTTAATGAAATTTTTATTTGTTTTGAGCGTTTTAAACGCTGCTAGGATCAAAAAAGCGCGTTTTTTACTAGGGGGGCTGTTGTTCATTCTTGTGGGGGTTGTTTTGGAATTAGCGTTTAATTCGTTACTGCCCTTAATGAATTCCAGTTTAAGCGTCAATGAGGGGTTTTATTATTTCTTGCAACAACAAGAATTACAAGAAAATAAATACTACCTTTTATGGGGGGTGGATTTTTTAAAAATCCTTTTATTGTATGCGATGAGCCGTTACTTGCTTACGCATAAATTAGAACTGGATTAAGAAAAGCGGTATTGCAAATATTCATCAGTGAGCAAGCAATCTTTAGCTTTTAACAAACTAGCATAAAACCCATGCTGATAGCCTAATTCAAAAAGCTTGTCTATGGCGAGGATTTGAATCTCGCTTAAGCGCGTTGAAGTTTCATTCGCATACAAGCTTAAATAAGTTTGTAGCCGCTCTTTATTGACACGAATGAGTGCGCGCTCTAAGAGCATGCTAGAGAGTAAATTTTGGTGTTTTAAAGCGACTTCAACCGCTTTAATCAAAGCCTTTTTAATTAAAATCGCGCGATACAAGGGGATAGAGCGCCTAATCGCCATGCCCCCTAAAGGCAAGGGTAAATCATCAACTTTAATGAGTTCTTTCCAAACATCCCACAATTCTTTTTCCACTTCTAATCCATTATGGAAATCCAAGATATTTTCATGGATGAGCACGCCCGCATGCACGCTCCCTTCAAGCACCGCTTTTTCAATGTCCAAAAAATTCATGTAAGTGATGCGCGCATGTTTGTAATAGATCTTAAACAAGAGGGCGTTGGTGGTGTGCTCCCCGCTTAATGCGACTCTAAAATCTTTTTTCAATTTCACGCCCTTTTTTTTCACTAATTTAGGCCCATAGCCGTTCCCAAAGCTCGTCGCTGTAGGGAGCAGGGCGTAATCGTTTGCAATTTTAGGGTATAGCCCAAAGCTGATTGCGCTCACATCATAAGTGTTTTTTAGGGCTTCTTGGTTTAGGGTTTCAATATCAAGGGCGATATTGTGGAATGTTTTATTTTTAATGGGGCAATCTACCCAACCAAACTTAATCGCATAATACATGAAAATATCATCAGCATCAGGGCTATGAGCGACACTAATCAAAGTAAAATCCTTTTGTGATAGGGTAAGTCCTTTTATTATAATAGATTTTAGGCTAGGATTTGATAGAATAAACAAATCAAATTCAATAAGGTAATTTAATGGCAATAGATGAAGACAAACAAAAAGCGATTTCTTTAGCGATCAAACAAATTGATAAGGTTTTTGGTAAGGGGGCGTTGGTGCGCCTTGGGGATAAGCAAGTAGAAAAGATTGACTCTATTTCTACAGGCTCGTTAGGGTTGGATCTGGCTTTAGGGATTGGGGGCGTTCCAAAAGGTAGGATCATTGAAATTTATGGGCCAGAGTCAAGCGGGAAGACCACTCTAAGCTTGCATATCATTGCAGAATGCCAAAAAAATGGTGGTGTGTGTGCGTTTATTGACGCTGAGCATGCCCTAGATGTGCATTATGCTAAGAGGCTAGGCGTGGATACGGAAAATTTACTCGTTTCTCAACCTGATACAGGCGAGCAAGCTTTAGAGATTTTAGAAACGATCACCAGAAGCGGAGGGATTGATTTAGTGGTGGTGGATTCCGTAGCGGCTCTTACGCCTAAAGCGGAGATTGATGGGGATATGGGCGATCAGCATGTGGGCTTGCAAGCAAGGCTTATGAGCCATGCGTTAAGAAAAATCACCGGTGTTTTGCACAAGATGAACACTACTCTCATTTTTATCAATCAAATCAGGATGAAGATTGGCATGATGGGTTATGGGAGTCCAGAGACCACAACCGGGGGTAATGCCTTAAAATTCTATGCGAGCGTTAGGATTGATATTAGAAGGATTGCGGCTTTAAAACAAAACGAACAGCATATTGGCAACAGGGCTAAAGCCAAAGTGGTTAAAAATAAAGTCGCTCCGCCCTTTAGAGAAGCGGAATTTGACATCATGTTTGGGGAGGGGATTTCTAAAGAGGGCGAAATCATTGATTATGGCGTGAAATTAGACATTGTGGATAAGAGTGGGGCATGGCTTAGCTACCAGGATAAAAAGCTAGGGCAAGGCCGAGAAAACGCTAAAGCCTTACTGAAAGAAGATAAAGCCCTAGCGAATGAAATCACTCTTAAGATTAAAGAGAGCATTGGCTCTAATGAAGAGATCATGCCCTTACCAGATGAGCCTTTAGAAGAAATGGAATAGAAAGGATTTTGATGCTAACCATTAAAGATATTCATGCTTTAGAAGTGATGGATAGTAGGGGCAATCCTACCATTCAAGCCAGCGTGATTTTAAGCGATAACACTAAAGCGAGTGCGATTGTGCCTAGCGGAGCGAGCACCGGTAAAAGAGAAGCGTTAGAATTAAGGGATAATGACAAAACCCGTTTTTTGGGTAAAGGGGTTTTAAGGGCATGCGAAAATGTCAATAGCGTGATCAAACACCATTTAATAGGGCTTGAAGCGATCAATCAAGCCTTTGTGGATGAGAGGTTAAGGGCTTTAGACGGCACGCCTAATTACGCTAATTTAGGAGCAAACGCTGTTTTGGGCGTTTCTATGGCGTTAGCAAGGGCTAGCGCGAAGGCTTTAAATCTGCCATTATACCGCTATTTAGGGGGGGCTAACGCTTTGACTTTGCCTGTGCCGATGCTCAATATTATTAACGGCGGAACGCATGCGAATAATTCCATAGACTTTCAAGAATACATGATCATGCCTTTAGGGTTTGAGAGTTTTAGAGAAGCCTTAAGAGCGAGCGCAGAAGTCTATCACACGCTTAAAAAACTCCTAGATGGAAAGAATCAACTCACAAGCGTGGGCGATGAGGGGGGTTTTGCACCTAATTTTAACAACAATGTAGAACCTCTTGAAGTCATTTCTCAAGCCATTGAAAAAGCCGGCTATAAATTAGGCGAAGAAATAGTGCTCGCTTTAGATGTAGCGAGCAGCGAATTGGTGGATGAAAATTCCAATTACCATTTAAAGGGTGAAAATAAGATTCTAGATTCGCATGAATTAGTGGCTTATTATAAAGAGTTGGTGGCAAAATACCCGATTGTGTCTATTGAAGATGGTTTGAGCGAAGACGATTGGGAGGGTTGGGCGTTTTTAAGCAAGGAATTAGGGCGTCAAATCCAGTTAGTGGGCGATGATTTGTTTGTAACGAACGCAAGCCTCTTGCAAAAAGGCATTGAAAAAAACATCGCAAACGCCATTTTGATCAAACCCAATCAAATCGGCACCATTAGTGAGACTTTGGAAACCATAAGGTTAGCCAAACACCATGCCTATCAATGCGTGATGAGCCATAGAAGCGGGGAGAGTGAGGACAGCTTTATCGCTGATTTTGCGGTCGCATTGAATACGGGAGAGATTAAAACCGGATCCACCGCAAGGAGTGAAAGGATCGCTAAATACAACCGCCTTTTAGAGATTGAGCATGAATTAAAAGGGGGGATTTATATCGGTAAAGAGTTGTTTAAGCATGGCTGAAAGCCTTTTTGAAAACGATGAAATCAAAAACAACAAAGCGCGAGATTTTTTTTATAGCCATAGCTCCCTTATTGTCTTTTTCCTTTTACTGCTTGGGTTTGGGTATTATTTAGGGAAGTTGCTTTTTGGAGGTTCTTCTTTAGAGGTCTATTTGGATTTAAGAGACAAGCATGAACGATTGCAACAAGAAATCACCGAATTGCAAAGCAAGAATGTACGCTTGCAAAAGCGTTTGTTTGAATTGAGGGAATTACGGCCTAGAGATTAGATTTAAGGAAATGGTAGTGTTAAAAAAGATGATAGGTTTGGTGGTGGTTTTAAGCGTCTTATTAGCCAGAGACAACCCTTTTGAGCCTGAAATCAATTCCAAGAATTTGCAAGGGGGCTTTAATGGGATCTATGATAGTTATTTTAAAGAAATCCATGTGGATTTGCCCACGAGCGCTAGGATTTTAAAACAAATCACGCTCACTTACCAGGATATTGATGGCTCTATCCATTCTAAAGTCGTGGGTATTGATAAAAGCATTGATTGGCATTACCCTTTAAAGCTTTCCCAACACCCCCTTAATCCAGCCGCCTTTGAAAAACGCTACCAGATCCAAGATTTTGATTTTTCCATGGCAAACAACACGATGATTTTGCGATCCCCTTATAAAATTTTGCGCTCTTTTGTGCTGGTCAATCCTTATAGAATCGTGTTAGACACGCAAAAAGGCCCTTTGGATATTTATCAAAATAGGGATTTAAACCAGAAGTTTTTTTCTCAAATTAAAGTCGGCACGCACAAAGATTATTACCGCATCACGCTCATTTTAGACGGGAAATACCGCTATCTTTTGGAAGAAAAAAACGGGGCGTATGAATTAAAATTGAAATAAAAGCATGCGGCATTTGGTTTTAATCGGTTTTATGGGGAGCGGTAAAAGCTCTTTAGCGCAAGAATTGGGGCTGGCTTTGAAATTAGAAGTGTTGGATACGGATATGATCATTAGCGAGAGGGTGGGCTTGAGCGTGAGAGGGATTTTTGAAGAGCTTGGCGAAGACAATTTCAGGATGTTTGAAAGGAATTTGATTGATGAATTAAAAACGCTCAAAACCCCCCATATCATTTCTACCGGTGGGGGGATTATCATGCATGATAATCTTAAGGGCTTAGGCACAACTTTTTATCTCAAAATAGATTTTGAGACCTTGATTAAGCGTTTGAATCAAAAAGAAAGGGAAAAACGCCCCCTTTTGAATGATCTCACTCAAGCCAAAGAGCTTTTTGAAAAACGCCAAGCCCTCTATGAAAAAAACGCCTCTTTTATCATTGATGCAAGGGGTGGTTTAAATAATTCTTTAAAACAAGTGCTACAATTCATCGCATAAATTTTTTTTAAAGGCCTTTTGATGTTAAGTAGAGACATTGTCCAATATTCCAAGATCCGCACCGAGCTATACGCTTATCTTACCTATTTGTTTTCGCACAATATCCGCAACCATCTCCCTGAAATCACTTTGGATTATTTAAACAAGCAGATCAAAAAAATGCATGCTGAAATCAAAATGGCAAAAAGTTTTTTTGTGTTAGACGCTAAGGGCATGCTCATGCTTAAGCCAAGCCAATTTAAAGAGCAGGGGCATAAGGAAGGGCTATTAGAGCATGATTTAACAGAAGGGATTGAATTAGAATCGCATGTCAGTTTTAGCGATAAGTATTATTTTTATCAAGCCGTGAATGAAAAGCGTTGCATTTTAACCGATCCTTATCCTTCTAAACAAGGAAACCATTTAGTAGTGAGCGCGTCTTACCCGGTGTATGATCAAAATAACGATCTAGCGTTTGTGGTGTGCTTGCAAATCCCTTTGAGGGTGGCGATTGAAATCAGCTCGCCTTCAAAGTATTTTAAAACCTTTAGCGAAGGGAGCATGGTCATGTATTTTATGATTTCTATCATGCTCACTTTAGTGTCGCTGCTTTTATTTGTGAAATGCATTTCTAGCTTTTGGACAGCGATCGTGCATTTTAGCAGTTTTGACATTAAAGAAGTGTTCCACCCTATCGTGCTTTTAACCCTAGCCTTAGCCACCTTTGATCTAGTCAAGGCGATTTTTGAAGAGGAAGTGTTGGGTAAAAATAGCGGGGATAATCACCATGCGATCCATCGCACGATGATCAGGTTTTTAGGCTCTATCATTATCGCATTAGCCATTGAAGCGTTAATGTTAGTGTTTAAATTCAGCGTGAGCGAACCGGATAAAATCACTTATGCGGTGTATTTGGCTGTTGGTGTGGCAGTGCTTTTGATCAGTTTGGCGATTTATGTTAAATTCGCTTATAGCGTGTTGCCCAAACGAGAACGCTAAGAGTTTAAAAACCTTTCTTTTAAGCGTTTGAAAATCTTACTCAATCTAAAAAAGACATATTCTAAAAGGGTTTTTGGGTTGAGTAGGGGGGCAAGAAATTCAAAGGTTTTTTGTTTGTCTTGAAGGCTTAAAAATCCTGTCATTTGCTTAAGGAATTTCACGGAATATTCAGCATAAAAAGGGGTTTTTAAAAGAATCTCATGCCATTCTTTAGAATATAAAGCAGTGGGTGAAATCCAAGGTTTTCCTACAAAATAAAAATGCAGCATGATAATTTCTTGTTGGCTAGGAATGAAGCGTTTTTGATTGACCATGAAAGGGTGGGCGTTGTAAATATAAGGTAAGATTAAAACTTTTTGATAGCATGCGAGCGTTAAAAGATCCTGTTCAGGGCAAAACACGCACTGGCCTTTTTGATGGGCTAAATTCAATAAGCGTTCTTCTAATTTATCAGCCCGCCACAGCTTTAAATTCACGATTAAAAACCCAACATTATAGTGGTTTTCACAAATGATTTGCATGTCTTTTTCTTTAAGGTAATGCTCATAGAGGGAAAATTTTTGGCGAGGCTCTCTCTCCCTTTCTGTTTGAAAATGTTTAAGGTTTTTAGGAGAAGAAAAATCTTTAGCCGCTCCAAAATAATAAGAATCCAGCGGGATAAAAAAACTCTCGCTCACATCGTTTAAAAATAAAGTGTCCGCATCAAACATGATGATTTTGTAGTATTGCGGGAATAAAGAAGCCAAAAACAAGCGGCACATGACCATTTTAGAAAAGCGAGTCTTAGCGTAAATATTGAGTTGCAAAAAAGCTTCATGGATTTTATCAATCGCAGAGGGTTCTACTGAAGGGGTGTAAGGATTAGGGGTTGAAATGTCTAAAAAATCCACGCTCATAAAAGCGCTAAAGGGGGCTAGAGTTTCTTTCAATTTGCGCTGGTTTTCAAGGCTTAAGTTATCCACTAGGCAGTGGATTTTATAAAAAAGTTTTTTATCATGGTGTTCTGTTTTAGCGCAAGCTAGCATGGAATACAAGCTCACGCCAGCCGGAATAGTATAATTATTGTCAAAAGCGATGACAATAGGAATAGTAATACTCATTTTAAGTGGTTTCCCTAAAATAGGTTTTTAATTAAATTTAATCCAAAAGTTGAATTTATTTTTTGACAATATTATACTATAATAACCAATTAGATTGGGGTTTTACTGATTTTCTTTGTGTGAGCTTTGGCTTAGTTTTGTAAGGAATGAGATGATAAAGAGTTGGACTAAAAAGTGGGTTTTGATTTTATTTTTAATGGCAAGCTGTTTTGGTCATTTGGTGGCTACAACCGGTGAGAAATATTTTAAGATGGCTAATCAAGCCCTTAAGAGAGGGGATTACCATAGAGCGGTGGCTTTTTATAAGAGGAGCTGTAATTTGAGGGTGGGGGTTGGTTGCACGAGTTTGGGTTCTATGTATGAAGATGGCGATGGCGTGGATCAGAATATTACAAAAGCCGTTTTTTATTACAGAAGAGGGTGTAATTTAAGGAATCATCTCGCTTGCGCGAGTTTGGGTTCTATGTATGAAGATGGTGACGGCGTGCAAAAAGACCTTCCAAAGGCTCTCTATTATTATAGGAGAGGGTGCCACTTAAAGGGTGGGGTGAGCTGCGGGAGTTTGGGTTTTATGTATTTTAATGGCACGGGCGTTAAGCAAAATTATGCCAAAGCCCTTTCTCTTTCTAAATACGCTTGCAGTTTGAATTATGGCATTAGTTGTAACTTTGTAGGGTATATGTATAGGAGCGCCAAAGGCGTACAGAAGGATTTGAAAAAAGCCCTTGCGAATTTTAAAAGAGGGTGCCATTTAAAAGACGGGGCGAGCTGTGTGAGCTTGGGATACATGTATGAAGCCGGTCTTTATGTCAAGCAAAATGAAGAGCAAGCCTTGAATCTTTATAAAAAGGGTTGCTCTTTAAAAGAAGGGAGCGGTTGTCATAATGTGGCGGTGATGTATTACACGGGTAAGGGAGCTCCAAAAGATTTGGAGAAAGCCACTTCATATTATAAGAAAGGGTGTGCTTTAGGCTTTAGTGGTAGTTGTAAGGTATTAGAAGTGATTGGCAAGGAGTCTGATAATTTGCAAGATGATGCGCAAAACGACACGCAAGATAGCGTGCAATAAGCCCAAAGCTTAAAGGCTAGAAACAATCCTTAAAACTCATATTCTTACTATCAAATAGGGATTGAAGCGTCTCTATTGATGGATATTGAGACACAATAAAATCTAAACGCTTAGAATTTGGATCCGCTCTCATCTGCTAATAACTAAAGCCTTATTGATTTTTTAATTTTTTAAAAGATGGGGTTTTGATCACTCTATTTTCAAACTCATTTCCTTAAGGGGGTAGGGGGTATTTTGAAGTAATCCCCTTACAACCCTCCCTTAACCCCAAGACCGCTTCTAAAAAGCTATCGTTTGACTAGAAATCAAGCTCTTTATTATTTTTATTTTTAAAAATACTTTGAGTATTTTTAAACTCCTTAGCAGAAAGCCCAAATACCTTTAGCGTTTGAATTGAACGCTACTCATTCATAATTATAATATTCCCATGCATTCGCATCTATGGTGGGAAGCGTTGGGAGTTACGCCTTTTAAAGGTATGATGCGTAAAAGATTAAATGCACTTTGGACGCTCAAACTCTGTAAAATCCCTAATTATAGGGACACAGAGTGAAAGCCAAACTCTCCCCTAACATCAGTCTAAAAAAGCTTAATGCCTTAGCGTTTGGGCGTTCCACTTTCACTATGGATTGTAAAAATGCCTTTGAGCCTTTGAGCCTTTCACTCAATATTCGTATAAAGCGCGACCACATCATCATCGTCTTCAATCCTATCCAATAATTTTTCGGTAAGCTCCATTTGTTCGTCATTCAATTCAATGGGCGTTGTGGCGATGCGTTGCAAACCCGCTTTTAAAATGGGCAATTTCAAGCTTTCAAACCCTTCATTTAAAAGCTTGAAGCTGTTATAATCCCCTCTAATAATGATCTTGTCTCCCACTTCTTCTAATTCTTCCAAACCATAATCAATGAGGGCGAACTCTAAATCTTCTAGGCTGAGTTTTAAATTTTCCACTTCACTTTTCAAGCATTCAAACACGCTTTTTCTATTAAACATAAACTCTAAAGAGCCATTAGGCACGATGCTCGCCCCTTGCGTTTTATTGAAATAGCTTTTAAGGTTGGCGATCGTTCTAGTGGGGTTATCAGTCATGCACTCCATGATGATTAGCACGCCAAAATTCGCCTTACCCTCATAAGTGATCTCGCTCAAATTCCCCTCTTTACTGCTCGCTCTTTTAATCGCCGCATCAATATTGTCTTTAGGCATGTTTTGCGCTTTAGCGTTTAAAATCGCTGTTCGCAGTTTGGCGTTCGTGTCCGGCTCGCTCCCGCCATCTTTTGCCGCTAGAGTGATCGCTTTAGCCAGCTTGGGGAAAACCTTACTCATCTTATCCCATCGTTTTTCTTTAGCCGCTCTTCTGTATTCAAACGCTCGTCCCATTCAATTCCTTTGTAATAAGTTAGCCACTTCTTTAGCATGATAGCTAATAATCATATCCGCTCCCGCTCTTTTAAAACAAGTCATCGTTTCTAATAAAACGCTTTCATAGTTGATCAGGTTGTGTTTTTGCGCGAGTTTGAGCATGGCGTATTCCCCACTCACGTTATAGAGCGCCAAAGGGAGCAAAGTGTGATCTCTAATCTCTTTAACAATATCCAAATACGCCAAAGCCGGTTTCACCATTAAAATATCCGCACCCTGTTTTTCATCTTCCAAACTTTCTAAAAGCGCTTCTTTTTGATTAGCGTAATCCATTTGATAGCTTTTGCGATCGCCAAAACTCGGCGCAGAATTGGCTACATCTCTAAAAGGCCCGTAATAACTGCTCGCAAATTTAGTGGAATAGCTCATGATGGGCGTGTGAAAATACCCGGCGTTATCTAGCGTTTTTCTCAAGCTTAAAACATTGCCATCCATCATGTTGCTTGGGGCTAGAATATCCACGCCACTTTCAGCCAAAATAAGCCCTTGAAGATTTAAAATCTCTAGCGTTTTATCGTTAGACACAGAATCGTTTTCTAAAATCCCGCAATGCCCATGATCGGTGTATTCACAAAAACACAAATCCGCTATAACGATCAAATCCTTGAATCGTTTTTTAACCTCTTTGGTGGCTTTTGCGACAATGTGATCCTTATTTAACGCATGGCTTCCTGTAGCGTCCTTATGTTTAGGAATGCCAAACAATAAAACGGCTTTGACGCCTAAACCCACTAATTCTTCGCATTCTTTTAAAAGAGGCTCGATACTCATTTGATACACGCCAGGCATGGAGCTGATTTCATTTTTAATACAACTATCGCTTTCTATGACAAATAAGGGAGCGATGAAATCATCAATATTTAAATGCGTTTCTCTTAACATCGCTCTTAAATTTTCGCTGCTTCGTAATCTTCTCAATCGTTTGAACATGTTCTCTCTTTTTGTTTTTCTTTAACCCCACAATTGGCTTTTTCTGTTCCTTTCATTCCCTTCATCTCTCTCAAATTTTCGGGGGGGGGGGGGTAGCTCTTCATTATCCGCTTCTAAATCGTAAAAACTATTAAAAACGCAATCATGGATAGTGAAACAAATTCTTCCATTGCCATAATGATAGCTCAAATTCAATCCCATAGCCTCTAAAGCGTTTTTAATGATATACATGCCTAACCCAAAACCATGGGCTTGGCTGGGGTTAGAAGATTTAAAGTAGGGTTGCAAATACTTTTCAAAATCTTCTTTTAAAGGTTTGCTTTTATTAGACACCACCAAATCATTGCCGATGAAATCCAAAAACACCTGTTTGTCATCGCTGTATTTGATCGCATTATCCACCATGTTTTTTAACGCTATAGAAAACAATTCAAAATCCGCTTCAATAATGTAATTGGAAGAGGATACATGGATAGGGCTTTCTTTATCCTCATCAATTAAAAGCATTTTTTCAATTTTATCAATCAAATCGCTCATTAAAAATTTTTCTTTATTGCTCCCATAATTTTTGGAAGCGAGTTGCTCAATGCGGGCAAATTGCTCAATCAGCGTGTTCAGGTGATCAAAAATGGAAATGAAGCGTTTTTGCGGCAATTCTTCTTTGAGCATGGAGCTTAGTATCTTGCCCTTAGTGATAGGGGTGCGCAATTCATGCATGATAGAGCGCAAAAATAAAACCCGAGATTCATTCATCGCATTGATTTTTTGGATGCAATTGTCAAATTCGTTAGCCAGATCCCCTATTTCATCTTTTTGCTTGCTTTTACAACTCACGCTTTTGTCCCCTTGAGCGAATCGCTTCACTTGAGATCTCAACTCTCTTAAGGGCAACAAACTCTGCAAAACAAATAAAAAGAGGAATAAAATCAATAATAAGCCCACCGTAATCGCTAAGAAATAATTCCTGTAAGAAACCGAATGCAAATCTTTATAAAGCACAAAATGCTCATCTTTTTTTAAAAGGATAAAAACCATATCGCTGAATTTGAACACTTCCGCATACCCAATATTTCTGTGGTGCAACTGGTGGCGTCTTTTGGCTAAAACCTTTTCTAAATTTTCTATCGTGGTTTCTCTAAAACCGATTTTATAGAGGTAATCTTCTATGGCTCTATAATCAGAGTAGTTATTTAAAATTTCATTAATAGTGGTAACAAACTGATAATGGCGCATTTCGTTTTGATAGTTTTCGTGATTGATTTGAGAAGACACGAAATAGTAAGCGAACGCTCCAAAACTAAAGAGCGTTATCATAAACAAAGCGACAACTTTAAAAAAGATAGAGAAACGCAAAACCCCTTAACTCCTTATTAGAATATCAGTATTCTAATTTATAACCAATCCCTCTGACAGAGATGATGTATTGCGGTTGCTTAGGATTTTTTTCAATCTTAGAGCGCAAACGGCCAATGATCACATCAATGCTTTTATTAGAGCTTTCAGGGTTGATGCTCTCGCTCTCAATCGCAATGCTTTCACGGCTAAACACATAACCTTTTTTGCTAATGAGGAGCGAAAGGATTTCATATTCAGCCCTAGTTAAGTCTAGCTTTTTTTCATGCATATACACTTCTCGGCTGTCCTTATCTACCCTAAAGATATTCGCATCGCCTGGCTCACTCACTTCTTCTTTTTTATGAGAACGCCTGAGTAAGGATTGGATACGAGCCAATAATTCCTTAGGATCATAGGGTTTAGGGAGGTAGTCATCAGCCCCATAATCCAGTGCTTTAATCTTATCTTCCACATCACTTCTTGCTGAAGAAATAATAATAGGGATATGTTTTTGTTTGGAGATGCGCCTACACACTTCAAGCCCGTCTAAATTAGGCAAAGTCAAATCCAATAACAACAAATCATAATTTTGTGTGTTAGCCGCACTGATGCCGGTGTATGGCTCATCGTAATTGGTTACATGAATGCCATGTTGGAGCAAGAACTCGCTCAAAAACTCGGCTAATTCTATATCATCTTCTATCATTAAAACTTCTATCATACTTCAATTAACTCCTTCAATGATTTCTGCAACTTTAAAAACGATTAACTCTGTTAATGTTTTAAGGGCTTGATTTTAGCATTTTATTACTAAAGATACCTTAAAGATGTCTTAAAAATAAAAATTCAAAACATTATCATAGTTATTAATGGGAATTTAAGGCTTTGTTTTCATGGAATATTAAAAATTAAAGTCTTATTTTTTAATGTTTTTAAAAAATTCCTTTGATCGTTTTTCACTCTGTGTTTTCTCGCTCCAAAGATTCCAATCGTTTTTCAAGCACGCTCAATTGGTATTGCAAGAAACGCGCCACTAAATCCAAACGCTTCAGCGCTTCCTTTTCTTCTAAAGCCTGCATGCCTTGAAACAACACTAAAGTTCTCTCTAGTAAGTTTCTTAAAAAAACCCGCTCGCTTGAAATTGGCGCTTGCGTGGGGATTTCTAGCGTGATTTCTTCTGTAATGATTCCTTTTGCTTCTTCTTTTTCCTCTGTATTTTCTTCTGCGATTTTTTCTTGCGTTTCTATTTTAGCAGCGTTTTTTGGCTCCGTGTTACTCATTGGTGGCGTTTCAGCGTTTTTGGCGTTTTGCAAATAAGGGGGTGTTTTGAAAAAAGAGGGCGTTTTTTGTGCCGCATCAAAGTTATTATCAATGGTTTTAGCCATTTTCTCAATTTCATTAAGGGTTTCTGAAATAATGTTTTTCAATTCCATTCTACCAGCCATTGTTCTAAATTTTCAACGCTCAAAAAATCCCCTTTGATAAAATTCAAATAGTGTTGCTTTAACAGCGCGTCGTGCTTGAAAGGAGCGCAATTTTTTTGGATTTTTTCCAAACGCTTTATTTGTTTTAAGGCCTCTGCATGGTTAGGGGTTTTGTTTAAAATATTAGTATAAATTTGCAACGCTTCTTCAAAAAACCCTTGTTCTTCATAAATATGAGCGAGCGTGATGGTTTCTAAGGGCATGCGTTTCTCTTAATCGCTTGTAATACCTAATCTCTAAACGCCATTTTTAGACTCTACTTGGGTGCGCAAAAAACTAAAAGCCGGTAAAGATGCGGGCAGTCGCACTAAATTCACATTCCCGCTATGGATAGTTTCTAACTCGGTGTTATTTTCTAAAAGGATTTTATACAGCACTAAATAAGAGCGTTTGTCAAAGGTATAAATCTTGCCAATTTCATTGACTACGGGCGTGATAGCGGCATTTTTGGGAGCGATGATTTCATAAGCCATGTTAGTGGTGGTGGTGAATTTGCATGCAAAAAAACGCCCGTCTTCTGTTATTTCGCCATTGACTTGAAAATCCCCTTCGCTAATGGCTGTCTGGTGGTTTTGAGTGTCTAGCCTTTCAAAAGGCCTTCGCATCAAATAGCCGTCCGTAAAACCCCTGTTTTTAAGCGTGTTCAATTCGCTAGCATAAAAACTCGGCTTTAAGGTGTTATGGTAAAAATCATCAACCGCTAAACGATAGATGCGCGTGGTTTGTGCAGCGTAGTAACTGGACTTGGTGCGCCCTTCAATCTTGAGCGCGCTAATGGCGTTGGAACTTAAAATTTCAGCGATATGACTAGAGAGGTTCAAATCTTTAGCGTTAAAGATATGCGTGCCTACGCCTTCTTCTTCAACCAACCTCATCATCACGCCGTTATCAGGGTTTTTCACATAATATTCATAATCAAACCGGCAATCGTTCGCGCAACTCCCTCTATTAGGCACGCGTCCCTTTTGTAAAGCCGAAATCAAGCAACGCCCTGAAAAGGCAAAGCACATGCTCCCATGCACAAAGATTTCTAATTCCAAATTAGGTAAGGCTTTTTTAATCTCAATCGCATCATTCAGGCTCAATTCCCTAGCGCACACGATGCGTTTAACCCCTAAATCATAAAACACTTGCGCATCGAGCAAATTTAAAACATTCGCTTGCGTGGATAAATGGATGGGAATATGCGGGGCGATCTTTAAAGCGAGTTTCACCACACCAGGTGCAGCGATAATGAAAGCGTCTGGCTCTAATTCTGCCATTTTATAAATGTGTTCTTCTAAAAGTTTGAGCTGTGAATTGAAAGGGAAACCATTGATGGTCGCATAGACTTTTTTATTCAATGCATGGGCGTAATCAATCCCTTCTTTAAAAGTCTCTAAAGTGAATTCTTTACTCGCGCGATTGCGTAAAGAAAAATGACTCACCCCCCCATAAACCGCATCAGCCCCATAGTTGAGAGCGATTTTAAGTTTTTTCAAATTACCGGCTGGAGAGAGTAATTCAACTTGATTCAAAACTATTTGGCTCCAAAAGAAGCGATCAAGGCTTCAATATCATCAGCGCTGGCTAAATCTTTATCGTCATCGCCGGTGATAAAAGTCGCTGAACTCACGCGCTTAGAATCATCAATTTTGCCTTCAAAAAGCGAATTCATGTATTGGCTGAGCGCTCGCATGACATTGACCACTCGTTCAATTTTTTGGCGGTGAATATCTTGAAACTGCATAATATCCATCGCTTGCATGGAGCTATCAGAGCAATTGGTGGCTTCTTCTTCAATGCTCTTAAGGGCGTTTAGGATTTCTTGTTGCTCATTGAGTGCGGTTTTAAAAGATTCAACATGGGGGAAATGACCATGCAAATTTTCAAAAATTTCTTGGTGTTTTTGCAAAGGTTCTTGGATTTTTTTAACCATTTTAGCGATTTTTTCAGCGCTAGATCCGATCAAATCCAATTGATCAAAAATTTGCGTGGCTTTCACTTCAGAATCTCTTGTAACATCGTCTAATTGATGCACGACTTTATGCTCTTCAGTGGGGGGAGGGGGAGGCCATTCATTGGGGCTAATCTTGCCGTATTTTTCAGCGTCTTCTTTTTTGACGGTCATTTTTTCATTATAACTGGAATTTTCTTTACCCTCTTTAGGCTCTTCTTTAGTTCCTTCTTTAGCATCCTCTTTAGTCTCTAGGGCTTCCAAGTTTTCCAAATCGCCACCATTCATCAAAGCGTCTAATTCTTCTTGTGTCATTGTTGTTCCTTGCCAATTGGTTTTAAAAAGCGTTTTTAACCATAATTCCTAGCTGTCATTTTAGCGCACTTAAGCTTTAGCAATCAAAACGCCCTCTAAAATTGCATCAATATCGCCATCTAGTATCGCTTCCACATTGCTATAAGCGGTGTTGGAGCGCGCGTCTTTGACTTGCTGGTAGGGGGCTAGGACATAGCTTCTTATTTGATGCCCCCAGCCGATCTCGCTTTTTTCTTCATTTTTGGCGCTGCTTTGCTGCTTTTCTAATTCCAATTCATAAAGTTTGGATTTAAGCATTTTTAACGCGCTCGCTTTGTTTTTATGCTGGCTCCTGTCGTTTTGGCATTGCACCACAATACCGGTAGGAAAATGCGTGATTCTAACCGCGCTTTCTGTTTTATTGACATGCTGACCGCCTGCCCCACTGGCTCTGTAATAATCATAACGGACATCTTTTTCATCAATTTCTATATCAATATCATCGTCTAATTCAGGGCTAATTTGCACGCTCGCAAAACTCGTGTGCCGTTTGGCGTTCGCATCAAAGGGCGAAATCCTTACAAGCCTATGCACCCCATTTTCATTTTTCAAATAGCCATAAGCGTTTTCGCCCTTAATGATAAAGGCGACCCCTTTAATGCCCGCTTCTTCGCCATCTTGATAGTCTAAAATCTCGCTTTTAAAGCCCCTTCTTTCCGCCCACCTCAAATACATGCGATACAAAATACTCGCCCAATCCTGGCTTTCCGTCCCCCCCGCTCCAGGCTGAATGGTGATAATAGCGTTTGAAGCGTCGTTTTCACCGCTTAACATGATTTCAATTTCTACTTTTTGGACGCTGTGCTCTAAAACAGGAGCCTCTTCATAGAGTAAGGATAAAGTAACCTCATCGTTATCGTTTTGAGCGAGTTCAAACAATTCTATGCTTTCATCTAAAGAATTTTTCGTTTTTTGATAGGTTTCTAGCAAGCGGTTCAAGCGCACTTTTTCTTTATTGGTGTCTCTGGCTTTTAAGACATCTTGCCAAAAATTAGGGTCTTCTTGCTCTTTTTCAATGCGTTCTAATTCCTGTTTGATCTTTTCAGGCTTGATGATTAAGGCGATATTATCGCATTTGTTTTGCAAGCTTTTTAACAATTCGCTATAGGTGTAGTTATCCACAAACAGAACCTTTATGAGTGGGGTTTTAAACTCACCATTATAGCATTGTTAAAAGCTAATTTAATTTTCAAACCTTAAAATTTCAATTTCGCCCTGAACCAATCCCACTCCTTCATCAATTAAAGCGATAGAATCCACTTGCACAAGGGCTTGGATCGCTCCTGATT
Source organism: Helicobacter pylori (assembly GCF_014496965.1). Classification (GTDB taxonomy): domain Bacteria; phylum Campylobacterota; class Campylobacteria; order Campylobacterales; family Helicobacteraceae; genus Helicobacter; species Helicobacter pylori_CZ. The sequence continues at coordinate 7,497 of NZ_JACTCR010000010.1, read as the reverse complement.
CATAGCGGTTGTTGTTGTAAGGAATGAATTGGTGGTTTGAATAGTTGCCTAAAATCAAATGCGTCCGTTTGTCTTTAAGCTTTAAAGGGGCATTGATTTGAGCCTTAAGGGGTTTTAATTTAAAATCTTTATTCAAGGATAAGCGCTCCAATAAGGGTAGAATCAAAACTCGTAAAACGACTAAGCAACTCAAAGGATTACCCGGTAAGCCTATAATAATGCTTTGATTGAGTTGGGCTAAAGTTACCGGCTTTCCAGGTTTGAGGTTGATTTTTTCGTAATAAAAAAGGGCGTTTTTTTCTTTCAGGGCGTCTCTAAAAAAGTCTTTATCCCCTACGCTCACCCCCGCGCTTGAAAGGATGACATCATAGTCTTGCAATTCAAGTATTTTAAGCTGTAAATTTTTATCATCTTTTAAAACCCCTAGAAAATGCGTGTTGTAGTTTTTAAGCATGTTGAAAATACCCACTGAATTAACATCATAAACTTGGCATTCTGGGGCGTTCTGCCCTAAAGGCACTAATTCATCGCCGCTGCTAAAGAGAGCGATTTTTAATTTTCTAAACGCTTTGATTTCTTTTAACCCTTGAGAGGCAATGAGCGCGATATGCCCATAATTCAAACGGGTATTTTTAGGGACTAAAACGCTGTTTAAAGAAGCGTTCTCGCCCTTTTGACGGATATTGGCGTGAATTTTAAAATCTTTAGGAGCTAGGGCGAAATTTTTATGGCTTTCTAGCATGCATTCTATGGGAACGATCGTTTCTATTCCCTTTGGCACCATCGCTCCAGTCATGATTTTAACGCATTCATTTTCTTTGACTTCTAAAGCGCTCACATCATCTCCGGCAAAAATGTGCTGAATGACTTGAGTTTTTTTGCCTAAATCCTGCATTTTAAACCCATAGCCATCCATTGCACTTTGATTGAATTTAGGCAAAGCGTGAATGCAAATAATATCTTCTGCCAAAACGCGCCCTGTACTTTCAAACAAAGAAATAACCTCTATTTCTAAGGGTTTTAGGGGAATGCTAGAATGGATTTTTAGAGCTTCTTTAAAACTAATCATGTTTATCCTTTAAAAGATTTTACTAATAACGCTAAAGGCCAGGCTGATTTCATCTTTAAAACGCCCCATGATAGCCGAAGTGATTAAAATAATGCCCACAAACCCGATCGCAATTTTAACCGGAAACCCGATAGCGAGCAGGTTGAATTGAGGGTGGGTTTTCATGATCATGCCAAAAATAATATCGCTCAATAACACCAAGCATAAAATAGGGAACGCCATAGAAAACCCTATGACAAACAAGTGTGAAAAGGCTTTGACAATGTTTTTAGCTAATTCTGGCTCAAAGACAAATCGCCCTAAAGGGACGGCTTTTAAGCTGTGATCCACAAATAAAATGATTTGATGGTGGAACGATAAATCCAATAAGATTAAAATCGCTAACAATAAAAGGGCTTGCCCCACGATGGGTTTTTGCGATCCTGAAATGGGATCATAAGCACTCGCCATGGTAAGCCCCATAGAAAAGCTAATGCTGTCAGTGGCAAACACTAAGCTCGCAAAAACGATTTGTAAAAAGACAGACGCACACACCCCTAAAAACAGCTCGCATAAACAAGCGATGATAAAACCCTCTGGCGTGTAAGCAGCGTTTGAAAACTCTAAAGTGGGGTAAAAAATCGCGCTCACATATAAGCTCAAAGCCCCACGCACCGACAATGGCACTAAATGGTTTTCAAAAAAAGGGAAAAAAGATAACACCCCACTAACCCTTAAAAACAACAAGAAAAAATCCCTAACATGGGGGGTACTAAGCTCTTGAATAAAATCTAGCATTCTTTTTCTTTAAGGATAAAAAAGTAGTGCGTTAGCATTAGGGTTTGTAATAAAGTAGCAAAAAAATTAAAAAAAGGGATTAAGGAAAAAAGATAGCAAAAAAAAGAGAAACGATAGTGCTTCAATCGGTGTTGTTTGAGTAGGTTTTGATAGCTTTGATGATTAAAAATCGCGCTGGCTATATCCAAGCTCATGGTGTTTTTAAAAAAAAGGAAATGCGGGATTATGGAAAAAAAGACCCCAAAGACCCCTATGAAAGGAATGAAATAAAAGGGCGTTAAAAGTGCCATCCATAAAAGCATAAAAATGAGCGCTTTTAAAAAATACTTGATAGAAAAAAGGATAGAGTCAAATTCTTCTAAAACGACATGGGGATAATATTTTTGGTGTAAATAAGAGACCACTAAAGGGGTGTAAAAAATAGACGCAAAAACATTGATGACTAAACCCAAAAGAATCGCAATCCAAAAAATAAGAAAATACACCAACGCTTTAAAAACCCAAGCAAACACGCCAGCAAAAAAGCCTTGAGAATGAGCGTAATCATTCAAAGATTGCGGCAATAAAGTTTGGCAATAATTCACAACATTTTCGCCATTGTAGTAAAAGATAGCTCCAAAAAACGCCAAACTCAAAAGGATAGGGCCAAGATTGATTAAAAGCATTCTGGCGCTTAAAAAATCATTAAAACTTTTTTTAAAAATGGATAGAAACAAAACCATAAGCCTTTTTTAAACTCACTTTTTAAGGGGTATTTAAGCGCAAAGTCCCTTAATCTTATATAGTGTAAGCTTAAATGTGAGATTGACTAAAGGAGTGTAGAAGTTATTTAATATGGAATAACATGTAATGCTAAAAAACCAAATATTATAGAATAATAACCCTGGTAACCAAGGAAAGAGAATGCATACAACAATAATTACGAATATAATATTCATAATTGCATCGAGAATTTTTGAATCCTTTTTAACATTCTTTTCCTTTCCAAAAAGAATAAAACTAACACTAAAAAAGATAAAATATTATTACAACATCTGAGGCGAACATTTTTACCCACTTTGAATGGAATGAATCACTTTAAGCATTTCTTACCCCTCAATGTGAGTTTTCTATAATCATGATAGCTGATTTTGTTTTAAATTTGCTATAATGCGAATTTAATGATGAAAATTAGTTTAGAGTGGAGAACACACAATGAAAAAAAATATCTTAAATTTAGCGTTAGTGGGCGCGTTGAGCATGTCGTTTTTGATGGCTAAGCCGGCTCATAATGCGAATAACTCTACGCATAACACGAAAGAAACGACTGATGCTTCAGCAGGCGTGTTAGCGACAGTGGATGGCAGACCCATCACCAAAAGCGATTTTGATATGATTAAGCAACGAAATCCTAATTTTGATTTTGACAAGCTTAAAGAGAAGGAAAAAGAAGCCTTGATTGAGCAAGCTATCCGCACTGCGCTTGTAGAAAATGAGGCTAAGGCAGAAAAGCTTAATCAGACTCCAGAATTTAAAGCGATGATGGAAGCGGTTAAAAAACAGGCTTTAGTGGAATTTTGGGCTAAAAAACAGGCTGAAGAAGTGAAAAAAATCCAAATCCCAGAAAAAGAAATGCAAGATTTTTACAACGCTAATAAAGATCAGCTTTTTGTCAAGCAAGAAGCCCACGCTAGGCACATTTTAGTGAAAACCGAAGATGAAGCCAAACGGATTATTTCTGAGATTGACAAACAGCCAAAGACTAAAAAAGAAGCCAAATTCATTGAGTTAGCCAATCGTGATACGATTGATCCTAACAGCAAGAATGCGCAAAATGGCGGTGATTTAGGGAAATTCCAGAAAAACCAAATGGCTCCGGATTTTTCTAAAGCCGCTTTCGCTCTAACTCCTGGGAATTACACTAAAACCCCTGTTAAAACGGAGTTTGGTTATCATATTATTTATTTGATTTCAAAAGACAGCCCTGTAACTTATACTTATGAGCAAGCCAAACCCACCATTAAGGGGATGTTACAAGAAAAGCTTTTCCAAGAACGCATGAATCAACGAATCGAGGAATTAAGGAAGCACGCTAAAATTGTTATCAACAAGTAATGGATGAGGTGTTATCATGTTAGTTAAAGGCAATGAAATCTTATTGAAAGCCCATAAAGAAGGTTATGGGGTGGGGGCGTTTAATTTCGTGAATTTTGAAATGCTAAACGCTATTTTTGAAGCAGGAAACGAAGAAAATTCCCCGCTTTTCATTCAAGCGAGTGAAGGAGCGATCAAATACATGGGGATTGATATGGCGGTGGGCATGGTGAAAATCATGTGCGAACGCTACCCGCACATTCCTGTAGCCTTACACCTAGATCATGGAACGACTTTTGAAAGCTGCGAAAAAGCCGTGAAAGCGGGTTTCACTTCTGTGATGATTGACGCGTCTCATCATGCTTTTGAAGAAAATTTGGAATTGACTTCTAAAGTGGTCAAAATGGCGCATAACGCTGGAGTGAGCGTGGAAGCGGAGTTGGGGCGTTTAATGGGGATTGAAGACAATATTTCAGTGGATGAAAAGGATGCGGTGTTAGTGAATCCTAAAGAAGCGGAGCGGTTTGTCAAAGAATCTCAAGTGGATTACTTAGCCCCAGCCATTGGGACAAGCCATGGAGCGTTTAAGTTTAAGGGCGAGCCAAAATTGGATTTTGAACGCTTGCAAGAAGTCAAAAGACTCACTAATATCCCTTTAGTCTTGCATGGAGCGAGCGCGATACCAGATGATGTGAGAAAATCTTATTTGGACGCTGGAGGCGATTTGAAAGGCTCTAAGGGCGTGCCTTTTGAATTTTTACAAGAATCCGTAAAAGGGGGGATCAATAAGGTCAATACCGACACGGATTTAAGGATCGCTTTCATCGCAGAAGTGCGCAAGGTGGCTAATGAAGATAAGAGCCAATTTGATTTGAGGAAGTTTTTTTCTCCGGCCCAATTAGCGCTTAAAAATGTGGTCAAAGAGCGCATGAAACTTTTGGGCAGCGCTAATAAAATTTAATCAACAAGGAAAGAGTGTAACATGGCAATTGGGATGAGCGAGCTCAAAAAGGGCTTGAAAATTGAATTGGGCGGTGTGCCTTATAGAATTGTAGAATACCAGCATGTCAAGCCCGGCAAGGGTGCGGCTTTCGTGCGCGCGAAAATCAAGTCGTTTTTAGATGGCAAGGTGATTGAAAAGACTTTCCATGCGGGGGATAAGTGCGAAGAACCTAACCTGGTTGAAAAAACGATGCAATACCTTTATCATGATGGCGATACATACCAATTCATGGATATAGAGAGCTATGAGCAAATCGCTTTAAACGACTCTCAAGTGGGCGAGGCTTCTAAATGGATGCTAGACGGCATGCAAGTGCAGGTTTTATTGCATAATGACAAGGCGATTTCAGTGGATGTGCCGCAAGTTGTGGCTTTAAAGATTGTGGAAACGGCTCCTAATTTTAAGGGCGATACTTCAAGTGCGAGCAAAAAGCCAGCGACTTTAGAAACCGGTGCGGTCGTGCAAGTGCCTTTCCATGTTTTAGAGGGTGAGACGATTAAGGTGAATACGGAAACAGAAGAGTATCTTGAAAAGGTGAAATGAGGTTATCTCTTTATTGAATTGGTGCTTTAGATACAGCCTTTTTATAATAAGGGGTGTTATTATTCCCTTATTTGGGCTTTGTTTAGAATGCATGTGAAATCTGTGGTTAAAAATTATTTAAAATTGATTGACTTTTTTCATTGAGTGTCAATAAAAATATTCAAAGGCATTTTTTAAGATTAAATTAAGGGATTGATATAAGAGATTGATTTAATCAAGAGCGGATAATCTCTTAAAAAAGCATTTTTTGGGGTTAGGGGAGATAAAAGAGAGAGAATTTTACCCCCTTACCACTTCGGTGATAGCGCATCAAAAAAGACTTGTTTGTGGCTTAAAAACTTACCGCCCTTAAAACATACGAACATCGTGATCTTGGCGAGTTTATAGAATTTAAAAGCGGTAAAAAAATAGCAAAATGGTATAGCGATGGGCTGACTAAAACAAAATCAGCTAAAGAGCGTCAAATTTGGAGGAGTAAAACATTTCCAGGGTTTGCAAAGGCGATGGCAGAGCAGTGGGGGGAGTTTGTAAAAAATGAGATGTTTAAAAAGGTGAAAAATGAAAGTTTATTTAAGGAAAATTGATAATCAAATATTACATAATAAACGAATCAGTATTAAAAAAGGTATTTTAGAGCATTTTTTTGATAAAGCCAACAACCAAGACGAAGTAGATATGAGTGGTATCTTATCTAACTATAACGATAAAGTTAGCATTCTCTTAACGACAGATCCCAGACTTGGTGGAGGAATTAAGAGAATCATTAATGCAGAAGCTGATAAAATAAAAGAAAACCGATCAAACTATGAATTAAGTGTTGATGATATTCTGCTTTTTATTTACATATCTTATAAAAAATACACATTAGAAATCATTTTACCAACTGATACAAGATACAATGTTTTAAATGGCTTAATCAATAGTAGCAAGCATTTATTGGTTTTCAGCGAGAATGAAACGAGAACTTTAGATGATGGTAAAATAGATGAAAGCGTTAGAATAGATGGGGGAAAAAATATCATCCTTTATGGTGTTCCTGGTAGCGGCAAAAGTTATACTTTGCAAAGAGATTATTGCAATAATAGCGTGGTAGAAAAGATAGTGTTCCACCCTGATTATTCTTATAGTGATTTTGTGGGACAGATTATGCCAAGTGTAGATGATAGCGGTATCGTTAGTTATAAATTTAATCCTGGACCTTTTACAAATATCCTTAAAAAAGCGTATCATAACCACAAACTTAAGCATGTTCTGGTGATTGATGAGATCAATCGTGGTAACGCGCCTGCCATATTTGGAGAAATTTTTCAACTTCTTGATAGACTAAAACATGACAAAGATGGCTTTAAAAAAGGCTCTAGTGAGTATGCTATCAATAATATGGATATTGCCAATATTGTCCATAACGATAAAAATGCAAGTATAAGAATCCCGTCAAATTTATGGATAGTCGCTACAATGAATACGAGCGATCAAAATGTATTCACACTAGATACTGCTTTTCAGCGTAGATTTTCTATGCAACTCATTGAAAATTCCTTTGAAAATGTTGATGATGATTTTAAAAATATGAAAATTTTAGATACTGATATAACTTGGCAAAAATTTTGCACCACCATCAATGAAAAAATAGCTCAAAATAACGAGGGGCTGAGTTCTATGGAGGATAAGCGATTTGGCGTTTATTTTGTAAGTGTTGATGATCTAAAGAGCAAAGAAAATTTTGCGCATAAAGTTATAAAATACCTTTGGGATGATGTCTTTAAATTTGATAGAAATATAATATCTAATACTATAAAATTTAATACGCTTGAAGCTGTTGTAAAGAATTTTACCAAAGAAAAAGGTAGAACCCAATTTGATATTTTTAGCGATGATATAAAAGAACTTTTATTCAATGTTTAATTTAAAACCACCCAAGCAGAAATCCCAAATATCTTTAGTGTTTGGGATGAATGCTTTAGTTCCGCTAGGAACTATATAAAAACCTTAAGTGAAACTAACCTTGATTTTCTATATACGCCTTGATAGT
>NZ_JACTCR010000001.1:0-189172 GCF_014496965.1 Helicobacter pylori | reverse complement strand
TTGCTTAGTTTTCAAAGATCGTTTGCTTTATCAGCTATCCTTGTAAGGTATCAAGCGGCTTTTTAAAAGCCCTTGCTGAAACAAGGAAATGAAAGTATAGTCATATAAAGCTTAAGGTTTGCTTAAAGATTAAAGATTTTTGACAAAGTAAGTTAAAATTTTTAAACGATTGGGTTTTGAAAAATCTAAATACCGCCAAAAACACCCACGCATTCTCCATAAAACCACCATTAAGCGCTAATGGATCTCCGTTTTCAAAAATCACTCCACAATAGAGAGCAAAAAATGAAATCATGGATTTAGAAAAAATCCGCTTAAGCTAACCCTTTTAAATTGGGTGCTTTTTTGTCCCCTTAGTGGGGGAAGCGCGTTAGTTCTTCTTAAAGAGTTGGTCTTTAAATGGGTTGTTAAAAGGCTCGTTGGAGGAAAAGTTCTTTTTCTTGGGAGTGTGCTGATTTTTTGGCAAGTTACCTACAATTTCAGCGACACTACGCTCTCTCACATTGCAAGATTTCTTCAAGTCTGAAGGGACAGAATTGGGGCTTTCTTGAATGTTGGCGATGAAGACTTCAAAGCCTTTCTCCCAAGCGGCTTCTAACACAGGCACAAAATCGGTATCCTTGCTGAACAGCACAACACACCCTAGTGGTTTGGTGCAATACAGCTTGGTAATATCGTGTGCCAACAGTGCATCAACTTGTTTTTGACGCAACTTTAACTTCGGTATGGGAATTTTGGGTTCTAGACCATAGACTTCTTCGTCTTCGAACTCATATACGAATTCGGGCATTACCCGCCCGACTCGTAATTTCACTTGATTTTGTTGGGCGATCGCATGGTTGAAAGATTGGATAATCCCTGATTTATTCACTCTTTCCTCATAATCTTTGGGATTCTTCTCTTTATACTTCTCAAGTTCTTCGTTTTTATTGCCCCTAATTCTAGGCTCGGCTTCTGTGAAAGGCTCAGAAACATAAAAATAGATCCGCTTCAATTCCTCTTCAGGCTCTAGGAACGAACGGATTAGTGCTAAGAGTTGATCGGGGTTGTTGAAATCAAAATGGGGCAACTTAAAACACTCATCCGTATTAGGGTTGTTTTGGATTGCTTCCAAATCGGAGCGTAGATTTTCCCAATCCACAAAAATCGTGGTTTCAATTTTTCCCATGTTTTTCCTAAAAAATAAAAATTTTGCCACACACAAGGGTTGAGTATAGCATGGGGATCTGAACATGCCTTGTTTCTTAAAAAAATAAAGGTTCTGTTCTCATCAAATACAGACACTCAAAGCCTTAATTAATTTCTTTCATTTTTTAAAAACTTTATAGTAAAACTTTCTTGAGAATATAGGGGGATATTTTGCGTTTAATATCCTCATCAATCCTTTAAATCCCCCTAACCTCCCAAGGATCGATTTTTCAAGGAGTTATCGCCCAACTTGCGCAAGCTTTTTGTATTTTATATTGTAAAAAACGCTTTTTAACCTTTTTTAAAATTTGATAACCAACGCTCCATTAAAGACAGAGCTAAAATTCAGTTTAACAGATAGCAAGCCAGAAAAGAAGTTATCTAGAAAAGAAGCGGTTAAAGCTTTGCCTTGAAAAAACGAACGCCAACGCTAAAAAGAGTTTAGAGTTTTAAAAAAGTCGGTGGTAAAACTAAAAAGGGATTAAAAAACTCTTCTCAAGCCAATCAAACCCATTGAAAAAGTTTTATCCCAATTTTAAGAGAAGCGGTTAGAAAACGGATTTCAACCCCTAAAGAGCGTTTCACCCATTAGCATGATGGATAAAAGAATCTTAAAAAAAAATTAATGGCGGACTTCTTTAATCCTTGCTGCCTTACCTCTCCTATCGCGCAAATAGTAGAGCTTCGCGCGACGCACCCTACCCACGCGCAACACCTCAACGCTCGCCAAACTTTCGCTATAAAAAGGGAAAATTTTCTCCACGCCGATATTGTTAGCCCCTATTTTACGCACGCAAAAAGTTTTATCCACGCCATTGCCTCTAATCGCAATGCACACGCCTTCAAAATACTGGGTTCGTGTTTTTTCGCCTTCTTTAATGGTAATACCCAATCTCAAAGTATCGCCGGCTTTAAATGTTGGCATGCTCTTGTCTTTTAATTGAGCGTCTTCAAACTGCTGAATGTAGCGGTTTTTCATGTGTTTTCCTTAATGTCAATTTCATGATTTGTGCTGTTTGAATAAATCAAGGCGGTAAAATTTTGTCCTTAATTTTGACAAATCAAGTTTTAGTTGCTTGATTTTAGCATGATTTCCTTTAGAATATTCTAAAGGAGCAGGGATTTTATTGATTTCTTTGGATTTAAAAACAGCGTTAGCGAAATTAGGGGCCTCCAAATAATGGTTTTCAAAACTCTCATTTTCTAAAGATTGGGCGTTACCCAAGACCCCTTGAATGTGGCGAGCGATACTATCTATCAAGCACAACGCCCCAAGCTCGCCCCCTGTTAAAATAAAATCGCCTATACAAAAAACCTCATCAGCGCTCAATTCAATAGAGCGTTCATCAAATCCCTCATAACGCCCACACACCAAAACGACATGCTTTTTTTGAGCCAAACGCATCGCGTCTATTTGCTTGAAAGGCTTGCCCACCGCGCTTAAAAAAATCGTGTGTTTAGGGTTTTTAACAGAATGGAGCGCGTTTTCTATCATCTCAGGGTCTAAAATTTGCCCCGCACCCCCACCAATGAGCGTGTGATCCGCTTTTTGATATTTATTAGCGCTAAAATCTCTAAGGTTTAACACTTCTAATTCAAAAAGATTTTTTTCTAACGCTCTTTTTAAAATAGAATCTTCAAAATAAGGCCATACAAGTTGTGGGAAAAGGGTTAAAACGCTGAATTTCACTCAACTATTCTCTAAAAGCGTTTTAGCGTTATGGGTGGTTATTTTTTTGTCTTGCAAAAGGATTTCTTTGACATAAAAATCCCTATAAGGGATTAAAAAAATCTTAGCCAAACCTTTTTCAACCAAACTTCTCGTGGTTTCAACCAGAAAATAATCTGTTTGAGAAATCCTTTGGATTTCTATGACTTTCCCTAGAATCTCGTTTTCTTCCACCACGCTAAGCCCTACTAAATCACAATAAAAAAACTCCCCCTCTTTTAAAACACAGAGTTTCTTGCTCTCTGCTTCACTCATAAAAAGCCCCAAATTAGTCAGCTCTTTAGCCTTTTCGGGCGTGTGGATAGTTTCTAAAAACAACAGGTTTTTAGCATGTTCATAAGAATGGATTGTATATTCTTTAAAAGAAGAAGTATAGGAGAAAGCATTCAAGGGAGCGGCACTCACCTTAACGCCCTTTTTTAAGCACTCTGGAAAATCGCTCTCCAAATGAAGCTTCAACCCCCCATTAAGCCCCACGCTTTTACCAATCCTACCCACTAAAAGCATGAAAAAAATTCAAGGCGTTTGATCGCCTAAAGCATGGGGATTTCTATCACCATTTTTACTAGCAAAAACAACGATTTTATAAGAAAACCCGTCTTTGGCTTTCACGCCTGAAACGAACGCCTTAATCGCGCTCACCATTTTGCCCTCTTTACCAATCACATGCCCCATGTCTGATGGGTGGGTATAAATCGTGATTTGTTTGACTTTATCTTCTAAAAGCGTGTACTCCACGCTCAAAGCTTGCGGAAAAGAAACAACCTTTTTTAAGTATTTTTCTAAAAAAGTTGCCACGCAATACGAATAGTCCTTACACTCAGCTTGAGAAAAAGGCGTGTTCAAAGGATCTAATTCGCGCATTTAGCCTCACAAAACCTTAGGCTTTTTGAGAAAGTTTTTCCACCCTCTCGCTCATTTTAGCCCCCACGCCTTTCCAGTAATCCAAGCGTTCCTTATCAATCTTAATATCTTTAGGCTCGCTTAAAGGGTTGTAATACCCAATGGATTCAATCCAACCTCCATCCCTCCTTTTCCTAGAATCGGTTACCACCACTCTGTAAAAAGGCTTTTTCTTTCTCCCGATGCGAGTGAGTCTAATGACTGTCATTACAAAAATCTCCTAAAATATTCGTATTAAATTTGAGATTATACAACAAAAGCGCCTAAAACATGCTTAAAACTTAACGCATTTTAGGGGGCGTTTGATTTTTAGCCTGACTCATTAGATTCATCAAATCGCTAATACCCTTTTTATTCGTGAGTCGTTTCGCCATTTTGCTCGCTTGATCAAAGCGTTTGATGATGCGATTGATTTCAGACACTTCTAAGCCGCTCCCTAAAGCGATCCTTTTTCTTCGGCTGCCGTTTAAAATCTCGGGGTTTTCTCGCTCTTTTTTCGTCATGGAATTGACCATGGCCTTGATTTTTTTCACTTCTAAAGAGCTTTCTAAATCCGTGTCTTTTAGCGCGCTTGCCATGTTCCCTAAACCTGGAATCATAGAGATTAGAGAACTCATAGAGCCTAATTTTTTCACTTTTTCAATTTGGTTTAAAAAGTCGTTGAAAGTGAATTGCCCTTTTTTGAGCTTTTTGCTTAAGTCTTTGGCTTCATTAGGGTTTAAAACGCTGGCGGTTTTTTCAGCGAGCGAGATAATATCTCCAGCCCCCATCAAACGCCCCACAATCCTTTCAGGCACAAACACATCTAAATCAGGGATTTTTTCCCCGCTCCCAATAAAACGCAAGGGTAAGCCTAATTGGTAAGTGATGCCTAAGGCGATACCCCCTTTAGAATCGCTGTCAAATTTGCTTAACACTACCCCACTCACGCCTATTTCTTCATTAAATGTGTTCGCGCTTTTGACCCCATCTTGCCCGCTCAAGGCGTCTGCAACATACAGCACTTCATGGGGGTTTAAGATTTCTTTAACTTCTTTTAATTCTTGCATAAGCTCTTTATCAATGGCTAAACGCCCCGCGCTATCCACAAGCAAAACATCAAATTGCGCTTCTTTAGCCCTTTTTAAAGCGTTGTTAGCGATTTCTTTCACGCTTTTATTTTCTTCATAAAAAACTTCCACGCCCACCTGTTCGCCCAAAACCTTTAATTGCTCCACTGCCGCTAGGCGTTGCAAATCGCATGCGCATAAAAGCACTTTTTTATTTTTGGTTTTTAAATAATGAGCGAGTTTAGCGGTGGTGGTTGTCTTACCGCTCCCTTGCAAACCGGCCATTAAAACCACGGTGGGGGGCGTTTGAGCGAAAGTAAAACCACTGCTCCCTTTAGCGCTTAAAATTTCTAACAAACTCTTTTCTAAAGCGTCTAAAAATTGCTGCTTACCAATGCCATTAAGTTTGGTTTGACTTTCCACTTTTTTGAGCAATTCTCTAGCCACTTTATGGTGCACATCATTTTTCAAAAGCGTTTTTTTCAATTCATCTAACGCCCGATCTAGCGCTTTTTCATCATCTTGAAAGCGGATTTTATTGAGTGCGTTTTTAAATCCATCGCTTAGTGCTTGAAACATTTTCTATCCTTTTATTATGGTTGTTCTAACAAATCCAATTCTTGCTTAATTTTACTTTCTTTTTCTAAAAGCGTTTTTAAACTCTCTTTAGCTTTCTCTAGCACGCTTTTAGGCGCGTTTTTGACAAAATTTTCATTGTGCAAATTGAGTTTTAATTTTTCTTTTTCCAGTTTTTCTAACTGCTTTTTTAAACGCGCAACAAGCGGGCTTAAATCAAGATTTTCTAAATTCGCATGAGTTTGGCAAAATTCCCCCACATCGCTCACGCTCTTTAAAGGCTTAGAACTAATCACGCTGACTTTTTCTAACCTCGCTAATTTTTGGGCGTAAGTTTGCAAACGCTCTGTGTTTTCTATGGTTTCCCTTAACCCCACGCTCGCTTCTTTTAAAACAATCGGTGGGGTTTCTAGCATGATTTTTAAACGCCTTAAAGACACAATGCAATCTTTGATCACTTCAAATTCATGCTCCAATGGTTCGTCTTGCGCTAAATCTTTAGGGTAAGGCATGACCATGATAGATTTAGTGTTTTCTAGTTGAGTGTTACTGAGCTTGTGGTATAAAGACTCGCTGATAAAAGGCATGAAAGGGTGCAAGAGTTTTAAAGCCTCTTTTAACACGCTCCCTAATTCGTCTATCGCTTCATTTTCCACTTTAGAAAATTCAATGAACCAATCGCAAAATTCCCCCCACAAAAAGCGGTATAACAAAGTCGTCGCATCATTAAAGCGGTAGTTATCTAAAGCGTTACGAGTCTCTTTAGTCACAAAATTTAAGCGCGATTTCGCGTAACGCCCCAAAGGCGTTTGGTATTCACTCAAACGCTCTTTATCTTTAAAAGCTTCTTGTTTGAGTTTCAAATAACTCACCGCATTGAAAATCTTGTTGGCAAAATTCTTGTTATTTTCTAAATGCGCAGTAGAAAGCTTAATGTCCCTGCCCGTAGCACACAAATTGGCTAAAGTGAAACGCAAACTATCTGCGCCGTATTTTTCTATCATCTCTAAAGGATCGATCACATTACCTTTAGATTTGCTCATTTTTTCACCTTTTTCATCTCTGACTAAGGCGTGCAAGTAAATATCTTTAAAGGGCAATTCGCCTAAAAGCGATTCGCTGCAAAAAAGCATTCTGGCTACCCAAAAAAAGAGGATGTCAAACCCGGTAATGAGCGTTGTGTTAGGGTAGAAATCCTTCAAATCGTTTTCATTAAACAAATCGCTTTTTTCTTGCCCCCACCCCAAAGTAGAAAACGCCCATAGCCCTGAACTGAACCAAGTGTCTAGCACATCTTTATCTTGCTCTAGTTTTCCACTCTTACAAGTAGGGCAACTTAAGGGGGTGTCTAGGCTTACAAACTGGTGGTTATTTTCACAAGTAAATACCGGTATTTGATGCCCCCAAAACAATTGCCTGCTGATACACCAAGGGCGTAATTCCCTCATCCAAGCGTTATAATTATTGATCCAGTTAGAAGGGTAGAATCGCGCTAAACCCTGTTGGATTTTTTCAATAGAACTTTGAGCGATTTCAGGCTTGACAAACCATTGCTTAGACACATAAGGCTCTACCACATTATGACAACGATAGCAATGCCCCACTTGATGCACATGCTCTTCTATCTTTTCTAATAAGGCGTTTTCTTTTAATTTTTCTACGACCTTATCTCTGGCCTCTAATCGTTCTAAATTTTCAAACTCCCCGCAATGTGCGTTTAAAATCCCCTTTTCATCAAAAATTTTAATCGCCTCCAAATAGTGGCGTTTGCCCACTTCATAATCGTTAAAATCATGCCCAGGGGTAACCTTCACACACCCTGTGCCAAACTCCATTTCCACATGCAAATCAGCGATAATAGGGATCTTGCGATCAATTAAAGGCAAGATCACTTTTTGCCCCACTAAATGCTTGTATCTCTCATCATTAGGATTGACCATAAGAGCGCTATCGCCAAACAAGGTTTCAGGGCGTGTGGTAGCCACCACTAAATAATCTTTTTGATTTTCTAAATAATATCTAATATAATACAACGCCCCCTTACGCTCTTCATACTCCACTTCAATATCGCTTAACGCCCCGTCTTTAGTGCACCAATTCACCATGTAATTATCTTGAATGATGAGGCCTTTTTCATACCATTTCAAAAACGCCAATTTAACCGCTCTTTGCAAGCCCTTATCCATCGTGAAACGAGTCCTAGAAAAGGCCGCGCTCACGCCTAAATGCTTCATTTGCTCTAAAATCGCTCCCCCGCTCTTTTCTTTCCATTCCCACACTTTTTGAACGAACGCTTCACGCCCTAAATCTTCTTTTTTAATCCCTTGATTTAAAAGTTGCTTTTCTACAACATTTTGCGTCGCAATGCCGGCGTGATCCAACCCTGGCTGATACAAAGTCTTATACCCGTCCATGCGTTTGTAGCGCGCTAAAATGTCTTGCAAACTTAAAGTTAGGGCATGCCCTATGTGTAAAATGCCGGTCACATTAGGAGGGGGCATCATCAAGCAAAATCGTTTGTTTTTTTCTTGGATCGCTTCATTGCCATCAATTTCAAAATACCCCCTATGAGAGCAAATTTCATAAATCTTTTTTTCTATCTCTTTTGGTTGGTAGGTGGTGGGTTCTTGTTTCATTATTATTATTATCCTAAAATAGAGCGTTCCTTAAAAAATGGTTGGATTTTGGAACGCCTTTTGCTTTTACGCTTTTAATTGTTGCGTATTTTTTTAAAATTATACAACAAAGCATTTAAATTAAAAAGGATAGTCTAGTGAATTACTTTTTAAAAGCCCCTATTTTAGGATTTGAGCATATCCATGAAGTGCGTTTGGAAAAAATTGATTCCTTATTCAGCCGATTAATTGGCCAAACCAATTCCGCTATGGCGTTGGATATGGTCTTAGTGAATCCTTATTGTTTGAGGGAATACAGCTTTGTGATACCCAAATACATAGAATTACTGCTAGAATTAGATTCTCATTCCAAAGTTGAGGTGTATTGCGTGGTCGTGTTGCAAAAAAATTTAGAAGATTCTATGGTTAATTTCTTAGCCCCTTTAGTGTTTAATTCCAAAAATGGCTTTGGCGCTCAAGTGGCGCTTTCTATGATGGATTATCCGGATTTTGGCTTTAGAGACCCTTTAAAAAGCTTTGTGATTCAAGAAAGAGAACGAGCTTAAGGGTTTTTAGCATGAAATTCGCTCTCACAGGGGGAGGCACAGGCGGGCATCTCTCTATCGCTAAAGCCCTAGCTATAGAATTAGAAAAACAAGGCATAGAGGCTATTTATTTAGGCTCAACTTATGGGCAAGATAGGGAATGGTTTGAAAATAGCCCCTTATTTAGCGAACGCTATTTTTTCAACACGCAAGGCGTGGTCAATAAAAGCTTTTTTAAAAAAATAGGCTCTTTATTCTTGCAAGCTAAAGCCGCTTTTAAGGCTAAAGAAATCTTAAAAAAACACCAAATCACGCACACCATTAGCGTGGGAGGGTTTAGTGCAGGGCCTGCAAGTTTTGCAAGCTTACTCAATAAAATACCCCTTTATATCCATGAGCAAAATGCGATTAAAGGCTCTCTTAATCGCTACCTTTCCCCTAAAGCTAAAGCGGTGTTTTCAAGCTATGCCTTTAAAGACAAAGGAAATCATGTTTTAACCTCCTATCCCGTGCAAAACGCTTTTTTTGATTTTGCTAGGACTCGCACGGAAATCAAGCATATTTTATTTTTAGGCGGTTCGCAAGGGGCAAAAGCGATCAATGAATTCGCTTTATTAAACGCTCCTAAACTCACCAAACAAGGGATTAAGATCACGCATATTTGCGGCTCAGACGCTCATGAAAGAATGCGTTTTTTTTACCAGGAATTGGGGCTATTGGATAAGATAGAATTGTTTGCTTTCCACAATAACATCACAGAAGTCATGCACAGGGCGGATTTGTGTGTGAGCCGAGCCGGAGCGAGCAGCGTGTGGGAATTGTGTGCCAATGGCTTACCCACGATTTTTATCCCCTACCCTTTTGCGAGCAATAACCACCAGTATTACAATGTCTTAGAATTTGAAAAAGAAAACTTATGCTATGTCGTGCCTCAAAATGAATTATTGCCTAAAAAACTCTTTGAAGTCATCAGAAAGCTCAACCAAAAAGACGATCAAGGCAATAAAAACCTCACCACTATCAGCAACCAATTGCAACAAAAAATCGCTAAAGACGGCGCAAAAACCATCATTGAAACGATTTTGAACACCTAAAATAGCCCATTTTAATCAACAATTAAGCGACTAACCATTAAACTTAAGCGACAAATAAGATAAAATTTAGGATAGCTCAAATCTTTTAAAAAGAAAAGGATAACCCCTTGCAAAACTTTGTTTTTAATAAAAAATGGCTTATCTATTCTAGCCTACTCCCCTTATTTTTTCTTAACCCCTTAGCGGCTGAAGATGACGGGTTTTTTATGGGGGTGAGTTATCAAACTTCTCTAGCCATTCAAAGGGTGGATAACTCAGGGCTTAACGCCAGTCAAGACGCATCCACCTACATCCGCCAAAACGCTATCGCTCTAGAATCTGCGGCAGTGCCTTTAGCCTATTATTTAGAAGCGATGGGCCAACAAACTAGAGTTTTAATGCAAATGCTCTGCCCTGATCCTTCTAAAAGATGTTTGCTCTATGCGGGGGGCTATCCTAAAGAAAATAATGGCGATACAGGCAACAACCCCCCAAGAGGCAATGTCAATGCCACCTTTGATATGCAATCTCTAGTCAGTAATTTAGACAAGCTCACCCAATTCATCGGCGAAACTTTAATCCGTAACCCTGAAAATCTTTCTAACGCTAAACTCGCTGAAGTCAAATTCGGCAATCAAAGCACTGTTATTGCCTTGCCTAATGGTCTAGCCAATGTCATGAATGCTTTAAACGATGATATTACCAACGCTTTAACCACGCTCTGGTATAACCAAACCTTAACGAATAAGTCTTTTAGCACCCCTGATGGCAGTCCTGTAAGTTTTAGCCCCCAAGTCTTGCAACACCTTTTACAAGACGGCTTAGCCACAGCAAATAATAACCAAACCATTTGCAGCACTCAAAACCAATGCACCGCTACTAATGAAGCTAAATCTATCGCTCAAAACGCCCAAAACATCTTCCAGGCTTTAATGCAAGCAGGGATTTTAGGGGGTTTAGCCAATGAAAAGCAATTTGGCTTCACCTATAATAAAGCCCCTAATGGTAGCGATTCCCAACAAGGCTATCAAAGCTTTAGCGGCCCGGGTTATTACACCAAAAACGACACCACGCAAGCACCCTTAAAAGAATTACCCCCTGGAGCGACAATTGGATCAGGCAATGGCCAATACACCTACCACCCTAGCTCGGCAGTCTATTATTTAGCCGATAGCATCATCGCTAATGGCATTACCGCTTCTATGATTTTTTCAGGCATGCAAAATTTCGCCAATAAGGCTGCTAAACTGACAGGCACTTCAAGCTATAGCCAGATGCAAGAAGCGATCAACTATGGGGAAAGCTTGCTTAGTAACACCGTAGCGTATGGGGATTTCATCACCAATTGGGTCGCCCCCTATTTGGATTTAAACAACAAAGGTTTGAATTTCTTGCCTAGCTATGGAGGAAAAGCTAACACCAATAATGTAACCCCGCAAAATAATTTAACCCCGCAACAAGCCCAACAAGAGCAAAAAGTCATCATCAACCAACTAGAGCAAGCCACAAACGCCCCAACCCCCGCACAAATAGACAAGATCTTAGCCAACCCCTATTCCCCCACAGCAAAAACTTTAATGGCTTATGGGCTTTATCGCTCTAAAGCAGTGATTGGCGGGGTGATTGATGAAATGCAAACTAAAGTGAATCAAGTCTATCAAATGGGCTTTGCTAGGAATTTTTTGGAACATAACTCTAATTCTAATAATATGAACGGCTTTGGCGTGAAAATGGGCTATAAGCAATTCTTTGGCAAAAAGCGCATGTTTGGGCTTAGGTATTATGGCTTTTATGATTTTGGTTACGCGCAATTTGGTGCAGGATCTTCTTTAGTGAAAGCCACTCTCTCTAGCTATGGGGCAGGCACAGACTTTCTTTATAATGTTTTTACCCGAAAAAGAGGGACTGAAGCGATAGATATCGGTTTTTTTGCCGGCATCCAACTTGCAGGGCAAACCTGGAAAACGAATTTCTTAGATCAAGTGGATGGCAACCATCTTAAGCCTAAGGACACTTCTTTCCAATTCCTTTTTGATTTAGGGATAAGGACTAATTTTTCCAAAATCGCTCATCAAAAAAGATCCCGTTTTTCTCAAGGGATAGAATTTGGCGTTAAAATACCGGTGCTTTATCACACCTATTACCAATCAGAAGGCGTTACAGCGAAGTATAGAAGAGCCTTTAGTTTTTATGTGGGCTACAACATAGGCTTTTGATTAAATAAAATAAGGGAAAAATATGATAAAAAAAGCTAAAAAATTTATACCATTCTTTTTAATTGGCTCTCTCTTAGCTGAAGACAATGGCTGGTATATGTCTGTAGGCTATCAAATCGGCGGCACGCAGCAATTTATCAATAACAAACAACTTTTAGAAAATCAAAATATCATCAACAGCGTAACCCAAAGCGCGATCAATATTGCAGGGCCTACTACCGGCCTTATCACTTTAAGCTCTCAAAGCGTCATTGACGCTTTAGGTTATGGCGTGAGTAACACGGTGGGTAACCAATTAGAGGGCATTTCTAATATCTTGAATCAAATTGGCAAAAGAAAAGACTTTTATTCTAGCCGTCAAATCTCTAGCATTTCCCAGCAAATCATAGGGCTTAAAGGAAGCTCTGATCCCTTAAAAGCCCATTCTTCACAAATCACAGCGAAACTCCTTTCTAACACCCAAAGCGCGTTTGTTCAAGGCATCGCGCTAAGCTCTAGCATCATTAGTTCTGTTAATAGCCTTAATCCCAGCAACAACACCAAAGAAGTCAAAGCCCAGCTCCAAAACACCGCGCAATCCATGGCGGAATTATTGCAACAAATTGAACACAGCATCACTAAAACCACTAGCACCACTTATGCGCAATCCTTACTCACCAATCTAACCGATGCGGTGAACGCTTCTAGCAATAATACCGCTTATGTGAGCGCTCTTGTTAACGCTTTAAACACTTTAGGGGTGGGGGTTTTCCCTACCACAACCACAACGCATGTGGTGTTAAACCCACCAGGACAAGTCGTATTCTATCCAGCTAATTCCATTTTAGGCTCCACTTCTTCAAACAGCAACAACCAACAACAATACAACAACACCCTTTTAATGAACACCCTACAAGGGGAATTAAGCGCTAATACTCAAAATAACCCCAATGGTTGTGCCAATCAAATCCAATGCTTAGAGCAATTCATCCAAAATTTAGCCCCTTTAGCCGCAACCCCCACTTCAAATAACCAAGCCAACCAGCAAGTCCAAGCCATCGCTCAAAAGCTTCAAAGCGTTGCTATCAACACTTTAGACAGCAATGCGATCAACAACACCACCTATAATTTAAACAACTTGCACAACGCTTTGAATTTCCAAGCCTATGAAAGCACGATAGAACAATACAATAACGCTTTAAAACAAATTTCGTGGATTAGTTTTACTGAGCCTAAAAACTTGCTCAAAAACACTTCTAATAACTACCAAATCGGCACCGTTACCAACGCTCAAGGGCAAAATATCAGCGCCTATGATTGCACAAGCGCTACCGGAAGCCTTTCTAGCGATAGTGGGATTTCATGCTCAGCCACAAGCTCCACAAGCTCCACGAATAACACAAGCAGTTTTGACAATTCTTTAGTCGCTACCTCCAAAATCCAAACCATAGGGGGCAAAGAGCAGATCGGCGTGAATTCTTTTAACCTTGTTTCTCAAGTGTGGAGCGTTTATAACTCTTTAAAAACTTCAGAAGAAAATTTGCAAAAAAACGCTCAGATACTATGCCCAAATGGCAGTAACGGCTCGCAAGCTGCATGCAATAACAATAATTCAGGGGGTTTGAGCATCAGCGGGAACTCCCAATTGCAAAATATCTTAAGCTCTGGGACTAGCACTACCACTCAAGCTAAAAGCAACGCTTCCAAACTAAAAGCGATGGTAATGGTGAATAATGAAGAAGAAGCTAAAACGACTAACTTCAATCAAAGCAGTGGGGCAACCACTCAATCCCCTAACAGCACGGTGATGGGCGCTTTAAACACCGTATTGCAAAATGTCAGCAATTTCCAACAAAGCATTCAAAACGCTTTTCAAAACCAAGAAAGTAATATCCAAGCATGGGCGAATGCGATTTATAACACTAATGGGAATCGGTCGCAAGAGATGACTCCTAACACTAACCAAGATTTACGCATCCAACTAAGAGCGAATTTTTACCAGCTCATCAATACCATTAACCAGCAAGTGCCTACAGACATGAGCGCTTTAATCAATCAAAGCCAACAAACCCAGCAAACAAGCGGATCAGCAAGCAATAATAATGCATGCGCGAGCGGAATGAATGGGAGTAATAGTAACTGGTGCTATCAGCAATGGTCAGACTCTAAGGCTTATTACAGCGGGTTACAAAGCGCTTTAGGGTATCAAACACAAGCAACAACTCAAAGTGGGAGCAGTGGTGGGAACAGCATCACCTACAATGTCCAACAAATCACGCTCACTAGTAATGGGTTGCTCAATAACATCATTTCATCTCTTAAGGGTTTTAGCAGTAGCGGAAATAATGGGGGTAATGGGAACGGAACTAGTCAAATCAACACAGCCTACCAAATGCTCACAGACGCCAGCGAGGGAAAGCTGGGGACTTATAACAGCAGTGGCAGTGGGGGTAGCGGAGGAGGCGGTGGCGGAGGAAATGGCAGTAATAATAACGGCTATCAGACTTGCAATAAGACCAATGGATCAAGTAGCAGCAGTAATTGTTATGAACCCAACAAACAACAAAGTGCCACCACCGCCACCACAACCGACAGCAATTTGCAAAAAGTCTATAATGACGCCCAAAAAATAGCCGACATTATCGCCAGCTCCGGGAATAATAAAGGCGTTGAAAACGGCTTAAAGCAATTTTTTGAAGCCTTAAAAAGTAATAGTAGTAGTCTCAGTAATTTGTGTAGTAGCGGTAGTAGTGGCACTAGCGCTACTTGCTCCGGTGGGCTTATCAACCTTTTAGGGGCAATCCCCACCAATGGGGTGAGCGATACGAATAATTTAATTAATCTGCTCACCGAATTTATTAAAACCGCCGGATTTATCCAAAATAATGATAGTAATGTATCTACTAGTCTTACAAGCGCTTTTCAAGCGATCACGAGCGCTATTTCTCAAGGGTTTCAATCCTTACAAAACGATATTAGCCCTAATGCGATTTTAACCCTGCTCCAAGAAATCACTTCTAACACCACCACCATTCAGTCATTCTCGCAAACCTTACGGCAGCTTTTAGGGGATAAAACCTTCTTTATGGTGCAACAAAAGCTCATTGATGCGATGATTAACGCCAGAAATCAGGTTCAAAACGCGCAAAATCAAGCCAATAACTACGGCTCCCAACCCATTTTAAGCCAGTATGCGGCCGCTAAAAGCACCCAACACGGCATGAGCAACGGCTTAGGGGTTGGTTTGGGCTATAAATACTTCTTTGGTAAAGCGAGGAAATTGGGCCTTAGGCATTATTTTTTCTTTGATTACGGCTTTAGTGAAATAGGCCTAGCCAATCAAAGCGTGAAAGCGAATATCTTTGCTTATGGGGTAGGCACGGATTTTTTATGGAATCTATTCAGGAGGACTTACAACACTAAAGCGTTGAATTTTGGGCTATTTGCTGGGGTCCAACTGGGCGGTGCAACTTGGCTTAGCTCTCTAAGGCAACAAATCATTGACAACTGGGGGAACGCTAATGACATTCATTCAACGAATTTTCAAGTGGCGCTGAATTTTGGGGTGCGCACCAACTTTGCGGAGTTTAAGCGTTTTGCCAAGAAATTCCACAATCAAGGGGTTATAAGCCAAAAGAGCGTGGAATTTGGGATTAAAGTGCCTCTCATCAATCAAGCGTATTTGAGAAGCGCTGGGGCTGATGTGAGTTACAGGAGGCTTTATACTTTCTATATCAATTACATCATGGGGTTTTAAAAAAGGGTGTGTCATGGAAATCTTACAATTCATCGGCTATGGGAATATGGCTCAAGCGATTTTAGAAGGCTCTCATGAAATTTTATCCAAACGCTTTATTTTAGAGATTACCGGGCGAAACCCTGAAAAAATCGCCCCCTTTTTACAAGAAAAAAACATTCAAGCGTGCATCGTTCCCTATAAAGATGCTATTGATATACACCAAAAATTCGTGTTTTTACTTTTTAAGCCTTATAACCTTAAGGATTTTAATTATCAAGGGCAAGCTAAAAGCGTTTTGAGCGCGCTAGCTGGCGTGGGTTTTGAAGCTTTAAATAATGCGATAAATTCTTTACATTACCTCAAATGCATGCCCAATATTGCGAGCAAGTTCGCTCTTTCTTCTACGGCGGTGTGCGAAAAATCGCCCATGCCCTTAATAAGCCAAAAGGCTTTGAATATTATTGAGAGTTTTGGGAATTGCGTGCGAGTGGGCAATGAAGAGCAGGTGGATGCCAGTATAGCGACCAATGGGAGTGCGCTCGCTTTTTTAAGCTTGGTAGCGAGCGGTTTGAAAGACGCTGGTATTAGAGAGGGCTTGAACGCTAGAGATTCTTTAGAATTGGTGGAAATGAGTTTTAAAGGCTTTGCCAAGCTGTTAGAAAAAGAACGCCCTGAAATGATTATAGAGCAAATTTGCACCCCTAAAGGCGCAACGATTGAAGGCTTGAGCGTTTTAGAAAAAAAAGGGGTTAGGGGAGCGTTTATAGAAGCTTGCCATGAAAGCGTGAAAAAAATGCGCCTCTAAAAATTACACTCTTAAAAAATCAGCGCGATGCATTTAGACAGGCAGAGTTTAGAAAAAGCCAAGCATTTGATCCAAAGCGGCTATATTGATACCATAGAAGTAGGCACGATCAAGGGCTTGCAAGAAATCCATCGGTTTTTGTTTGAAGGGCTGTATGAATTTGCCGGGAAAATCAGGGATAAAAATATTTCTAAAGGGAATTTCAGGTTCGCTAACTGCTTGTATTTGGATTTGATTTTACCCAGAATTGAGAGCATGCCGCAAAATAATTTCAATCAAATCATAGAAAAATATGTGGAAATGAATATCGCCCACCCTTTTTTGGAGGGTAATGGCAGAGCGACTAGGATATGGCTTGATTTGTTGCTTAAAAAGGAATTGAAAAAAATCGTGCTTTGGGATAGGATTGATAAAGCCGCTTATTTGAGCGCAATGGAAAGGAGTCCTGTGAATGATTTGGAAATCAAAACGCTTTTAAAAAAGCATTTGAGTTCTAACATTAACGATCCCTTAACTTTCATTAAAGGCATCACGCAGTCGTATTACTATGAAGGGCTTTAAAAAACACTAAAAAGCATTTTTGCAAATTTTAAAAAATACCATTTCTTAAAAATCAAAAGCTTTATTTGTCAGTATTAGAGCAGATTTAACACTCTTGTGTCCGTTCAATCAAACTCAAAGGCAAGTCAAAAGCCTTAATGAGTTCGTCCTCTTTTTGGCGTTGTTCGCCCTTATCTTTTTCATGGTCATAGCCTAACAAGTGCAACACCCCATGGATAAATAAAAGAGCGATCTCCTCTTCTAAGCTATGCCCTAATTTCAGGGCGTTAGTTTGAGCTAATGGCGCATTAATCACCACGCTCCCTAAAGGAGTGTGAGGGATCGCTTCTAAAGGGAAGCTCAAAACATCGGTGGCGTAATCGCAGTTCCTTAAATCACGGTTGATTTCTCGCATGGTTTCATCGCTCACTAAAATAAGCTCAATGATTTGAGTGGGGGCTAAAACATTTGCGATTTTTTCTAATAATAAAAAATCCGATTCTAGTGGGGTTTGGTTGTCTATTTCTAGCATCAATAAGATATAAAAAGAAGTTTAAAAAAGCCCTAAAATTTAGGGCTTATAAAGATTAAGCGAAAGAACCTTTAACTTGTTCTACCCATTTTGAAATCCTCTCATCAGTGAGATCGTCTTGATTGTCTTCATCAATCACAAGACCCACGAATTTACCGCCTTCTACCGCTTTAGAAGCTTCAAAATGATAACCATCAGTGGGAGTTTGCCCTACCACTTTGCCGGCTTTAGCTTTTTCATAAATGTGGAAAATGCCTTCTGCGAAAGTTTCGCTGTAAGTGTCTTGATCGCCCAAGCCTACAAGCCCAATGGTTTTATCCGCAAAGTCGCTCGCTTCTAGTGTGCCTAAAAAGTCTTCCCAATCTGTTTGCAAATCGCCCGCACCGGCTGTTGGAGCGACTAGAATAACCTTTGTAAAACTATTAAATTGATCTTTAGAAGCCTTAGCCACATCAATCACTTCCGCATTACCAATAGCCTTGCTGATTTTTTCGGCAATGGCTTCAGCGTTCCCGCTATCTGTCCCAAAAAAGATACCAATTTTTCCCATGTTCTCAATCCTTATTTTTAAGATATTAACGCACCCGCTTTCATGCGAATGCTTGTGGGTGTAGTCTAGCGCATTTAATTAAAAATCTTGCTTAAAAACCCATTTTACGCGAATATCGTTTCAATAAAAACCATATTAAAAGCACTATCAGAACAAAACTTATGACAAAAAACGAAGTGTAATGAGAAAGCCTTTCATACAGCGTTTTCACCCAATCGCTCGCTTGAAAAGAAACGCTCCCCACGATTAACGCCCACAAAAAACTAGATAAAACATTAAGCCATAAAAACCTTTTTAAAGGGTATTTGCTAAAACCAACCGCCAAAGGCACAACGCTTTTAATCCCATACAAATATTTATTGACAAAAATCATTAAAAAAGCGTAGCGTTTCACCCACAAACTCGCCAAAGCAAGCTTTCTTCGGTGCTTATGGAAATACTTTAAAAACTCTCTTTTTTGATAGCGGGCAAAGACCACAAGAGCCCCACTCCCTACCATATTCCCTAAAAAAGCGACAAGAATGGTTATTTTTATATCCAAAGCGTGCGTGGTAGCGCTCAAAATGGAAGCGATGACAATCCCCACATACCCACCCCCCAAAGAATACAAAAATAAAATAAGATAACCCCACTCCTTAAAACCCTCTTGAAAACGCAACAACGCTTCTTGCATAAAAACCCTCTTTTGATTTCGTTTTTATTTTCATGTTATCCAAACTTATTCAACCTATTGGTGATTTAAACGCTATCTTTTAGTATAATGATAGGGTTATCCTAATAACCTAAAAGATAAAGAGATGAATACAGAAATTTTAACCATCATGTTAGTTGTCTCCGTGCTTATGGGATTGGTAGGCTTAATAGCGTTTTTATGGGGGGTTAAAAGCGGTCAGTTTGACGATGAAAAACGCATGCTTGAAAGCGTGTTGTATGACAGCGCGAGCGATTTGAACGAAGCGATTTTACAAGAAAAACGCCAAGACCCCAAAAATTAAAAAAATAAAAATAAAAGGATAGAAAATGAGTCAAGAAATTTTAGACGTGTTGATAGTGGGCGCAGGGCCTGGGGGTATTGCCACAGCAATAGAGTGCGAAATAGCCGGCGTTAAAAAAGCGCTTTTATGCGAAAAAACCGAAAGCCATTCAGGCATGCTGGAAAAGTTTTATAAAGCCGGTAAAAGGATTGATAAAGATTATAAAAAGCAAGTCGTAGAGCTTAAGGGGCATATCCCTTTTAAAGACAGCTTTAAAGAAGAGACTTTAGAGAATTTCACTAACCTTTTAAAAGAGCATCACATCACGCCAAGCTATAAAACCGATATTGAGAGCGTGAAAAAAGAGGGTGATCTGTTTAAAGTTACCACCACTTCTAATACAACCTATCATGCTAAATTCGTGGTGGTTGCGATTGGGAAAATGGGCCAGCCAAACCGCCCTACTGCTTATAAAATCCCTGTTGCGCTCTCCAAACAAGTGGTTTTTAGCATCAATGATTGCAAGGAAAATGAAAAAACCCTTGTGATCGGCGGAGGCAACTCAGCGGTGGAATACGCTATTGCTTTGTGTAAAACCACCCCTACCACCCTCAATTACCGCAAAAAAGAATTCAGCCGCATCAATGAAGACAACGCTAAAAACTTGCAAGAAGTCCTAAACAATAACACGCTTAAAAGCAAGCTTGGAGTGGATATTGAAAGCTTAGAAGAAGATAACACTCAAATTAAGGTTAACTTCACCGACAACACGAGCGAGAGTTTTGATCGCTTGCTGTATGCGATCGGCGGCTCTACCCCTTTAGAGTTTTTTAAACGCTGTTCTTTAGAGTTGGATCCTAGCACCAATATCCCTGTGGTGAAAGAAAATTTAGAGAGCAACAATATCCCTAATTTGTTCATCGTGGGCGATATTTTATTCAAATCAGGAGCGAGCATCGCTACCGCGCTAAACCATGGCTATGATGTCGCTTTAGAAATCGCTAAAAGATTGTGCTCTTAAAGCCGCTCACTCATCAAACGGCTTAGCCTTATACAAAAAGAAAAAGAGGATTAGAAGCGTTAAGGCAAAGTGCATGGTGATGATGGTTAGGGGCGAAAAGTAACGCAATTCCAAACTGCTGAGCGATAAAACTAGCACAGAAACCACACGCACGCAGCTTGATGAAAGCGATGAGAGCGATGAAATGTTGTTTTTGGAAACGAATTTGGAAAATTGATACCCCAAGCAATAACTCATGTAAGTGAAAAACGCCACCATGAGCGCATACACCCCTATGAAACAATAAGGGATATTGCTAAGCAATAAGGGGCTAACGCCAAGCAACACCAAAAGCGAACTCAAGGCGATTTTTTGGCTGTAATTGGAGGCTTTTAAAAAATGAATGAGGATGGAAATCACTTGAAAAGCGATATAAAACACAAAAAGGTATTGCTCTTTAACGCCTTGTTTTAAAAAATACGCTTGCCACATTTGAAAATGGCTCATAAAAAAGATGGGCATAATCAAATGCCCCACTAACAAAATTTTAAGCTTGGGGTTATCTTTAAGCTCTTTAAGACTGCCTTTAACTTGCTCTTTAAGGAGTTTCAGGCTTTTTTGGCTTTTAAAATCCGCTTCTTTTTCTTTAAAATAAATCACGATCGTTAGCGCACAGAGCATGATTAAAAAAATCCCCACGATATACAGCATCGCATGGACTTTGAGATACAAAAATGATCCCAAAGAACTCCCTATAATCATGCCTAAATAAGTGATTTGATTGTTTTTAGCTAAAAACTTGGATAAATCCTTTTTATTTTCTTTAATGTCCGTGATGAGTGAAGCTTCAATCGTGCCGCTAGAGCATGCGCTATACAAACCATACAACCCCCACGCTAAAAGCATGAGAATAAAGCTATCAAAGAAAAGCACCAACGAAAAACTAGCGATTAAAAAAACATTAGAAACAAGGAATAAATTTTTCCGGCTCATCAAGTCCGCTAAAACGCCGCTCGGGTATTCAGCCACCAGCACGCAAAAGCTAAAAAAGGTTTGCACGAGCAAGATTTCACTCAAACTAAGCCCTTTAGAAAGCAACAAGGGGGTTAAAATCGCATGGGGCAAGCTTTGAGCGATGATTAAGAGAAAATTCGCCCCATAGTAAGCTAAAATGTTTTTTCTTAACATTTGAAAATTATAATTAAAACTAGCTTATAATACAGCGTTATATCTTTTCATTAAGGGGTATTGATGCTAACCCAATTAAAAACTTATCCAAAATTACTCAAACATTATGAAGAAATTAAAGAAGCGCACATGCACGATTGGTTTTCTAAAGACAAAGAGCGAGCGAGCCGTTATTTCGTGCAATTGGAAAGCTTGAGCTTGGACTATTCCAAAAACCGCTTGAACGATACCACTTTAAAGCTTCTTTTTGAATTAGCGAAGGATTGCTCTTTAAAAGAAAAGATTGAAGCGATGTTTAAGGGCGAAAAAATCAACACCACCGAAAAAAGGGCTGTTTTACACACCGCCTTAAGAAGTTTGAACGACACTGAAATCTTGCTAGACAACATGGAAGTGTTAAAAAGCGTTCGGAGCGTTTTAAAACGCATGCGAGCCTTTAGCGATAGCGTGAGGAGCGGTAAAAGATTAGGCTATACCAATCAAGTGATCACCGATATTGTCAATATCGGTATTGGGGGGTCAGATTTAGGCGCTCTAATGGTTTGCACCGCCTTAAAACGCTACGGCCACCCGAGATTAAAAATGCATTTTGTGTCTAATGTGGATGGCACGCAGATTTTAGACGTTTTGGAAAAAATCAATCCGGCCAGCACGCTTTTTATCGTAGCTTCTAAGACTTTTTCCACTCAAGAAACCTTAACCAACGCCCTAACCGCTAGAAAATGGTTTGTAGAAAGGAGCGGCGATGAAAAGCATATCGCTAAGCACTTTGTAGCGGTATCCACCAACAAAGAAGCCGTGCAACAATTTGGCATTGATGAGCATAACATGTTTGAATTTTGGGATTTTGTAGGGGGGCGTTATAGCTTGTGGTCAGCTATTGGCTTATCCATTATGATCTATTTAGGGAAGAAAAATTTTAACGCTCTTTTGAAAGGGGCGTATTTGATGGATGAGCATTTTAGAAACGCCCCTTTTGAAAGCAATTTGCCCATTTTAATGGGACTGATTGGCGTGTGGTATATCAATTTTTTCCAATCCAAAAGCCACTTGATCGCTCCTTACGATCAGTATTTAAGGCATTTCCCTAAATTCATTCAGCAACTGGATATGGAAAGTAATGGCAAACGCATCAGCAAAAAAGGCGAAACCATCCCCTATGACACCTGCCCTGTTGTTTGGGGCGATATGGGCATTAACGCTCAGCACGCCTTTTTCCAACTCTTGCATCAAGGCACGCATTTAATACCCATTGATTTTATCGCTTCCTTAGATAAAAAGCCTAACGCTAAAGGCCATCATGAGATTTTATTCAGCAATGTTTTAGCGCAAGCGCAAGCTTTCATGAAAGGCAAGAGTTATGAAGAAGCGCTTGGGGAATTGCTTTCTAAAGGTTTAGACAAAGATGAAGCCAAAGACTTGGCCCACCACAGGGTGTTTTTTGGCAACCGCCCCTCTAATATCCTTTTATTAGAAAAGATTTCACCAAGCAATATTGGGGCATTAGTGGCTCTTTATGAGCATAAGGTCTTTGTGCAAGGGGTTATTTGGGATATTAACAGCTTTGATCAATGGGGCGTGGAGCTTGGGAAAGAACTGGCCGTGCCGATTTTACAAGAATTAGAAGGGCATAAAAGCAACGCTTATTTTGACAGCTCCACTAAGCATTTGATAGAAATGTATAAGAATTACAACCAATAGGCTTTGTTTTATGACCAGATAAAACCTAAAAAACGATAAAGCGAAGCTTAACCCCATTCTCAAGCGATCCATTCAAAATCATCCGTTAATCATAACGGATTTTAGCACCATATATTAGCCATTTGAGTTTAAAGGGAGTAAATTTTCTACAAATTAATCGTTTTTAGCCTTTAAAAGCTTGACTTTCTCATCATACGCATTATTTTACATATTATAATTATTTCAAAGCTAAGAATAATAAAAACTAAAGAATAGATTTATCTTTAAAAGTATTTGCATTTATCAATCTCATTTTAGGAGGCATGCATGAAAAAGGCAAGTCAGGTTTTATTCTTTGGGGCATTTTTAAGCTCTTCTTTACAAGGTTTTGAAGCTAAGCTCAATGGCTTTGTGGATCAATCCAGCACTATCGGTTTTAACCAGCATAAAATCAATAAAGAAAGAGGCATCTACCCTATGCAGCAATTCGCAACGATTGCGGGCTATTTAGGGCTTGGTTTTAGCCTGTTACCCAAAAAGGTTTCAGACCATGTTCTAAAAGGCAAAATAGGGGGCATGGTGGGATCTATTTTCTATGACGGCACGAAGAAGTTTGAAGACGGATCTGTAGCTTACAATCTCTTTGGTTATTATGATGGGTTCATGGGGGGTTATACAAACATCTTACAAACCGATAGCCTTGAAGCACAGAACATGAAATACAATAAAAATGTCCGCAATTATGTCTTTAGCGATGCGTATTTGGAATACCGCTATAAAGATTATTTTGAAATAAAAGCCGGGCGCTATTTATCCACTATGCCTTATAAAAGCGGTCAAACGCAAGGCTTTCAAGTTTCTGGGCAATACAAGCATGCGCGCTTGACTTGGTTTAGCTCTTTTGGGAGAGCGTTCGCTTATGGTTCGTTTTTAATGGATTGGTTTGCCGCACGGACCACTTATAGCGGAGGCTTCACCAAAAACGATAAGGGAGGTTATGATAGCCATGGGCGAAAGGTGCTTTATGGCACGCATGCAGTGCAACTCACCTATAAACCTCATCGTTTCCTCATAGAAGGCTTTTATTACCTTTCGCCTCAAATCTTTAACGCTCCAGGCGTTAAAATTGGTTGGGACTCTAACCCTAATTTTAGCGGCACAGGCTTTCGCTCTGATACAGCTGTCATAGGGTTTTTCCCCATTTACTACCCTTGGATGATCGTTAAATCCAATGGAAGCCCGGTCTATAGATACGACACGCCTGCCACTCAAAACGGGCAAAACCTCATTATCCGCCAACGCTTTGACATCAACAATTACAATGTTTCCATCGCTTTTTATAAAGTCTTTCAAAACGCTAATGGTTGGATAGGCAATATGGGGAATCCAAGCGGTGTGATCATGGGGAGTAACAGCGTCTATGCGGGTTTTACAGGCACAGCCCTTAAAAGAGACGCCGCTACCATTTTCCTTTCTTGTGGCGGCACTCATTTTGCCAAAAAATTCACATGGAAATTCGCCACACAATACTCCAATTCAGTAGTCTCTTGGGAAGCGAGAGCGATGATCTCTTTAGGCTATAAATTCACTGAATACTTGAGCGGTAGCGTGGATCTTGCGTATTATGGCGTGCATACTAACAAAGGCTTTAAACCGGGTGAAAACGGGCCTGTGCCTAAAAACTTCCCCGCCCTTTATTCTGACAGGAGCGCTTTATACACGGCCCTAGTAGCATCTTTTTGATGCTACCCTATGATTATGGTAGGCGTCATTTTGATGCTACCCTATGATTATGGTAGGCGTCATTTTGACGCTATCCTATGATTATGGTAGGCATCTTTTTGATACTGCGATAACAATGAGAGATTGATTGTATTCTGTTATAATACGAAATCTATTGTAGATTAGAGGAATAGCAAATGACTACAAAGCTTTCATGCAAAGGTTTATCGCGAAGTATTCAACGCTTTCACATTGATGATATAGAAAAAAGCATAGTTAAATACACTATTGAAACTATTAATCCGAATCACACCGATCTAAGCTTATTTGCCAGCAATCATAATGAAGATATTGTAAATATTTTAAGAGATAACAAAACGCCAATTTGCTTTGATGTGTTTAATGCTTTATTTGAAAATCTACTTGATCAAGAGAGAAAAACAAAATTTGGTATGATTTTTACTCCAAAATATATTGCAGATTTTATTTGTAATGAGACTTTTGCTAAGTTTGAAGATCTCAATAATATTAAAGTTATAGACCCTTGTTGTGGGTGCGGAATATTTCTCATATCTGCAATAGAGCAAATTAAAAGCAAGACCCAAAAAAGCATAAAGCAAATCATCAAAAATCAAATTTTTGGACTTGATATTGATAAGGACAATGTCAAAAAAGTAATATTGCTTCTGAAGATTATGGGATTAGTGTATAACGAAAATATTGAAGACTGTGACATTAACATAAGGCATTGTGATAGCTTGATAACAGATTGGAAGTTGGCATTTGATATAGATTTTGATTGTATCATTGGTAATCCCCCATATATCAATCCCCATTCTTTATCAAAAAAACAAACTGCATTTTTAAAACAAAATTTCCAAACAACAAGTAGTGGTGTGTTTAACATTTTTTATGCTTTTATTGAACTTGGAATGAAATTTATAAAACCAAATGGATTTTTATCTTACATTGTCCCCAATAATTTTTTTACCATTAGTGCGGCAAAGCCGTTGCGAGATTTTATAGAGCCTTATCTTTGCGAATTGATTGACTTTAAGGATAATATGGTATTTAAACCTACAAGGACATACAGCACGATTATCACTCTCTCGCTCAATGATAATAAGTGCATAAAATATGCAGACATACAGAAAACAAATCAAGTAGCAACTTATTTGGATAATATCGCGTATAAAATGTTGGATA
This sequence comes from Helicobacter pylori, assembly GCF_014496965.1. Lineage (GTDB taxonomy): Bacteria > Campylobacterota > Campylobacteria > Campylobacterales > Helicobacteraceae > Helicobacter > Helicobacter pylori_CZ. The sequence continues at coordinate 163,363 of NZ_JACTCR010000001.1, read as the reverse complement.
AAAAAAGTGTTTTTGGACATAAATGGCGATTTTTAGATTTTAGCGTGGAGTCAAATATCAAAAAAATTGAAAATCAATTTTTTGTATTAAAACCTTTTATAAATACGGGCATTGCGACGCTGAGAGATGAAGTATACTGCGTGGATTTTGATGGTAAATTTTTTTTTAAAAATGTTAATGGCAAAAAGTATATTATAGATTCGGACTTAATAAAGCCAATCTATAAAATCCCAAAGTTTAAAAACTCAAAACAAAGCGGATATTTTATATTTCCATACACAATTAAAAATAATATAGCTACCATTATAGATGAACGCACAATGCAAAGAGAATTCAGCAATACTTATGAGTATCTGTTAGCACGAAAAAACGAGTTAGATTTAAGAGATAAAGGCAGGGCAAATCCTGTATCTTGGTATGCTTATGGTCGCACACAGGGATTAAATAAAAGCGGCAAAAAATTGCTTTTTAGCACCTTTGGAGCAAAGCCTAATTTTATATTTATAGACAATAAGACAGCGTTGTTTTGTAATGGGTATGCCATTGTTGAAAATGATAGTATAGAGCTTGAAATTTTACAAAAAGTGTTAAATTCTTGCATTGTTCAATACTATATTCAACATACAAGCTACCAAATTGATGGTGGGTATTTTTGCTATCAAAAGAAATATATTGAAAAATTTGGTATTCCTTATTTTGATTTCAAAGAAAAAGAGTTTTTGCTAAAAGCTAGTCCAAAAGAAATTGATACATTTTTAATTGATAAATATGAGATGATTTTATAATGTTTGCATATTATCTCTTGCAAAAATTTAAAAAATGTCTTGAACATGCAATTTTGCAAAAAGGCGAAAAAGGTTTTAGTAACATTATACGATCGCAAAAACCGATCAATTATATCCACGAAATGATCAAGCAAGATTTGGTTAAAAATGGCATTGTAAAGGAAAATATATTTCCGCCTTTAGGCAGCTCAAAACCAGAAATCAAATTGGCAGGTTTTTTTAAGCAAAAAGACCAAGATATTTGCGTTATACCAAATAATATGGATAAAAATAAAATTCTCATCAATTGGGGACCACTAAATTTTGAAAACAAAGAGGATATTTATGGTTTTGAATTTTCTCAAAAATGCCTAGTGATAAATATCCGCTCACAAATGAGAAGTATCGCTAAAAATACCGACACGCTTTTTGAGAGAACATTTGCTGAAAGCCTAAATCTGCACATGCGCTATCCAAAAATCGTGCTGGGTGAATTTTATCTCATACCTGTTAGAGAATATAGCCTTAAGTGCTCTAAAAGAAAACAAATAGGTTTCGAAGATAAACTCACAAATATTGAAAAATATATATCATTTTTTAGTGCAATAAGTGGGCGAGATTCTAGTAATACAGATTTATGGAAATATGAAAAATGCTGTCTAATGATTGTTAATCTGGATTCTCAAAAGCCATTTTTTTATAATAATAGCTACGAACTTAAGCATGACAAGATTGTTTCTGAATATTTTGCGTTAGAATATGCGGACATAGGTTTTGATTTATTTGTTAGCGATTTGTTAAAAATATATAGAAATAGATTTTCAACTAAATATGGGTCAAGATAACTCAACCGGATTTTCTCTCCAATCAATCGTTATCATACTTAAACCCACACTTTACTTACCCCTAGAGGATAAGCTTTTATTGTGTCTTTTTGACATGCCAAATATTTAAAACTTGCTTATCGCTCTCTTTTTTCCTTACATATTTTTATTTATTAAACAACTTTGATATAGGGCGTTTCAGCCAGCGGCGGGTAAATTTGATTCTTAAAATAAGCGTTTGAGCAAATCCTAACGCTCACGATTAAAACCAGTAGCGCTACAAGCATGAAAAACACGCACAAAATCGCATCAATAGCGTGGTTAAAAAAGGATTTTTGGAGCGTTTTTAGCGCTTTTTCATCGGTAGTAATAGCCATTTTTTCCTTGATGATTTGCATTTGTGCCACATGCGAAACATTATTCAGCACGCTATCATTACTTTTTGGCATCACCTTTAAAATACCGCTATAAAAAGTGATGAATAAAATCAAAACTGCCGGCAAAGTGCTTATCATCGCCCCCTTAAAACGCCCCATTTTAAACAACACCACCGTAACCAGCAACAACGCCATGCCCGCTAACATCTGATTGCTCACACCAAATAAAGGCCATAGCGTATAAATCCCCCCTTTAGGATCGATCGTGCCTTGATACAAGAAATACCCCCACCCTGCCACGCACAAAAGAGTGGCAAAAATCCCAGCCTTATAAGAGCTAAGATTACCCAAAGGTTTATAAACATTACCGAGCAGATCCTGAATCATGAAACGAGCGGTTCGTGTGCCAGCATCCACAGCGGTTAAAATGAACAAAGCTTCAAACAAGATCGCAAAATGATACCAAAACGCCATCACGCTTGGATCCCCTAAAATGTGATACACAATCATCGCTAAACCGATCGCAAAAGTGGGCGCCCCACCGGTGCGGCTCAAAATGGAGCTTTCACCGATGTTTTTAGTCATCTCACGGATTTCTTCAGCGCTGATATTAAACCCCCATGAGCTAATCACTGAAGCCGCATCAGCTATATCTTTACCGATGCTCACTTCTGGGGAATTGATAGCGAAATAAAGCCCTGGGTGCAAGATCCCTGCACACACCAACGCCATAAGAGCCACAACGCTCTCCATCACCATAGAGCCATAGCCCACTAGCCTGGCGTCGCTTTCTTTAGCGAGCATTTTAGGGGTCGTGCCTGAAGAAATTAAAGCATGAAAGCCGCTAATCGTCCCGCAAGCCACCGTGATAAACAAGAAAGGGAACACGCTTCCTGCAAACACAGGCCCACTGCCATCTACAAAGGGCGTGATTTTAGGGATTTGTAAAGGCGGAGCGACAAAAATAATAGCCACAACCAACACCCCTATAACGCCAATTTTTAAAAAAGTGCTTAAATAATCTCGTGGAGCGAGTAAAAACCATACCGGTAAAATAGAAGCCACAAACCCATAGCCCATGATCATCCACGCTAAAGAACTGGCATCAAAGGTGAATATTGACGCTAATTTAGGATCTAAAGAAACGTATTTACCCGCATAAATCGCTATAATCAACAAAATAAAGCCGATAACAGAAACTTCTAAAATCTTATGCGGCCTGAAAAACCGCATGTAAAGCCCCATAAGAATCGCAATGGGAATAGTCATTGCGATCGTAAAAAAGCCCCAAGGCGAATGCGCTAAAGCCTTCACCACCACCATCGCTAAAATCGCAATGATAATGAGCATGATCCCTAAAATGCCAAGACTTGCGATCATGCCTACAAATTGACCCATTTCAAGCTTGATCATTTCGCCTAAAGACTTGCCATCGCGCCTAATAGAAGCAAAAAGCACCACAAAATCATGCACGCAACCCCCTAAAACCGAGCCTATCAAAATCCATAAGATAGAGGGCAAGTAACCCATTTGAGCGGCTAGTATCGGGCCTACTAAAGGGCCAGCCCCAGCAATAGCGGCGAAATGATGCCCAAAGGTGATGGCTTTATCGGTTGGCACAAAATCCTTGCCGTCATTCCTTACGCATGCGGGCGTGGCTCTGTTATCGTCTAGCTTTAACACCCGATAAGCGATAAAATGGCTATAAAAACGATAGCCTATGCTATAAATGCAAGCGCTCGCTACTACAAGCCATAGCGTGTTAATGCTCTCGCCCTTGTGTAAGGCTAACACCCCTAAACAGATCGCCCCTAAAATAGCGGCAAAAACCCAAGCCAAAGAAACTAAACTTTTTTTCATGTCCTCTCCATTTAATGATTGTTTAATCATTGTTGTTAATTTCAGCCAGTTTTTTTATTATAATCCAAATTTTCTTTGAATAGTGGCAAAATGGCTCATAAACTTCCCGCATAAAGGCTTGGGTTTTCCAAACTTCTAACAATTGGGGCAAATGAGAGCTGTTTTTTAATGTGGTGCGTTAAACACCATCAATTTTAAGGTAAGCGTTATGGCATTAGATTGGGATTTTATGTTGCACTCCATCCCTGCGTTTCTTAAGGGGTTAGAACTCACGCTTTATATTTCTTTCTTTGGGATTTTGCTCTCTCTTTTGGTGGGGTTTTTGTGCGCGATCGTTTTGTATTTTAAAACGCGCTTTATCTCTCCTATCGTCTATATCTATGGCGAAATCGCTAGGAACACGCCCCTACTCATCCAGCTTTTCTTTTTGTATTACGGGTTGAATGAAATCGGTTTGAGCGCTTTAGAGTGCGCGATTTTAGCGTTAGGGTTTTTGGGTGGGGGGTATATGAGTCAAAGTTTTTTGCTTGGGTTTAAGAGCTTGGCTTCCATTCAAAAAGAAAGCGCTTTGAGTTTAGGGTTTGGCCCTTTGAAGATGATGTATTATATTATTCTGCCTCAAAGTTTAAGCGTTTCTATGCCTTCCATAGGGGCGAATGTGATTTTTTTACTCAAAGAAACTTCGGTGGTGGGCGCGATAGCCCTAACCGATATCATGTTTGTGGCGAAAGATTTTATTGGCATTTATTACAAAACGACTGAAAGCCTTTTGATGTTAAGCCTCACTTATTTGATCGCTTTGCTCCCTTTAAGCGTTTTGTTTGTGATCTTAGAGCGTTCCTTTAAAAAGAAAGTGGCTTAAAATGGGAGTTTTGTTAGAATTAGACAACCTTAAGCGTTTGTTAGAAGGGTTTGAAACCACTCTTTTAATCGCTCTTAGCTCTGCGGTTATTTCAATCATTGTTGGAATGCTTTTAGGGAGTTTGATGGCGTTTGGCTCTAAAATAATGGTTTTGGCGTGTCGTGTGTATTTAGAAAGCATTCGCATTATCCCGCTTTTAGCATGGCTGTTTATCGTGTATTTTGGGTTAGCGAGCTGGTTTGATTTGCATATTAGCGCCGTTTTAGCGAGCGTTATTGTTTTTAGCTTGTGGGGGGGTGCTGAAATGATGGATTTGACTAGAGGGGTTTTAACTTCCGTGAGCAAACACCAAGTAGAAAGCGCTCTGGCTTTAGGCTTAGATTCAAAAAAGGTGATTTTTAATATTATTTTCCCTCAAAGCTTTTTGTCTTTATTGCCCTCAAGCCTTAATTTATTCACGCGCATGATTAAAACCACAGCCTTAGTCTCTCTCATTGGAGCGATTGATTTGTTAAAAGTGGGCCAGCAAATCATAGAGCTTAACCTCTTACGCATGCCCAATGCGAGCTTTGTGGTTTATGGCGTTATCTTAATGTTTTATTTTAGTTTATGCTATAGTTTGAGCCTGTATAGTTCCTATTTAGAAAAAAAATTCCAACACATTAGAGGGTAAAATGAGCGCGATTTTAGAAACCAAAGGGTTAAAAAAAACCTATCAAAACCATTTGGTTTTAGACGGCATCAATTTCACTTTAAATAAGGGTGAAGCGGCAGTGATTTTAGGGCCTAGCGGGTGCGGGAAAAGCACTTTTTTAAAATGCCTAAACGGGCTTGAAAAGATTGATGGAGGTGAAATCCTTTTTGAAAACACTAACCTTAACAATAAGGCCACCAACTGGAATCAAATGCGCCAAAAAATAGGCATGGTGTTTCAAAATTATGAGTTGTTCCCGCATTTAAACGTGCTGGATAATATCTTACTCGCCCCCTTAAAAGTGCAAAAACGATCCAAAGATGAGGTCATTGCTCAAGCCGTAGAGCTTTTAAAGCGAGTGGGTTTGGAGCATAAACAACAAGCTTACCCTAAAGAATTGAGCGGCGGGCAAAAACAACGAGTAGCGATCGTGCGTTCTTTGTGCATGCGGCCAAAAATCATGCTTTTTGATGAAGTAACCGCCTCATTAGACCCTGAAATGGTTAAAGAAGTTTTAGAAGTGATTTTAGAATTAGCCACAACGGGCATGAGCATGGTGATTGTAACGCATGAAATGAAATTCGCGCAAAAAATCGCTCATAAAATCGTGTTTTTTGATAGCGGTAAGATCGCTGAAGAAAACAGCGCCAAAGAGTTTTTTAACCACCCGAAATCTCAAAGAGCGCAAAAATTTTTAGAAACTTTCCATTTTTTAGGGAGCTGTTAAATAAAGTTTGCTAAAAAGATAGTTTTAATTTTAAAAAAAGGTGGTTTTATGAAAACAAACGGGCTTTTTAAAATGTGGGGGCTATTTTTAGTTTTAATCGCTTTAGTCTTTAGCGCATGTTCTGATAGCCATAAAGAAAAAAAGGACGCTTTAGAAGTCATTAAACAAAGAGGGGTTTTAAAAGTGGGGGTTTTTAGCGATAAGCCTCCTTTTGGATCTGTGGATTCTAAAGGGAAATATCAAGGCTATGATGTGGTCATTGCTAAACGCATGGCCCTTGATTTATTGGGCGATGAAAATAAAATAGAGTTTATTCCTGTAGAAGCCTCAGCTAGGGTGGAATTTTTAAAAGCCAATAAAGTGGATATTATCATGGCTAATTTCACGTGCACTAAAGAAAGAGAAAAAGTCGTGGATTTCGCTAAGCCGTATATGAAAGTCGCTTTGGGGGTGGTTTCTAAAGATGGGGTCATTAAAAATATAGAAGAGTTGAAAGATAAAGAGCTGATTGTGAATAAAGGCACGACAGCGGATTTTTATTTCACTAAAAATTACCCCAATATCAAACTTTTGAAATTTGAGCAAAACACAGAGACTTTTTTAGCCCTTTTAAACAATAAGGCTATCGCTCTAGCCCATGACAACACTTTATTGCTCGCTTGGATAAAACAGCACCCTGAGTTTAAATTAGGCATTACAAGCCTTGGCGATAAAGATGTGATCGCTCCAGCGATTAAAAAGGGCAACCCTAAGCTTTTAGAATGGTTGAACAACGAAATTGATTCCCTCATTTCTAGCGACTTTTTAAAAGAAGCTTACAAGGAAACTTTAGAGCCTGTTTATGGCGATGGAATCAAACCGGAAGAAATTATTTTTGAATGATTTCTTTAGGCTTTGATTTCTTGACAGGGTGCGTTTTTATTGCTAAATTAGCAATTTTGTGATCTTTTTGTTTTTCATTTTGGAATATATTTGTTTGATTTTACATTGAAAGGATTTGTTGATGAGTTATTTTTATAAGCGTTGTTTGAAATTTTCATTAATTGGGTTGCTAGGGCTTTTGAGCGTTCAGCTTGATGCTAGGAGTTTTGTTGATGGGGATTTAGACATTCAAAAATTCAGCTATGAAGATTCTCTACTTAAAAAGGGAGATCCTAATGGCGTGCATAAGGTTCAGGTGCGAGATTATAAGGGCAAAATGCAAGAAGCTGAGATCCACTCAGAAATACGCATTGCGGTTAAACCGGGGGTTAAAAAAGAAGTTAAAAAAGGCAAGATTTATAGCGCTCAAATCAATGATGGCATGTGCTATGCTTTTAGAATGCTCCAAACCGGCGATAATACCACAGGTCTTGATTCTAAAGAGTTCCCCAAGCAAAGTCGTGAAAAAAAGGGCCGAGTGATCACCTTAATCGGTAAAGATGAAGTGCCTTATCTTATTTTAGAAACCGATTGCCAAGTGGGTGATATTGCAAAGATCTCTTTGGTAGGTAATTTTGATGGCACTGGGTTTCTTACGGAATATAAATTCAAAGACGCTAAACCCATTTACTAGTCTTTATTCTTTGCTTCATTCTTAAAATCTCTTAATCTTTTGTGGTTAGGGGATTTTTTTATTCATTAGCAGTGTTTTTGATTGCATCTTAAAAATTTTAAAAACCCTGTTTGTGTTTTTGCCTCAAGTTGTTAAAAAAGCTCTGTCCTCATCAAATACTGACAAATAAAACCTTATTTAACTTTGGCATTTTCAATTTTTAAAACAAAACCAAAGAAAGTAAGAGAGAAAACAAGTAGGGAGAGAAACCCCCCTTTTTTAGGAGTTTTCTTCTTGTTTATACCCTTTAAGCGCAAAGAAGAGGATATAAAAATAGCATAACAACGGCACACCATAAGCGTAGAGCAAATTTGATTCGGTTGCTGTTAGCATGTCTGTAACCGCACCTTGAATGGGGGGGATTAACGCCCCTCCTACAATCGCCATGCTAATCACTCCAGAAGCCTTAGAAGTGAGATGCCCTAAATTGAGCGTAGCCAAAGAAAAGATTGTAGGGAACATGATAGAGTTGAAAAAGCCCACAAAAGTCAGAGCGAATAGAGCGATCTTGCCTCCAACGATAATGGCTAAAGCAATGAGAACAATAGAGCTTAAGGCGTTGAAAGCCAGGTATTTGTTGGGGGCAACTTTATTCATCAAAACGCTACCCAAGAAACGGCCCACCATCGCGCCTCCCCAATAATACACCAAGTAATGCGCGCTTGATTGAGGGTCTAAATTCAAAAGTTTTTCAAAGCTTAGCACCAAGAATGAGCCAATCGCAACTTCTCCGCCCACATAAAAAAAGATCCCTAAAGCCCCAAAAACAAAGTGTTTGTGCGAAAACAGGCTTTTTTGCGTTATCTCTTTGGGCATTTCTTTTTCCACATCAGGCAATTTCAAAAGATACATGATGAGCGCTAAAAGAAGCGAAAACACCGCCAAGCCCAAATAAGGCATTTGAACGCTTTTAGCGTCGGCTAATTTATCTATCAAACTTGCATTATCGCCCATTTTAGTTGTGCTAAAAATCAACAAGCTCCCAAAAATAGGCCCTAAAGTCGTGCCAAGCGAATTGAACGCCTGGACTAAAACCAGGTTTCTGGCTTCTTTACCTTTAGAAAGCAAGGTTACAAAGGGATTGCCGGCAGTCTGTAAGCACACAATCCCACTCGCTAAAATAAACAACGCTCCTAAAAAAAACCCATAGGAACCAAAATGCGCCGCCGGATAAAACAACGCGCACCCCGTCGCTGTGATCACAAAACCAAGCACCACGCCAAAAGGGTAGCCGATTTTACTGATCACATTCCCAAAAACTCCTCCCATGATGAAATACGCCCCAAAAAAGCAAAATTGAATGAGCGAAGCTTCAAAATAGGTCAAGTCAAAAATGGGCTTTAAGTGTGGGATTAAAATGTCGTTTAAAACCGTGATAAAACCCATTAGAAAGAATAGCGCTGTCAAACTCCCCAGCGCCAGAGTGTTAGAAGTTTTTTGCATACCTTCTCCTTTTTTATTGAGTTGATATAATAATAATGATATTACAATTATTTTAAGATAATAATCTGTCTAAATAAAGAAAAAGAGGCATGAAATGGGTAAAAAATGCAAAGCCCCTTAAAAAGAGCTTAACGAAAGATAAATACAGAAACAGAAATGATGCAGAGAATGATGATGCCTGAATTGAGCGCTTTGAAGTCTTTTTGAACCAATTTGATGATACTATAAGACAAAAAGCCAAAGGCTAAGCCATCGGCAATAGAGAAGGTTAAAGGCATCATCACCACGGTTAAAAAAGTGGAAACGCTAATGGCCATGTCTTTAAAATTCACCCCTTCTAACACGCTAAACATCAAAACCCCTACTACCACTAGCACCGGATAAATTGCGTTGCTGGGAATGGCTTTTAAAAGAGGCAAGCAAAAGAGCGTTAAAACAAAAAATAATCCGGTAAAAACCGCTGTAAGCCCTGTGCGGCCCCCCTCTTCAACCCCACTCGCGCTCTCTATAAAAGCGGTCGTGGTAGAAACGCCTACCACCGCGCTCCCTAAAGAAGCCACCGCATCCGCTTCTAAAGTCTTTTCCAATTCCTTGTTTTTTTCTTCATCATTGAAAAAATCAGTCTTGTGGCCAATCCCTGCAAGCGTGCCTAAAGAATCAAACAAATCGGTTACAAAAAAAGTGATGATGACTGGCACTAACGCTAAAGTGAAAGCCCCACTCGCATCAAAAAAAATGCCCTTAAAATCTAATTGAAAGGCGATAGGGCCAATGCTAGCGGGCATGGAAAAAAATTCGCTAGGGTAAGGGGCTAGCTTTAAAACCCATGCGAGAATGGAAGTGATTAAGACCGCTATAATGAAAGAACCCTTGATTTTAAGCGTGTAGAGCGCGAAAGTCAAAATGATCCCCACAACCCCCAATAACACATGCGGATCGCCAAAATCGCCTAAGGTTACAAGCGTAGCCTTATGGGTAACGACAATATGCATTTCTTTAAGGCCAATAAACGCAATAAAAGCCCCTATCCCCGCGCTCACCGCGCGCCTTAAATCGCTAGGAATGCTTCGCATGACCCAACTTCTAAATTTAGTGAAAGACAAAATCACAAAAATCGCTCCCGAGAGCGCTACGATGCCTAAAGCGCTCTGCCAAGGGAGTTTTAGCCCTTGAACTAACCCAAAGCTAAAATAAGCTGACAGCCCTAAGCCCACGCTCATAGCGATGGGAGTGTTTGCCCACAATCCGTTAAACACGCTTGATAAGATAGTGATAATGGCCGTTGCGCTCAAAAGGGCTTCATAAGGCATGTTGGCTTGAGAAAGGATAAGAGCGTTTAGTGGCACGATGTAAATCATGGTGATAAAAGTCGTTAAACCCGCTCTAAACTCGGTGGCAACGTTAGTGTTGTGTTCTTTAAGCTTGAAAAACCCCATGTTAGATAACTCCTTACTATTTGGTATAGATTAATTTAATAAGGGGCTTTGGGGTCATGCTAGCGCTATTTTATTTTAAATTGCCTTAAGACGCTTGATTGTGTTGTTTCAATCAAAAGAAGTGAGTAAAAAATCCTTTTTTTAAAACCTCCGCTAAAAAATGATCGTTTTTAATGAAAACCACAAAAAAAGCTCATCTTATAAGACAATTTTACTCTTTAATGGTTTTTAAAGAAAGCGTTTTTTAAATTTGAAAAGATTGTTATAAAACAAACGCCCCATAAGAGCGATTATGGGGATAAATTCTAAAAAGGAGTTTGCCATGGAAAACTAAAAACGAAAAATAAAAATGGCTAAAACATTATACCTTAAAATTTCTTTTTTTAGGTTTAATAACTATTTTTTTGAAAATTTTTAGCTTTAGAGGTTTTTTAAAGCCCCCCCTTTTTTAAAAAAGAGAGCTTTTAATAAGCGAACACATAATTGAGATACACACTATAGAGTCTTCGGTATTCTAGTTTAGTTCCCAAGTAAGAATAGTAATTCGTGTTAATGGTAGGGATTTTCACGCCCAATTCCATGCCATGTTGAGCCGCATGATGACTATCTTTTTTCTTAGGCCTAGCGAGATTGGTTCTCAAGCCTAAATTGAATAAAAATTGGAAGTTAGCCGTATTCACTTTAGCGCTATAGACATTGCTGATGGTTTTTAAATTCACGAATTGAGAATTAAGCCATGAAGTCCCTGCTAAGGCGATTCCTCCAAAAAGCCCAAAAGAAATCTGGTTATTCTTGCCTAAAAAGTTGGTGTTTTTATCATTGATGAAATTAAACAACAAATCGCTACCCACCCCATAAGTCCAAACATCAGAAGCCGAATTAAAAAAGCTGGATTTGATATAGGCGTGGTTGTAATCAAAGAAACCATAATACCTTAACCCCCATCTTTTCTTTTCTCCAAAAAATTGCTTATAACCCACTTGCACCCCAAGGCCATTCAAGGCGCCGTTATTCGTGGTTGAAGAAGCGATCATGCCCATATTCCTAAAAGGATTGTTGCCAAGTTCTTGAATAAGGGTGTTGGCTAGGTTTTGCGCTTGATCGAGTTGGGGCGTTGTCTGGTTGTTAAAATCAGCGGCACTTGTTTTTAATGAATTCAGAGTTTCTTCCACGCCAGCACACCCGTTCCCCCAATTGTTCTTTTGATTTTGCATTGTCATATTCGCGCTGCTTATAGCACTCGCATCGCATTTTCCTATGTAGTCTTTAAGATGGCCTGAAGAAAGTTTGTTAAAATCGCTCTCCACTTGATTGGCTAGTTTTAAAATTTCTGCTTGAGATTGCGCGTTTTTGAGCATTTTTTGAGCTAAAGCCGTAAGACTGCTAGGGGTGTTAAGGTTGAGATTATGGGGTTGTGTGATATTTTTTGGTTGGTTGGCGCTGAGTTGTTGGGTTTCTTGAACGATTTTTTGCGCATTATTAATCATGTCTGAAGCGGCACTAAACTCCGCACCAAAAGTCTCGCATGAATTTTTGCCGCCACCGGCTGTTTGCCATGAAGGGGTGTTTGTAGTAGCTGTGCCACTACTTCCACTACTAGATTTCGCTATCAACATGGGGCAATAATCTTTAAGGGTATTGACAATCGTTTGCGCTTGAGTCAAAAGATTTTGCGCATCATTAGTCGTATCAATAACAGAAGTTGTCGTTTTAGTTTGATTATCTTGTTGATACTTTGATGTGGTTACATGCGCTTCTAATTTTTCCCCTTTGCTATTTAAAGGAGCAAGCCCAGCTTGTTTTAAAGCTTTTGAAAGAATCTGATAAGCTTCATGGATTTTTTCATATTGCTCAATAGATAGAGAAACATTTTTGTCTGCTTTTAATGTATTTGTGCCACTAGAACTATGAGTGCCATTACTATTTGTGCTCCCACCGCAATTGATTGTAGTGCCGTTGCCATTCTCATCGGTGTAGTGGAAATTTTTTTGATTGTTTTCGCCTGGACTTTTGGTATAGCCTCCGCATATGACCGCATAACCCATGCTATTCCATAGCCCTAACACCGATCTCAACGCTAAAAGCGTGGCTTGATAGGCAGGGGAATTGGTTGTCCCACCGGCTAAAGTTTTTGCGCGTTCGTTCAAATTATTAACCGCTTGGTTGATCGCTTGCGCGCTTGTCTTTGAGTTTGTGCCATTATCGTTGGTTAAAAGCTTGCTTAATTGTTCATAAGCGTCTGAAAGTTTTTGCACCTTGTCGGCGTTTTTCACTTTTTGAACCGCTTCACCGATTTGATAACCCACGCTTAAAAAAACGCCGTTATCTTCAGCATGGAGCAATGACGCCGCAAGAGTTAGAGAAAGTAGAATCGTTTTTTTCGTTTTTTTCATAAGATGTTCCTTAAAGTAATGTTTTATTGCAAAAAATGTATCAAAATGAGAATTTATTTACAATACGTTTAATTTTATCATAAATTTATTGGATTTCAAAAAAAGTTTTAGGGTGTTTTGATGCGCTCAATCAAGCTTTTAAGAGTGTTTTTATTTAATTGGGATTTGGTTTTTAGAAAGATTGTTGTAAAATAAACACCCCCATAAGTAGCTTTATGGGGATAACCTTTAAATAAGGAGTTTGCCATGAACGACAAAAATGGCAAAAACTCTTGGAAAACATTATACCTTGAAATTTCGTTTTTGGGGTGTAAAGTGGTTGTTTTATTGAAGCGATAGTTTTGTAAAACGAAGTTTCTGTAAAACGATAGCTTTTGTTTTTCCAAAGTTCCCTTAAGGCTTTTAGCTTTAAGGGTTTTCCTTAAAAGTTTATCCTTAACTTATGGGGGCAACAAAAAAGGCTAACTCATCATCTCTAAGGCTAGAGTGATCATGTTATCAAAGCTTTCTATTCTTTCTTTAGGGCTTAGGGCTTCTTTAGTGATCAAGTGATCTGAGACAGAACATAAACATAAAGCTTTAGCGTTCAATTCCATCGCCGTGGCGTATAACCCTGCCGCTTCCATTTCAATAGCCAAGTGGTTGTATTGGGCCATTAAATCAAAAGCATGCGTTTCAAAAGAATAGAAAAAATCGCTTGAAAAAACATTGCCTATTTTCAAATCAATACCCAAACGCTTTGCTGTTTGATACGCCCTTAAACTCAATTCAAAATCAGGCGTTGCACTCAAATCGTGGTTTAAAAAACGCACCCGATTGGTTTTAGAATCCGTTGAAGCTCCAGTGGCCATGACAATGTCTTTCAGGCCAACTTTTGGGCTAATCGCCCCGCAAGTGCCAATCCTTAAAAGCTCTTTAACCTGATAGGTTTTAATGAGCTCTGTTACATAAATCGTGCATGACGCAATGCCCATGCCATGCCCCATTAAAGAAATCCCCTTACCCTTATACTTCCCGCTAAAGCCTAGCATGTTACGCACATTCGTGATCTCTTTGGCGTCTTGTAAGAATTTTTTCGCAATGTAGCTCACCCTTAAAGGATCGCCGCATAAAAGGCATTGAGGGTAAAAATCGCCGATTTTGGCGTTGATGTGAGGGGTCATGATTGTCCTTTAAAGTTTAATAAGTTTTTGCCATAATCTAAGGGGCTTAATCCCAAAAAGTGGGCAATGCTTTGCCCAATATCCGCAAACGACTCGCTCTTGCCTAAAAAGGCTGGTTGCAAATCTTTATGATAGAACAAAACAGGAATGTATTCTCGGGTGTGATCCGTGCCTTTAAAGCTGGGATCGCACCCATGATCGGCGCAAAGAATGAGCAAATCGTTTTCTCTTAAATTTTCTAAAACCTCTTTTAAGCGCGCATCAAAATACTCTAAAGCGTTAGCATACCCGCTAATATCGCGCCTATGCCCATAATCGCTATCAAAATGCACAAAATTCGTAAAAATCAAGCTGTTGTTTTTAGCGTTTTTGACCTGCTCTAAAGTAACATCGCATAATTCCATTAAACTACCGGCTTTGAACTTTTGAGTGATCCCCACATGAGCGTAAATATCAGCGATTTTTCCAATGCTAATGACTTCGCCTTGTTTTTCTTCAATGAATGTTTCAAAAAGCAATTTTTTATGGGGCTTTATCGCATAGTCTTTGCGATGAGCGGTGCGTTTGAAATCCTCTCTATTTGCGCCAACAAAGGGGCGTGCGATCACTCTAGCGATCTTTAAAGGTTCTAGAATTTGAAACGCTTCTTCACAAAGAGTATAAAGATTATCCAATCCAAACTTTTCTTCATGCACAGCGATTTGAAACACCGAATCCGCTGAAGTGTAAAAAATGGGGTATAGAGTTTCTAAATGCTTTTCGCCTAAATCTTTGATGATTTCTGTCCCTGATGCGTGGCAATTCCCTAAATAACCCTTAATCTTAGTTTTACGCATAATCTCATCTAAAATTTCTTTAGGGAAGGAATTGTTTTTGTCTTTAAAATACCCCCACTCAAAAAGAACGGGCGCGCCCATCATCTCCCAATGCCCAGAAATCGTATCCTTAGCGCTAGAAAGTTCTTGCGCATAAGCGTAAGCCCCTATTAGATTCGGTTTAGATTCAAAGCCTAAGGGCAATTCATTGGCGGCTTTTAAAGCGCTCAACCCTAAACCCAAACTCTCTAAATAAGGCAGTTTCAAAGCCCCATTGCGATCGTTAGAATCAGCTAGGTTGTTAAAACAAGCCTTAGCGATATTGCCTAAAGTGTTCGCTCCCAAATCGCCAAAATCTCTAGCGTCTTCACTAGCCCCTATACCAAAAGAATCCAGTAATAAGATTACCACTCTTTTTTGCATGTTTTGTCCTTTTAATGAGCGTTTAGCCCTATGAATAACCCAGCGATAGTCGCGCTCATGAAATTAGAAAGCGTGCCTACAAGCACCGCTTTTAAAGCAAGCCTTACAATGAGATCTTTCTTTTTAGGCACTAAACTGCCAAGCCCCCCAATGAGCATAGCGACTGAGCTTAAGTTAGCAAACCCGCACAACGCAAAAGTGATGATCGCTTTAGTTTTCTCGCTCAAGATTAAAGGAGGGTTATCGCCCAAATAAGGTAAAAATTGCATATAGCCCACAAATTCATTGAGCGCGATTTTAATGCCTATGATTTCTCCAGCAATCCCGGCCTGGCTCCAAGGAATGCCTAGCATAAAGGCTAAGGGTTTTAAGAGCGTGCCTAAAATCAACCCCAAAGACAAATGCTCCATGCCTAAAAATCCCCCTACAACCCCTAAAAGCCCGTTAATGAGCGCAAGCATCCCCACAAAGGCTAAAAGCATCGCTCCCACATGCAAAGCTAAATTTAACCCTGTGCTTGCCCCATTAGCGATAGCTTCTATGGCATTGACATGCTTTTCTGCAGAAACATCTGCATGGCTAGAAATGGTTTCGTTTTGCGGGTAAATGATTTTAGCGAACAACAAACCCCCAGGAGCGGACATAAACGAAGCGGCTATTAAATAAGGCAAAGGAATGCCCATGCTCGCATACCCGGCTAACACAGGCCCCGCAACGCTAGCCATGCCCACGCACATGACCGCAAAAATCTCTGAATCGCTCATGCTTTTCAAATAGGGTTTAATGACTAAGGGCGCTTCGGTGTGCGCTACAAAAATATTAGCCGCTGCGCTCATGCTTTCTGCTTTAGAAGTTCCTAAGCATTTTTGCAACGCCCCGCCGATGAGGTTGATCACTAAAGGCATGATTTTTAAATAATATAGAAGTGAAATCAAGCTAGCAAAAAAGATAATGATCGCTAAAACGTTGATTGCAAAGATAAAGCCCCCTATCCCTTGATCGCCCTTAGCGTTTGGAGCGAGATTGCCAAATAAAAAGCGCACCCCCTCATAGCCGTAACCAATCACGCTTTGTATGCCGCTAGCTAAACCCTGCAGTATTTCTCTGCCCAAAGGCACATATAAAGCCAACGC
Organism: Helicobacter pylori; assembly: GCF_014496965.1. Classification (GTDB taxonomy): domain Bacteria; phylum Campylobacterota; class Campylobacteria; order Campylobacterales; family Helicobacteraceae; genus Helicobacter; species Helicobacter pylori_CZ. The sequence continues at coordinate 146,855 of NZ_JACTCR010000001.1, read as the reverse complement.
CCCTAAAGCCACTTGAATCACAAAGGCGCTGACAATCGTGCGATAATTTATAGCCCTTTTATTGCCAGAAAACACCCAAGCAATAAGAAAAAGCACCGCCATCCCTACAACACTAAAAAGAGAGCTAAAAATCATCGTCAAATCCCTAATGTTAAGAAATTAAAAGATGCAACGCTATTGTAGTTTAGGTTTGCTAAAAAAAAGATTAAACGAAAATTAAATGAAGATTAAATCAAATCATGGTGTCAAGAGGGGGACTTGAACCCCCGACCTCCGGCTTATGAGACCAGCGCTCTAAACCAGCTGAGCTACCTTGACGCAAGCAAAATACAAAGCAAAAAAATAAAGAATAAGATTATACAAAAAATTTTCTTAAAAATCCATTAAAAATCCATTAAACTTTTATTATCAATCCTACTTTCCTAAATTAATGATAAAAATTAGAGATTTTCTTGTAAAATAACCCGCATGTTTAAGAAAATTTTTCCATTAGCGTTAGTGTCGTCGTTGCGGTTTTTAGGGCTTTTTATCGTTTTGCCTGTCATCAGTTTGTATGCGGATAGTTTCCATTCAAGCAGTCCTTTGCTTATAGGTTTGGCGGTGGGCGGAGCGTATCTCACGCAAATCATTTTTCAAACCCCCATGGGCATTCTTAGCGATAAAATCGGCCGTAAAGTGGTCGTTATGGTGTGCTTGTTATTGTTTTTAATTGGCTCGTTAGTGTGCTTTGTGGCGAACGATATTATCACGCTCGTTATCGGGCGCTTCATTCAAGGCATGGGGGCTTTAGGGGGGGTCGTTAGTGCGATGGTGGCGGATGAAGTGAAAGAAGAAGAGCGCACCAAAGCCATGGCCATCATGGGGGCGTTTATTTTCATTAGTTTTACCATAAGCATGGCCATAGGTCCTGGGGTTGTGGCGTTTTTGGGGGGGGCAAAATGGCTCTTCTTGCTCACGGCGATCTTAACCTTATTGAGTTTATTGATGCTTTTAAAAGTCAAAGACGCCCCTAAAATTTCTTACCAAATCAAAAACATAAAGGCTTATCAACCCAACTCTAAAGCCTTGTATCTTTTATACATAAGCTCTTTTTTTGAAAAAGCGTTCATGACGCTTATTTTTGTGCTAATCCCTTTAGCCTTAGTGAATGAATTTCATAAAGATGAAAGCTTTTTAATCTTAGTGTATGTGCCTGGAGCCTTATTGGGGGTTTTAAGCATGGGGATAGCGAGCGTTATGGCTGAAAAATACAACAAGCCTAAGGGGGTGATGCTTTCTGGCGTGTTGTTGTTTATTGTGAGTTATTTGTGCTTGTTTTTAGCGGACTCTAGCTTTTTGGGTAAATATTTATGGCTTTTTATTGTTGGGGTGGCGTTTTTCTTTATTGGCTTTGCCACCTTAGAGCCTATCATGCAATCTTTAGCGTCTAAGTTCGCCAGAGCAAATGAAAAAGGCAAGGTTTTAGGGCAATTCACTACTTTTGGCTATTTAGGGAGCTTTGTTGGGGGCGTGAGCGGGGGGTTAAGCTATCATCATTTAGGCGTTTCTAACACGAGTTTAATCATTGTAGCTTTAGGGCTTATTTGGGGACTATCGCTCTTTTTGCTCCATAACCCTTCCAAGCAAAAAAATGTCTATTTCCCCTTAGACGCTTATAGTGAGGAACAATTTGAAACTTTAGGGGACAAAATCATTGAATGGTATGTCAATATTAGCGAAGAAATCATTATTGTGAAATATAATTCCGATCACATTAGCGAAGAAGAAATCATTCGCTTAGCGCGAAACTTTAGAAAATAAACATAATCAAGGATCAAAAATGGCTTATGAAATTTCCAAAAAAGTCTTGCACATTGTAGGCAAGACCAACGCCACTTACAAACTCATAGAAGAAGGCGATAAAATCTTGTTAGGGTTGAGCGGGGGTAAGGATTCTATCATGCTCGCTTGCATCTTAGCCAGGATGCAAAAACATGCCCCTTTCAAATTTGATTTTAAAGCGGTTACCGTGCATTATGGTTTGGGCGAAAATTTAAAATGGTTGAGCGATTTGTGCCAAGAACAAGGCATTGAGCATGAGATCATTTACACCCAAATCGCTGCCACGATCAACGAAAAACGCCGTGAAAAAAGCTCGTTTTGTTCGTTTTGCTCTCGTTTGAGGAGAGGGACTTTGTATTCTAAGGCTTTAGAAGAAGGCTATAATAAAGTCGCTATCGCGCACCATTTAGATGATGCGGTGGAGAGCTTTTTTATGAATTTCACTTATAACGGGAGTTTGAGGAGCATGCCCCCCATTTATAGGGCTGAAAACGGCTTATTAGTGATCCGCCCTTTGATTAAGGTTCGAGAAGCCAGTAGCATTCATTTTGTCACTTCTCAAAATATCCCGGTTGCTCCTGATTGCAATTGCCCAGCCAAACAGCCCACTTCCGATAAACCCCCTATCGCGCGATTAGCCACTAAAAATTTCTTAAAAGAAATGCAAAACTTGCACCCTCATTTCTTTGACAGCTTAGAAAACGCGTTTAATAACGTTCAAGCGAACAGCTTTAGCGACGCTAAGTATTTAGACGCTTAAAGCTTTAAGCTTTTTTGTTGAGCATTTTAATCGCAATGGTGAATAACACCCCTTCAAAAATAGCCGCCATGAGCAACGCGTAATAGGTGTTTTGCGAGATCGCTTGCGCTTTTAAACCCACTGCTGCGGTGGTGACTAAAAAAGTTAAAGGCATAGAAGCCCCTAAGGCGAATGAAAATAAATGCTTAGCTTCTTTAAAGTATTTGCGCCACAATAAGGTTGAAGTGATCAAGTGCAAGCTTAACATCGCTATGACAATCAATATCCCTTGAAGGATCAAATGCGGGTTTAAAAACACTAATTTTAAGTCTAAAGTAGAGCCTACATGGATGAAAAACAAAGGCACAAAAAACCCAAAACCCACATCATTGAGCTTGTGGATCAGCTCTGATTTATGAGGGAAAAAAGTAGAAACGACTAACCCCGCCAAAAACGCCCCTAAAACCATTTCTATTTTGAGCCACACCACGATCGCAACCAAGGAAAAAAAGAGCATGAGCGAAAAACGCACGTCTTGGTTGAACTGACTGCTTTTAGGCATCACAAAAAGCTTTAAATGCGGGAACCACCAAAACAAAGTCTTAAAGATTTGAAACGCCACGATAATTAAGATGAGAAAAACAATGAGAATGCCCAAATCTTTAATCAAATCCATGCCCAAACCATGCGAATACACCCCATCCACGACTACCAAACCAAAAATGCTTAACAACTCCCCAATAACGCCCACTTTTAAAACCAAATCAAGCCACAAAATCTCTTTACGATAATCTTTGACTAAAGTCATGATCATGCCCAAACTAATGATAGGGAAAATCACCATAAAAATAGGCTCTAAATTAAGGCTAAAAGTAAGGATAAACGAAAGCGTGTATAAGATCAACAGATAAGCAAAAATGCGTTTTAAAAGAGAAACCCCTAATTTTTTAAACAAATAAATTTCCACTTCCAAACCGCATAAAAACATTAAAAACAAAAAGCCAATTTCAGACATGATTTCAAAGCCCTTAGTTGGCTCAATAAAACCCACATACGCCCCAACAGACCCAAATAAAATCTCCACAACCGTGATAGGCAAACGAGAGATTCTAGACACATAAGGGGCTATCACGATTAAAAGCATAATGAGCGCGAAAGTGAAAAATTCTGCATGCATGTTTTAATTTTACCTTATTTATTGGTTAAGTTTTCAAAGCGATAGGGTTTTTCTCTTTATAAGTGGTGAAAACCCCTTTTTTAATTTCATAATAAGTTACCCCTAACGCTACCAAAAACGCTAAAAATTGCGCGATAGGGTAAGTTACCCAAATGCCATTAATCCCATAGAAATGGCTTAAAATCGGCAATAGGACAATAATAAACCCCAGCGTGTGCGAAAGAGTGATGATAAACGAACTTTTAGTGCGTTGGATGGATTGGAAAAACACCGCGCACAACAAAGTCATGCCTAAAAAAACATAGCCGATGTAGTAAATATTCATCGCTCTTTTAGTCTCTTGCATAAAAAGGGGGTCTTGCTCGCTTGGCTGCAAATAAAGCTTGATTAAAAATTCATCTAGGAAATAATAAGCGCCATAGAAAAAAATCCCTATACAAAACGCTGCTTTCAAACCAAAGACAAACACGGCTCGCACGCGCTCTAAATTTCTAGCCCCATAGCTAAAACTCGCAATCGGTTGGATGCCTTGAGAGATCGCAAACAAAGTCGTAAAAAAGATAATCGCATTATACATAACGATCCCATACATGCTCACAAACCTTTCCCCTGCCGTGTGCATGATAGCGGTATTAAACAATAAAATCATAATAGAAGCGCTAAATTCTGCCGTGCTTTGAGGCACGCCGCTTTTAGCTGAAGAAATGACCGAAGACAAAGAAAATCGTTTGATGAAATACAACTGCCCTTTTTTGCGCCAAAAATGCTGCATTAAGACTAAAACCCCTATCGCATGCCCTATCACGGTGGCTATCGCGCTGCCTTGAACCCCCACTTCCAACACAAAAATAAACCAGTAGTTAAAAAAGATATTCGCTAACGAGCCAATTAACATCGCCACCATCGCTAAAACGGGGCGTTTGTCATTCACCACAAAGACATCCGCTAAAGGGTGCAAAACCATAAAAACAGAGCCCATTAAAATGATTTCAATGTAGCGTTTGGACATGCTCAATAAAGCGTCATTGCTCCCAAAAAAACGCGCGATAGTTTCGCTAAAAGGCAGTAGCGCCATGCTCAAAATAAAGGCGCTTATAGCGACAAAATAAAACACGCTGCTAAACACAAGCCTAGCCCTATGGGTTTTATTTTGACCTAAAAAATACCCCACAATACTCGCTGCCCCAAAACCAAAAAGCAATTCATACGCAATGAGTCCTGGAAAAATAGGCCATGCGATATTGACCGCAGCGATAGCTTCTTTACCCAGTTTCTTGCCCACAAACATGCCATCTATCATAGAGTAAGTGGAAAGTGAGATCATAGAAAAAGCTAAAGGGATAAAATAATAAAAAAAGAGCTTCCTAATAGAATCTTTATGCAAATCAATCTTTTTTTTGAGCATTTAAACCCCACACCGCTTAAAATTCATGACAAATTCTTTTATTTTAACATAAAAAGAGAGGCAATCTACCCATTCGCGCAATTGGATTTAAGCAGCACCATTAAAGTTTAAAAAATGGTTTTTAGTGCGAAAGGGATTTTCCTTTATTGGGTAGTCCATTAACGCCCTTTAAGTTTTTTTAAACTTTATCGTAATGAATCTAAGCCAAAATAGCGCCAACAACCCCAAAGCCCCACCCACAAAGCCAATATACCCTAGCCCTAATTGGTGGATCACAATACTGCCAAACAACGCACCTGATCCAATCCCCACATTATAGCTCCCTGAATAGATCGCGCTCGCAACGTCCGTAGCGTCCGGTGCAAGTTGCAACACTCTCATTTGCAAGGAGATCCCAAGCGAAGTGATCCCAATCCCCCACAAGAAAATCTGCAAAAAGATCACCCACTCCAAGTTTTTAAACACAAAAAGCAAGAGTTGCGGGCAAATAACTAAAACCATTGCAAAAGCGATAAATTTTCTTGAGTTTTTCGCGTACAAACGGCCGAATAAAAAACTCCCTGCCACGCCTGCTAACCCAAACACAAACAGCATTAGCGTCGTAATGTCAGGAGAAAATTGGCTGATTTGAATGATAAAAGGCTCAATATAGCTATAAGTGGTGAAATGCCCAGAGATAACCATGATCACAAGCAAATAAATCCCCACTAAAAGCGGGCGTTTCATTAATATAGGGACACTTGCGAGCGTGCCGGCGTTTCTACTCGGTAAATGCGGGAGCAATTTCCACATAAGCAGCATTATAAGAGTCGCAACACCCCCAATCACGCCAAAAGTGGAGCGCCAATCTAACATTTGCCCGATGATTCTCCCAAGCGGTAACCCCAAAATCATCGCCAACGAACTCCCTAGCGCTAATAACCCTAAGGCTTGCTGTTTCCTGCCAATGGGTGCGACACGAATGACTAAAGAAGCCGTGATGGACCAAAAAATAGAGTGGGCAAAAGCAATACCTATACGAGAAATGAGTAACACCCAAAAATTCCACGCTAGCACTGAAAGGATATGGCTAGCAATAAAAAGGGCAAAAAGAAAAAGCAGTAAGCGTTTCCTTTCAACTTTAGCGCTAAGCAGCATCAAGGGCAATGATCCAAGAGACACCACCCATGCATAAGCAGTGATCATAAGCCCCACTGTCGCGCTCTCCATTTCAAAACTTTTCGCAATATCTGATAACAATGCGACAGGAACAAACTCCGTGGTGTTAAAAATAAACGCCGAAAGCGAAAACACAAAAACCCGCATTAAAGCGAATCTTTGATACGATTGTTTGGTCATCATCATTTAAATCTTAAGGGGTTAAATTTTATTCCATTTGAAAACTTGGAGTATAAGACAAAAATTTTAACCGCTTGTAAATTGGGGGCTGATTGAAACAAATATTCCCGCTCCATAGGCGCATTAAAATTTAATAGAGTTGTTACCATATAAAACAGAATTTAAAATCATTTCCAACTTTTAACCAATCTATTTTTTGTAACTGCGGTCATTGTTTATTAAGCGCTAAAATTAAGCCGTTGCCTTTCTATAATTTTAGAATTTTAGAACAAAGGATAATTAAAATGAAAAAAACTTTTTTGATCGCTTTAGCGTTAGCCGCTTCTCTTATAGGCGCTGAAAACACCAAATGGGATTATAAAAATAAAGAAAATGGCCCGCACCGTTGGGACAAATTGCACAAAGATTTTGAAGTGTGCAAAAGCGGTAAAAGCCAATCGCCCATCAACATTGAGCATTACTACCACACGCAAGATAAAGCCGATTTGCAATTCAAATACGCCGCTTCTAAGCCTAAAGCGGTCTTTTTCACCCACCACACTTTAAAAGCTTCGTTTGAGCCGACTAACCACATTAATTATAGAGGGCATGACTATGTGCTGGATAATGTGCATTTCCACGCCCCTATGGAGTTTTTAATCAATAATAAAACCAGGCCTTTGAGTGCGCATTTCGTGCATAAAGACGCTAAAGGGCGTTTGTTAGTGTTAGCGATTGGTTTTGAAGAAGGGAAAGAAAACCCCAACCTTGATCCTATTTTAGAAGGCATTCAAAAGAAACAAAATTTTAAAGAGGTGGCTTTAGACGCTTTCTTGCCTAAAAGCATCAATTACTACCATTTTAACGGCTCTCTCACCGCTCCTCCTTGCACAGAAGGGGTGGCATGGTTTGTGATAGAAGAGCCTTTGGAAGTCTCTGCCAAACAATTGGCTGAAATCAAAAAACGCATGAAAAATTCGCCCAACCAACGCCCCGTCCAACCTGACTACAACACCGTGATCATTAAAAGCTCAGCTGAGACCCGTTAAAGATCCGCTAAAATGAAGACTCTCTCTTTATAAAGAGGGAGATAAAAATTATTCCAATAAAACACCGCTAAAAATTGCAAACGCTTGTATTTTGTGAAACGCTCAAACGCTAAAAACGATTGGGATTCCTACTAAGGAGTTTAAAAAAGGCTCTGTTCTGATTGGGTAACACAGAGTTTTTAAAATACCATAAATAAGCTAAGAACGATTTTATGGTGTTTTCTTATGCCTACATCCTTTTACTATAACCATAACCCGCTTTTTCTACTTTTTTTTCAGTATTAGCAACTGCTTCTATTTCTTTATTAACATCAGCAAATATTTTTTGAACGAACAAAAGGCTTTGAGAGGTTGAAAGGTGGGCTTGTGGGTCTGGTTTTAAATTTCTCATTTCAAGCATTTTAGCTTGAGCTTTAGAGCGTATTTTTAGATTCTCTTTTTGCCATTCTTCTGCAACGTTAAAATCTCTAGGATCTAATTCTAAATAAGCGATAGAACTTGGTTTATAAAAATCCACTTGTTTAGCGATAGCTTTTTGTGAATAGGGCAGAGATTCTAGCTCTTTTTGCAAATAAGCTATAAGCTCTTGCGCTTTTGATCCTCTTTGAGAGCGGGGTTGTTTAGAGTTTGGGAGGTGTTTTGGCTGGATAGGGGTTTGATTGGTTTTTGTGGGTTTAGGGGTTTTGCATTCAGCTTCTATTTCTATACCAATGCCACCCTTAATTCCTACTTTTTTAATAAAGAATTGGCCATGATTTTCTTGGCAATTTTGTTCTGCTTTTTTAATGAGATCTTTCTGTTCTTTAATGGTCTTTTGCTTTTCTTGTTCCAGTTCTATCCCACTCTTGTTTGCTCTATCCCTAGCATTTTCAGCTTCCTTTTTTTCTTGTTCTAGTTCTATTTGTTTATCAATATCACCAGCGCTACAAGCGGCTAATAATAAACTTGTCGCTATTGTTAATCCTGAATATTTCCACCAATTGATTTGATTTTCTTTTTCAGCTTGTTTGGATTTATCCTGGACTTTATCGTCTAATTCTTTCGCTTTCCTGCACGCAACATGGGTCAATACTACTAATGCCGCACTGCTTTTCTTGGGGTGTTTTTTCACAAGTTCTCTAACTTTCTTTGCGATCTTTGTAAAAAACCCACCAATTGATCTGATTATATTTGTAATGGCACTCGCTTGTTTAAAATGAGTCTCTTTACTTGCCTTTGCGTTAGCTGTCTCTGCGTTTTTGCCAACTTTATTTGTTTTTCCTGTTTTTACTGATTCCATTACCAACCTTTCAAAATCTTATTATTGTAGTGTATATAGCCATATTTAATCGCTATTAAACGATTGGTTTGAAAAATTGTAAGGGTCAATCCAATCAGATTTTTCTAATCCATTCCAACAAAACTTGATACAAGTTTTCCTTATACCTTAAACTCATACCCTTTTAAATGGAATAATAGGCAATAACTCGCTAGCTAAGCATTCACTCTCTGCTTGAGTGTAAGCCTTTATCATTCCTTTTGATCTACCAAATATTAGCATTTCTCTCAATCAAGCCTTGAGAAATTCAATTACACCCTTGTTTAACATCGTAAGCCTAGTAACTTAAAGCTCTTTTTGAAAGATTGGGCTAGATTGATCCTTATCCTTAATTCAAGCGCATGCGCATTCATCTTTGTTATCTTTGAATAAACTCAAGCGTTCTTAATGTAATGCATGGCGATTTTGAGCGCGTTGGTGGCTGCCCCCACTCTTAATTGATCCGCCACGCAAAAGCCGTGCAAGGTTTTCTTATCAAACAAATCCTTCCTCAAGCGCCCTATAAAGACGCTATCCGTGTGGCTCGCTTTTAGGGGCATGGGGTAGAGATTATGGCTAGGATCATCGCAAACAACCACGCTAGGGGCGTTTTTTAAGACTTCATAGACTTCTTTGAGATCGAATTCTTTTTCAAAAGCGATACTCAAACTCTCGCTATGGCTCCTTAATACCGGCACGCGCACGCAAGTCGCGCTAATAGGGAAATCCACGCCCATGATCTTATGGGTTTCATGCACCATTTTTAGCTCTTCTTTGGTGTAGCCATTCTCCTTAAAAACATCAATATGAGCGATCGCATTGAAAGCGATCGGATAAGGGAAAGCCCCGGCTTGCAAGACTTGGTTTAAATCAATAGCGGAGTCTTTTTCCAAACACTCTAATGCGGTTTTTAGCTCATTTTTCAAACTCTCTATGCCCTTGTTCCCTGCCCCACTCACGGCTTGATAGGTGCTAACAATCACGCTTTTTATCTTAAAATGGAGGTGTAAGGGGTTTAAAATTTGCGTCATTTGAATGGTGGAGCAATTAGGGTTAGCGATGATATTTAAAGGAGCGTTAAAAATTTCTTTAGCGTTGATTTCAGGCACGACTAAAGGCACATCTTTATTCAATCTAAAAAAGCTCGTGTTATCAATCACTAAGGCCGTTTTTGAAGCACTTATAGCAAATTCTTCGCTCACGCTCCCCCCAGCGCTAAAAAAGGCGATGTCTATTTCTTCTTTTTCAAAAATCTCATGCGTGGTTTCTAAAATTTCATAGTCTTTATTGAAAGCTCTAATCTTTTTACCAGCACTCCTAACGCTAGCGAGCGGGACAAATTTTTTAATCGGGAAAAAGGAATTTTCTAAACCTTTAATCAGCTCTTGCCCTACCGCCCCACTAGCCCCGACAATAGCGACATTATAAGTCTTCATCGTTTTCTCCAATGATTTCAAGGGCTTTTAAAAAACTCAAACAATTCAACTGCATGCCTGAATGCATGTTTTTCAAGCTTAAAGTTTCGCTTTTAAATTCTTCTTCGCCAATGACAGCCACAAACTCATGCCCCTTGTGGTTGGCATAAGAAAAGGGTTTTTTGATTTTTTGAGCTTCTGGATAGACTTCGCTAAAAATCCCGCTTTGCCTTAAAGACTCCGCTAAGCGGTTGGCGTAAGAAAAATACTCTTCATGCATGCAAGCGATTAAGACTTTAGCTTGGGTGGAACGCTCGTCTAATAATTGCATTTCACTCAAAGCCACAATCAATCGGTCAATCCCAATAGAAGCCCCCACCCCTTGTAAATTTTCTTTAGAAAAATTTTTAGTCAAATGATCGTAACGCCCCCCTGAACACACGCTCCCTAAAGACTTCATATCATTAAGCGTGGTTTCATACACAATCCCTGTATAATACCCTAATCCCCTAGCGATAGAAAAATCAATTTTATACAAGTTTTGAGAAATTTGTAAATCCCCTAGCAACTGGTATAACCTTTCTAAATCCTGTATACCCTTTTTCAGATTTTCATTATAGTCTTTCAAATAAGCAATTTTTTCAAAAAATTCCGCATGGCTTAAATCGTTTTGTTGGATTTGAATCATTTCTAAAAGCTCTTTAATGGTGTTTGAATCCAAATCGCACTCTTTTTTTAATTCTTCTTCAACCCCATTCAAGCCAATCTTTTCTAATTTATCCACAATGCGTAGCACTTCATTCACTTGAGCAATGCCAAAACATTCGCATATGCCGTTCAAAATTTTTCTGTGGTTGATAGAGACGCAAAAATCTTCTAAATCCAAAGCTTTTAAGGAAGCGATAATCACTTGAATGATCTCAGCATCGCACACCAAACTCTCGCTCCCTATAAAATCAAAATCGCATTGCGTGAATTCCCTATAACGCCCTTTTTGCGCCCTTTCACCCCTAAAGACATTGCCTATGGCGTAGCGTTTAAAGGGCATGCCTAATATTTGGTGGTGCAAAGAGACAAAGCGGGCTAATGGCACGGTCAAATCAAACCTTAAAGCCACATCCCTATCCCCATGGTCTTTAAAACGATAAATTTCTTTTTGAATATCACTGCTCGCATCAGGCAATAATACTTCAGCGTATTCCAAATGGGGGGTTTCAATCGGCACAAAACCAAAACTTTGAAACACGACTGAAACTTTAGCGAGCAACTGGGCTTTTTGTATCGCATCTTTAGGCAAGCGGTCTTTAAACCCGCTCAACACTTTAGGGGTAATCATTCAATTTCCTTGTATTTGTATGCTAAAATTTTAGCTTAAAATCTTTAAAAAAGGGCTATTGATGAGCGTAAATGCGCCCAAACGCATGCGTATTTTATTGCGTTTGCCTAATTGGCTAGGCGATGGGGTGATGGCAAGCTCGCTTTTTTACACCCTTAAAAACCACTACCCTAACGCGTATTTTGTCTTAGTAGGCCCAACCATTACGTGCGAACTTTTCAAAAAAGATGAAAAAATAGAAGCCGTTTTCATAGATGACACCAAAAAATCCTTTTTCAGGCTGCTAGCCACTTACAAGTTCGCTCAAAAAATAGGGCGTTGCGACATAGCGATCGCATTAAACAACCATTTTTATTCCGCTTTTTTGCTCTATGCGACAAAAACGCCTATTCGCATCGGCTTTGCTCAATTTTTCCGTTCTTTGTTTCTCAGCCATGCGATAACTGCTGCCCCTAAAGAGTATCATCAAGTGGAAAAGTATTGCTTTTTATTTTCGCAATTTTTAAAAAAAGAATTGGATCAAAAAAGCGTTTTACCCTTAAAATTAGCCTTTGATCTCCCCACTCACACCCCAAACACCCCTAAAAAAATCGGCTTTAACCCTAGCGCAAGCTATGGGAGCGCTAAAAGATGGCCAGCTTCTTATTACGCTGAAGTCGCTGTTGCTTTGTTAGAAAAAGGGCATGAAATTTATTTTTTTGGGGCTAAAGAAGACGCTATCGTTTCTGAAGAGATTTTAAAATCCGTTAAAAGCTTATTGAAAAACCCCTTATTATCCCATAACGCTTACAACCTGTGCGGGAAAACAAGCATTGAAGAATTGATACAACGCATCGCTGTTTTAGATTTATTCATCACTAACGATAGCGGTCCCATGCATGCAGCCGCTAGCACGCAAACCCCCTTAATCGCTCTTTTTGGCCCCACTGATGAAAAAGAAACTCGCCCCTATAAAGCTCAAAAAACGATTGTGTTGAACCACCATTTAAGCTGTTCGCCTTGCAAGAAACGAGTTTGCCCTTTAAAAAATGAAAAAAACCATTTGTGCATGAAATCCATCACGCCCCTTGAAGTCCTAGAAGCCGCTCACACTCTTTTAGAAGAGCCTTAAACGCCCTTCATGGGCTTTTTTAAAAATGTAACCATATTGATAACACTCTGTATATAAAAGACTTAAAAAGTAGAATTGATAGAGTAGTTTAAAGAAAGCGTTTTGAAAACGCTTTCTTTGGAGACAAAGCTATTAAGCCACTGAGTTTTTAGGTTTTTTAGCGCCTTTTTCATCTTTGTGAGCCACTAATTGAGAGCTTAACTCAGGTTTTTTAGCGTCTTTTTTATCTTTGTGAGCCACTAATTGAGAGCTTAACTCAGGTTTTTTGGCGTCTTTTTTATCTTTGTGAGCCACTAATTGAGAGCTTAACTCAGGTTTTTTGGCGTCTTTTTTATCTTTGTGAGCGTATGCAGAACTCACAGCCAAAACTGATAATAAAACACCTGTCAAGATTTGCTTTTTCATACGAAAACTCCTTATGATGATTTTAAAAGCGAGAGAATTATATTTCTCAAAAGTAAATGAATAGAAACCAATAGGATTTTCACTAAGAAATTTGCAGATTGCGTTTTGTCATATAAAAAACGCTTGGGAGCAATCAGCCATTTTTCTTAAAAAATAAAAACGCTCAAAAGCGTTTTAAGATTGAAGACAAAAAAGCTTGCGATTAGTCAAGCGGAATTTCTTATAATGCGATCTTATGGATGTTAAGAGAAAAAGTTATTCCAAAATACCCCTATCCCTTGAAAAAAATGAGTCTTAAATAAAGAAAATAAACTTTACTATAAAACAAAGTAACCAAAACCCCATTTTTTAAAAAATTAAAAAATTTTAGTTACTCCTGTTTGACAATAGAGCCAAGAATCAATTTTATAGCAAAAAAGGTAATTAGAGAGATAAAAAGGGTTAAAAACCCTCAAAAAGTCTTTTCAAATCCAAAAGAGAAAAAGTTTAAAAACCACCTACAACACCCTCTCACAAGAGAGCGTTATGATAAAATCAGCCTTTGCGCTTTTCTACAATTTCCTTAGCGATATTGCTAGGCACTTCGCCATAATGATCAAACTCCATAGAGTAAGTCCCACGCCCTTGAGTGGCTGATCGTAAATCCGTAGAATAACCAAACATTTCCACCAACGGCACAAAAGCGTTCACGATTTTCAAGCCTAATCGGTCGTCCATAGAATTGATTTGCCCTCTTCTCCTATTCAAATCGCCAATCACATCGCCCATGTATTCTTCAGGGACTTCCACTTCCACTTTCATCATAGGCTCTAGTAACACCGGGTTAGCCGCGCGACTCGCTTCTTTAAACGCCATAGAGCCAGCGATTTTAAACGCCATTTCTGAAGAATCCACATCATGGTAGCTCCCATCATAAAGGGTAACTTTAAAATCCACCACCGGATAGCCTGCCAAAACGCCATTTTGCATCGCTTCTTGGATACCCTTATCCACCGCAGGGATATATTCTTTAGGGATCACGCCCCCAGAAATTTCATTCACAAATTCATACCCACTGCCAGGCTCTTTAGGTTCAAGCTTGATAAACACATGCCCGTATTGCCCACGACCACCGCTTTGCTTAGCGTATTTATGTTCTTTGCTCACGCTTGAGCGGATAGTCTCTCTAAAGGCGACTTGCGGCTGACCGATTTCAGCTTCCACCTTAAATTCTCTCTTCAACCTATCCACAATGATTTCTAGGTGCAATTCACCCATACCGCCAATGAGAGTTTGCCCGGTTTCTTCTTGAGTCATCACCCTAAAGCTTGGATCCTCTTCAGCAAGCTTGCCTAACGCTACGCCCATTTTTTCCTGGTCTGCTTTCGTTTTAGGCTCTACAGCGATGTGAATGACCGGCTCAGGAAATTCCATCCTTTCTAAAACAACGGCGTTCTTTTCATCGCAAAGCGTGTCCCCAGTCAGCGTGTCTTTTAAGCCCACAAACGCGCAAATCTCGCCCGCATAAACTTCTTTAATGTCTTCTCTCTTATTGGAGTGCATTTTAAGGAGTCTTCCCACGCGCTCTTTTTTGTCTTTGGTGGAGTTATACACATAGCTACCGGACTCTAGCTTGCCACGATACACGCGCACAAAAGTGAGTTGGCCCACAAAAGGATCCGTCATGATTTTAAACGCCAAACCGGCAAACTCGCCATCATCGCTGGACTTCACAAAAACTTCTTCTTCGCTCTTTGGATCAATCCCCTTAATATCCACAACCTCTGTGGGTGCTGGCAAGTAATCAATCACCGCATCTAATAAAGTCTGCACGCCCTTATTTTTAAAAGAAGAACCACAAAGCATGGGGACAAGACTCATGTTCAAACAACCTGTTTTAATGCCTTTTTTGATCTCTTCAACGCTTAATTCCTCACCGCCCAAATACTTTTCCATTAAGGCTTCATCTTGCTCGGCTACGGCTTCTACAAGCTTTTCTCGGTATTCTTTAGCTTTTTCTAACAAATCGCTAGGGATTTCTTCCACATCGTATTTGGCTCCCATGGTTTCATTATTCCAAACAATCGCTTTCATTTGGACTAAATCAATCACGCCAATGAAAGTGTCTTCAGCCCCAATAGGGATATTAATAGGCACAGGATTAGCTTTCAAGCGTTGCTTGATCTGGTTTTCCACATTATAGAAATTCGCCCCAATCCTATCCATTTTATTGACAAAAACAATCCTAGGCACGCCGTATTTGTTCGCTTGACGCCACACGGTCTCGCTTTGAGGCTGCACGCCCCCCACCGAGCAAAACACCGAAACCGCGCCATCTAGCACGCGCATGGATCGCTCCACTTCAATAGTGAAATCCACATGCCCTGGGGTGTCGATCAAATTGATTTGGTGATCCCTCCAAAAGCAAGTCGTTGCCGCAGAAGTGATAGTGATCCCTCTTTCTTTTTCTTGCTCCATCCAGTCCATTGTCGCCGCGCCGTCATGCACTTCGCCAATCTTATGGCTCACGCCTGTATAGAATAAAATCCTTTCAGAAGTGGTGGTTTTCCCGGCATCAATGTGAGCGGCGATACCGATATTTCTGATCCTGTTTAATGGGGTTTTTCTAGCCATTCTAACTCCAATTACCAGCGATAGTGCGCGAACGCTTTATTCGCTTCTGCCATTTTATGCACATCTTCTTTTTTCTTAAAAGCCGCACCCTTATCGTTAGCCGCATCCATAAGCTCGTTAGCCAATCTATCCACCATCATTCTTTCATTGCGTTTTCTGGTCGCTTCTAAAATCCAACGGATAGATAGCGACTGCTGGCGGCTCACCCTCACTTCTACCGGCACTTGATAGGTAGCCCCACCCACTCTCCTGCTGCGCACTTCCACTAAAGGACGCACTCTTTCTAGGGCTTTTTCAAACACTTCAATCCCTTTTTCACCGCTTTTTTCTTCAATCTTATTGAAAGCTTTGTAGATGATTTTTTCCGCTACGCTTTTCTTGCCATCGAACATCATTTTATTGATAAACTTCGTTACCACCTTGTTCCCATAAACAGGATCGCCCAAAACCTCCCTAACGGGTGCTTTTCTTCTTCTCATGCTTTTGTTTTCCTCTTATTTTTTCTTGTTGTCGGTCGCTTTCTTGTCGGTCGCTTTAGCTTTTTTAGTCCCATATTTAGAGCGTGAAACCGTTCTTTTATTCACCCCTGCAGTGTCTAAAGCACCACGAACGATGTGGTATTTCACACCGGGTAAATCCTTAACCCTACCCCCACGCACTAACACAATGGAGTGTTCTTGCAAGTTATGCCCTTCACCAGGGATATAACTGATCACTTCAAATTTACTGGTCAAACGAACTTTGGCGACCTTTCTTAAAGCCGAGTTAGGCTTTTTGGGGGTAGTCGTATAAACCCTAGTACAAACCCCTCTCCTTTGAGGGCATTCCACTAATGCAGGTGATTTGGTTTTTTTAACCACCTTTTTCCTTTCTTTTCTAATCAACTGATTGATAGTAGGCACTATTCTTCCTTATTCTAAAAATTTAAAACTAAAAGTTCCCCCATTTTACCCTAATTTTTCTTTTAAAAATCTTAACCGATTTTTTATATCAAAATTTAGAGTTATCCTCAAGCGCTCTTAACACGATTTTTTTATTCTTATGCATGCCCGTTCCCACAGGGATCATCCTCCCCAACACCACATTCTCTTTCAAATCCTCTAAAAAGTCTTTTTTCATCGCAATACTGGCTTCTGTTAAAACCTTAGTCGTTTCTTGGAAAGAGGCCGCTGAAATGATGCTATCGCTCCCAATAGCCGCTCTAGTGATCCCTAAAAGCACCGGTTCAGCAATCGCTGGCTCGCCTTTTAAAGCGATCACACGAGCGTTTTCTTCTTTGAAGAGTTTTTTACTGACCAAATCCCCTTCAATAAACTTGCTATCCCCGCTGTCTAAGATGCGCACTTGCCTTAACATTTGAGACACAATGATTTCAATGTGTTTGTCCGCAATGCTTACCCCCTGCCTGCGATACACTTGCTGGACCTCGCTCACAATGTATTTATAAAGCTCTTTTTCGCCGCTGATCCTTAAAATATCATGGCTTGAAACCACCCCATCCGTCATCGCCTCTCCCGCATGCACAAATTCATCGGCATGCACTAAAATTTGCTTGCCCTTATCCACAAAGTAATCTGTGAGACGACCATCTTTGGAAGTTACGATGATGTGTTCTTTATTACGGATAGATTTGCCAAAACTCACAATCCCATCAACCTCAGAAAGGATCGCCACGTCTTTAGGTTTAGGCTTTCTCGCTTCAAAGAGTTCAGAAACCCTTGGGAGACCTCCGGTAATATCCCTGGATTTAACGGTCGCTTTAGGGATTTTCGCTAACACTTCAGCCTGCTCCACGCTAGAACCATCGCTAATAGCGATAGAAGTTTTTGGCTCTAGAAAATAACGCGCTTCTTCGCCATTAGCCCCCTCTAAAAACAAGCTTGGTTTGTACCCGCTTGGAATGTAATCATTCACCACTAGGCTGGTGATACCGGTATTTTCGTCTTCTTTTTCAGCGACCGTAACCCCTGCGATAATATCCACAAAACTCACCTTACCCTTAAAGTCCGCAATGATAGGGGTGTTGTAAGGATCCCATGTGGCAATCGTTTTGAAAGTGTTGGTCGTGGGTTTAGAAATAAGGCTATTAGCGCTCACTTCACTATTATCATCAATCAAGATCTCAGAACCCCTAGCGATATAATGGCGAGCGGCTTCCCTACCGTTATCATCAGCTACCACCGCAAACAAGCCTTTTTCGCTCACCATATCGCCCTTTTTGACTCCATGGGTGCGCTCTAAATGATTGGCCTCTAAAACATAGTATTTGATCACGCCTTTTTCTTTGGCATACACATCTTGCGCGATAGGGTCATTATCTTTGACCAGCAATTCGCTCGCATAAGGGATGCGATTAGGCACATTCCAGCCCTCTTGGATAATGTCAGCGATACTTCCCCCCTTATGCACCTTATGCCCATTAGCGTAAGGCAAATACACTTTCCCTTCAATCTTACCGCCAACGCCGGCTAATTCGCTTGGTTTGACAATATCGCTTCTTCTTAAAACGAATTTAGCTTCTTGATCGCCATTTTTCACGCTCACAACAACTTCTTCATAGACCGTTTCAATGCGTAATTCCCCATCAAAAGGCGCTTTAATCTTAGGCTCTACCACTAAAATAGAAGCGTTACGGCGGTTAGCGATAATGTTTTTACCCTCTTTATTCGTGTAAGTCCTAAGGTTGTAAAAACGCACAAAACCTTCTTTGCTCGCCACGATTTCGCGCTCATCCTGACTCCTACTCGCTGTCCCGCCCACATGGAAAGTCCTTAAAGTGAGCTGCGTTCCAGGCTCCCCGATAGATTGCGCAGCTACCACGCCCACCGCTTCACCCGGATAGCTCATCTTGCCTTCGCCTAAATTCAAGCCATAGCATTTCGCACACACGCCCTTTGGCGCTTTACAAGTTACTGGGGTGCGGATCGTAATGGATTTAATCCCGGCTTCAACCACCTTTTTAGCGCCCTCTTCATCAATCAAAGTGTCCGCATAAAGCAAGATTTCATTCGTAATAGGATCGATCACATCTTCTAATAAAACGCGCCCAAAAATACGCTCTTCTAAAGGTTCAATCAGCTCACTCCCCACCGCAATATCCGTGATTTCAATCCCTTCATGCGTGCCGCAATCATCAGACACCACCTTGACATTTTGCGAAACATCAATGAGTTTTCTGGTCAAATACCCCGCATTGGCTGTTTTTAGTGCTGTATCTGCTAATCCCTTTCTAGCGCCATGCGTGGAGTTAAAGTATTCTAAGACATTCAACCCCTCTTTAAAGTTAGAAATAATGGGCGTTTCAATGATGCTACCATCTGGCTTTGTCATAAGGCCCCTCATCGCTGAAAGCTGACGGATTTGCGCCGCGCTCCCCCTTGCACCGCTATCTGCCATCATATAAATAGAGTTAAAGCCCTCTTTATCTTGTGCGATAGCGCTCATCATTTCTTTACTCATTTTGTCATTGACTTCAGTCCAAGTGTCAATGATCTTATTGTAACGCTCTTGGTCAGTGAGCAGCCCTTGATCGTATTGTTGCTGGATTTTTTTAACCTCTATTTTGGCTTTTTCCACCATTTTTTGCTTGTCTTTTGGCGTGATAATATCTTCCATAGAGATAGAAATACCAGCCTTAGTCGCATACCTAAAGCCAAGCGTTTTTAAATTATCCAAAAAGGTTGCGGTAATGCCGATACCACCGACTTTATGCACATAATCCACAAGCACGCCAATATCTTTTTTCTTCATGGGTCTGTTCCACAAATCAGTAGGGATAAAATCAGGCAAAATGGACTTAATGATCATGCGCCCCGCGCTCGTAGCGATAATATTCCCTCGATCTAAAACCCTAATCTTTGCGTGGATGTCTAATTCTTTCGTGTCAATAGCGGTGATGATTTCATTCACGCTAGAAAAAAGCTTATGCTCGCCCTTGACCCCGCTCTTTTCTAAAGAAAGATAATAAAGCCCTAAAACCATATCCTGGCTAGGAATGGCTACGGCTTTACCACTAGCAGGCAAAAGGATATTCATAGAGCTTAGCATGAGCACCTTGCATTCAGCGATCGCTTCTTGGCTTAAAGGCACATGCACCGCCATTTGATCCCCGTCAAAATCAGCGTTGAACGCTGAACACACCAACGGGTGCAATTGGATCGCTTTGCCGTCAATAAGCTTTGGATGGAACGCTTGAATGGATTGCTTGTGCAAGGTAGGAGCGCGGTTGAGTAGCACCGGATACCCTTCTGTGATTTCTTGCAAGCACTCCCACACTTCATTGCTTTTTTGTTCAATCATGCGTTTAGCCTGTTTGAGCGTGGTGGCATAGCCTCTCTCTTCAAGCTTGGATAATAAATGCGGTTTGAAGAGTTCTAACGCCATGTTTTTAGGCAATCCGCACTCGTCCATCTTGAGATTTGGCCCAACCACAATCACGCTTCTGCCTGAAAAATCCACGCGCTTGCCTAAAAGGTTTTGCCTGAAACGCCCTTGCTTGCCTTTAATGATTTCACTGAGCGATTTTAAAGGGCGCTTGTTAGCCCCTTTAACCGCATTGGTGCTGCGGCCGTTATCAAAAAGCACATCCACGGCTTCTTGCAACATCCTTTTTTCATTGCGTACAATGATTTCTGGCGCCCCAAGCTCCATTAAGCGTTTCAAGCGTTGGTTACGATTGATGACACGGCGATACAATTCATTCACATCGCTGACCGCAAACTTCCCGCCATCTAGCGCGACTAAAGGCCTTAAATCCGGTGGCAATACCGGTAACACCGTGAGCATCATCCATTCAGGCCTGTTACCAGAATTTAAAAAGCTTTCTACCACTTTCAAACGCTTAATGAGTTTTTTCTTTTTCGCATCAGAATTAGTGTCTTTCACTTCTTCTTTCAAACTCTGCAATAAGGTGATCAAATCAATTTCTTCTAGCAAATCCTTGATCGCTTCGCCGCCCATTTGCGCTACAAAGCCCCTGTCTTCGTATCTTCGTGAGATATTTTGATACTGCTCTTCATTCAAAATATCGTATTTCATCACAAGCTTAGTGCCTTCATTGTCATAAGTGGCTTCGCCTGGCTCTTTAACGATATAAGCTTCATAATACAACACGCGTTCTAAGTCTTTCATCTTAACGCCTAAAAGCGTGCCGATACGGCTAGGCAAGGAATTGACATACCAGATATGCGCTACAGGAGTGGCCAATTCAATATGCCCCATTCTAAAACGCCTGACTTTGGAGTGCGTGATCGCTACGCCGCATTTTTCGCATGTGCCAATGTCTTTGAAGCGAGGCTTTTTGTATTTACCGCACAAGCATTCATAATCTTTAGTGGGGCCAAAGATTTTCATGCAAAACAAGCCGTCTCGTTCAGGTTTTAAGGTGCGATAATTGATCGTTTCTGGCTTTTTAACTTCCCCATAACTCCAAGAATGGATTTTTTCAGGGCTGGCTAGTGTGAGCTGGAAAGAGCTAAAGTCTTTAGGCCTGTCATCTTCTTTAATGACAATGGGTTTAGGCGCTCCATCCTCATCCACATCGTCCCCAAAAATATTAATATCCAAAGCGAGTGATTGCAATTCTTTAGTCAAAACATAGAAAGTCTCAGGGATTTCGCTCTCGCCCACTTGCTCACCTTTAGCGATAGCCCTATAAGCGTTCTCTCTGCCTCTAATATCATCAGATTTAATGGTGAGCATTTCTTTTAGAGTGTGCGCTGCACCATAAGCTTCTAGCGCCCACACTTCCATTTCCCCAAACCTTTGACCCCCAAAGAGCGCTTTACCCCCCACAGGCTGGTGCGTTACTAAGCTATAAGGACCTGTGCTTCTGGCATGGACTTTTTCATCCACTAA
This sequence comes from Helicobacter pylori, assembly GCF_014496965.1. Taxonomy (GTDB): domain Bacteria; phylum Campylobacterota; class Campylobacteria; order Campylobacterales; family Helicobacteraceae; genus Helicobacter; species Helicobacter pylori_CZ. Next base: position 125,314 of record NZ_JACTCR010000001.1, on the reverse strand, counting down.
ATGGTGGAGTTTGATCATATACATATAGCCCACATTCACGCGCTCCCTCATTTTCTCGCCGGTGCGCCCATCATACAGATCCATTTTGCCATCCATAGCGATCTTGGCTAACTCAAACAGTTTATAAAATTTTTCTTGCGAGATGCCTTCAAACACAGGGATAGCCATCTTAACGCCCTTGCTCCAATCTTTAGCGTATTCCAAAAGCTCTTCATCAGAACAACTCTCAAGAACATGGATTGTCAAGGGGTCTTTTTCATTAATGGCGTTAGCGATTTCTAGCATTTTAGCGCGCAATTCTTTGGCAAAATCTTTGGTTTTATCCTCTAGCATGCTAGCGATTTGTTTCCCAAATTCTTTCCCCACTAAGCCTAAATGCATTTCTAAAATCTGCCCGATGTTCATGCGGCTTGGCACGCCTAAAGGGTTTAAGACAATATCCACAGGCTCGCCATCAGCGGTATAAGGCATATCCGCAACCGGCACGATATTAGACACAATCCCTTTATTCCCATGCCTTCCTGCCATTTTATCGCCCACTTTAAGCTTTCGTTTTGTAGCGATATAGAGCTTGACTTTTTTGATCACGCCATTAGGCAAAATATCATCTTTTTCTAAAATAGAAAGCTTTTCTTCATGCTCTTCGCCCAAAACTTTCTTTTGTTCTAAGAAATTGTTTTTAGTGATTTCATAGTGGTTTTGCACTTCTTTAGAATACTTTTTCACCAAACTGGCCAAAGTGAAGCGGTTGATTGAAGCGATTTCTTCTTTAGGGATTTGATCGCCTTCTTTATAATCCTTGCCATTATGGCTGAAAGGCTCTTCTAAAATCGCTTGAGAAAGGAGCAAGCTAACGCGCAACAATTCTTCTCTATTGAGCATGGTCAAGCGGTCAAAATGCTCCATATCAAGCTTGGCTTTTTCTTCTTCATACGCGCTCAAAACCCGCGCGTCTTTCTCATAGCCTTTTTTAGTGAAGACTTTCACATCAATCACCGTGCCTTCCAAGCTTGGGGGGCAATACAAACTCTTATTGACCACATGCCCGGCTTTATCCCCAAAAATAGCCCTTAAAAGCCGCTCTTCAGGCGTGCTTTTAATCTCGCCTTTAGGAGAAGTCTTGCCCACTAAAATCATGCCAGCGCTCACATAAGTGCCGACTTTAACGATCCCGCTTTCATCAAGATGAGCGAGCGCTTCTTCTTTCACATCAGGAATATCAGCGGTAAATTCTTCCACGCCATGCTTAAGCTCCCTAGCATCCACTTCTTTTTCATAAATGTGGGTGGAAGTGAAAATATCATCTTTAGTGATGCGCTCACTCACCACGATCGCGTCTTCAAAGTTATAGCCATTCCAAGGCATGAACGCCACGCGCACATTTTTCCCTAACGCTAACTCGCCTCTATCCATGCTAGGGCCATCAGCGATGATTTGCCCGGCTTCCACTTTATCGCCCACTTTAACGATAGGGACTTGATTGAAACTGGTGTTTTGGTTGGTGCGCAAGTTTTTTTGCAAAGAATACGCGTCAATATAGGCTTCTTCTTTGCCTTCGCCTAAAATGTAAATGTTTTTAGAATCAATTTTTTCTACAACGCCTGCGCGATTGGCCTTGATCGCTCCCCAAGAATCCCTAGCGATAATTTTTTCAATCCCTGTGCCTACAATGGGAGCGTCGCTTCTTAATAAAGGCACGGCTTGGCGTTGCATGTTAGTCCCCATTAAGGCGCGGTTGGCGTCATCATGCTCTAAGAAAGGAATGAGCGATGCGGCGACCCCTACTAGCATGCTAGAGCTTAAATCCATTAAGGTAACTTTACTCTTTTCGTTTAAAACGATCTCGCCTTCCACGCGCGTTTCAATCAAATCGCCTAAAATATTCCCCTCTTCATCAATGGGGGTGCTTGCGGGAGCGATGATGTGGCTGTCTTCTTGAATAGCGGTCAAATAAATCGTCTCGCCTACCACCTTGCCATCCACAACCTTTTTATAAGGGGCTTCAATAAAGCCTAAATCATTCACTCTTGTGAAGGTGGAAAGGGTGTTGATCAAACCGATATTTTGACCTTCTGGGGTTTCAATGGGGCAAATTCGGCCATAATGCGTGGGGTGCACATCCCTGGCTTCAAACCCTACCCTGTCTTTCACTAACCCCCCTTCACCGAGCGCTGAAAGGCGTCGTTTGTGCGTAACCTCACTCAAAGGGTTGGTTTGATCCATGAATTGCGAGAGCTGACCGCCCATGAAAAATTCCATGATCGTGCTAGTGATCATTTTAGAATTGACTAAATCATGGGGCATGAGCGAATCAAAAGCCCCGCTCATGGTGGTGAGTTTGTCTTTAATGGTCTTTTGCATTTTCACTAAGCCTGAATGCAATTCATTGGCTAGTAATTCCCCTACCGCCCTAATCCTACGATTGCCTAAGTGATCCCTGTCATCAATCTTGCCCTGATTGTTTTTGATCTTCATGAGGTATTTAACGGTGGTGATAATATCTTCATGCGTTAAAGTCGTGATGTAATCAGGCACATGCAAGCCTAACTTGTGATTCATTTTCATGCGCCCCACCATGGTCAAATCATAGCGTTCAGGGTCAAAGAAAAGTTTCTTGACAAATTGCTTAGCCACTTCAGTCGTAACAGGATCGCCTGGTTTCATAACCTTATGGATACGAATCGCCGCTAGAGCGTTTTCATCATCAATCTTTTCAGTTTGCTTGAGCAATTTCAAAGACTCATGATCGGCTGAGAAAGAATGGATAATGGAAGCGTCATGCCCTAACGCTAGATCGTTAATGATCACAAATTCTTGCACGCCTAAATCGTGGATTTTTTCTAGTCTGTTTTTATCCAACTGCGTGAGCATGTCCAATAAGACTTCTTTCCCTACCATAACAGGCTCAGCTAAATGACGATTGATTAAAATATCCATAGGGTATTCCACCCATTCTAAATGGTTTTCTTTAAGCTCTTTAATCTTTCTTGAAGTGAGCTTTTTACCCGCTAAAAGAATGATCTTGCCTTGAGAGTCTTTCAAGTCAAATTCCATTCTTTGATTGGCGTCTAATGAAGCAAACGGGATCAAATATTTATCGTTTTCATAACGCACTTTCACAAGCGGGTAGAACATTTTAATGATGTCTTGTTTTTGATAATCCATCGCCCTGAATAAAATAGTAACAGGCACTTTACGGCGTTTGTTGATACGAGCGTACAAAACATCTTTAGAATCGTATTCAAAATACAACCACGAACCCCTATCAGGAATGATTTGCCCTGTGTAAATGAGCTTGTTTGAAGAAGTGCTAGATTCTTCTTCTTTAAAAATCACACCAGGGCTTCTGTGGAGCTGATTGACCACCACGCGCTCCACCCCATTAATGATAAACGAAGTGCGTTCCGTCATTAAAGGGATCTCACGAATGAAAATGCTTTGCTCTTTAATATCCTTGATTCCGTTCTTTTCGCCACTTTTGGTGTCTTTTTCCCACAAAATCAAGCGCACTTTAATTTTGAGCGGGATAGAGTAGGTAATGCCCCTCTCCATCGCTTCTCTAACAGTGTATTTAGACTTGCCAAATTCGCAACCCGCATATTCCAAAGTGATGCGGTTATGCTCATCTTGGATAGGGAAAATGGATTTAAAAACCTTTTCAATCCCACTCTCTTTACCATATTTAGAATACAAGAAAGAATCGTAGCTGTCTCGTTGCAATAATAATAAATTAGGAACTTCTAAATCTGTTGGGGTTTTTGTAAAATCAGCTCTCAAGCGGTTTTTTAGGGGAATTTTTTTTGACATATTTCAAGCCTTTGATCAAAAATTTTGAGTTATTAATGCATTAATTCAAGTAAGCATTGCAAAAGGATTTCCAAACTTCATAACCATACCATGATAAAAATACCAAACCCACTTGCAATACTAACCACTTTAGGCCACACGCTCACAAACAAAATCATGGAGCAAAATCTGCCACACTAGAGCAGAGAAAGGCGCAAAAGGCCTTTCTATTGTTTAAGTCTTACTTGACTTCAACCTTAGCGCCTACTTCTTCAAGTTTCTTCTTGATGGTTTCAGCTTCTTCTTTATTCACGCCCTCTTTAAGCACATGAGGGGTTTTTTCGGTAGCGTCTTTAGCTTCTTTCAGGCCAAGCCCGGTGATTTCACGAACCACTTTAATCACCTTAATTTTTTCAGCACCGCTATCGGCTAAAATCACATTAAATTCGGTTTTTTCTTCGCTCTCAGCCGTAGCACCACCGGCTACAGCCGCACCGGCTACGACCGTTGGAGTCGCACTCACGCCAAATTTTTCCTCAAACATTTTAACCAATTCAGAAAGCTCTAAAACGCTCAATGAACCAATATACTCTAACACTTCTTCTTTTGAAATTGCCATAATCCAATCCTTCAAATTTTTTTAAATTAAGCCGTAAGGCTCTTAGTTTTCTTCTTTCGCTTTACGCAAATTGTCTAAACCGGTCACAAAATAGCGTGCTGGAGCCGTCCAAACAGAAAGCAACATTCCCATAAGCTCTTCTTTGCTTGGGAGTTTTGAAACCGCTTCCACATGAGCTACGCTAACGCTTTCTTTATCAAACAAGCCCGCTTTCAACACAAAGTGATCTTTATGCTCTTTTTGGAAATCAAACACGAGTTTAGAGAGAGCGATTTGATCATCGCCCCACAAAAACACATTGGTTTCTTTCAAATCCAAATCAGCGCAACCCGCTTCTTTCATGGCAATATGAGCAAGCGTGTTTTTAATCACTTGCACTTTAATGCCTTGAATGCGAGCCTTATTCCTTAAAGCTTCCAACTTTCTCACGCTAAGACCCTTGTAATCGCAAATTAAAAGGGCTTTGGCATCTACAAATTGCGACTTTAAGTTAGCGACTAGCTCTACTTTATGCTGCCTTTGATGTTGTTTTTGCATCTTTTCCTCCTTTCTAGACTAGACCTCTGCAAGATTATCTTTTTAAAAAAGAAATTTTAAGCTTTTTAGCTCTTACGATCTTCAGCCTAAGATTAAAAACTCCTAACGCTATTTAATGTCCATCAATTCCTGCGCATCCAAATTCACTGAAGGCGACATGGTGAGTGAAAGGGCGGCGTTTCTAATATACTTGCCTTTCGCACTACTGGGTTTTAGGCGGTTGATCGTTTTAACCAACTCAAGCATGTTTTCTTTGATTTTTTCTTCAGGAAAACTCGCCTTGCCAATAGGGGCATGAACATTACCCTTTTTATCCACCCTAAAATTCACTTGACCGCTTTTAGCGTTGGTAACCGCCTTAGCAACATCCATCGTAACGGTTCCGGTTTTAGGGTTTGGCATCAAACCCTTAGGGCCTAAAATCCTACCCACTTTACCGACAACCGCCATCATATCAGGCGTTGCAATCACCATGTCAAAATCAATACGGCCGTTTTTGATTTCTTCAGCCAGATCGTCTCCGCCAACGACATCAGCCCCAGCGTTTTTGGCTTCATCTTGCTTAATGTCTTTTGCAAAAACAGCCACTCTTACTTTTTTCCCTGTCCCATGAGGAAGCACCACCGCACCGCGCACCATTTGATCCGCATGCCTTGGATCAACCCCTAGTCTCAACGCCACTTCCACGGTTTCATCAAATTTGGCTGAAGCGAGAGATTTAACCACCTCTACGCCATGTTCTACGCCATACGCTTTATCGTTTTGAATTTTAGAAAAAAGTTTTTCCAATCTTTTAAATACTTTTTTTGCCACGATTCTAATCCTTAAAAATTTCTTTCAATTCCAACAAAACCAATAATAAGATTAATCCACAACCTCTACGCCCATGCTCCTAGCACTGCCCATAACGATTTTTTTAGCCGCTTCCATGGTGCTTGTGTTTAAATCTTCCATTTTCAATTGCGCGATTTCTTCTACTTGCTTGTGGGTGAGCTTTGCGATCTTGTTTTTAAGCGGGTTATCAGAGCCTTTTTCAACCCCAGAAGCTTTTTTGATCAAATCCGTTACTGGGGGCTTTTTAGTGATAAAAGTGAAACTCTTATCTTGATAAACCGTGATAATGACCGGGATATTAAAACTCCCCATGTCTTTAGTTCTTTCGTTAAAAGCTTTACAAAACTCCATGATATTAACCCCTCTTTGACCCAATGCTGGCCCTACGGGAGGTGAAGGGTTTGCCTTACCGGCAGGGATTTGAAGTTTGATTTCTCCGACTACTTTTTTAGCCATGTTGTCTCCTTAAAAAGTTATATAATTTTTTCCACTTGCGAATGCAAAATCTCTATTGGAGTGTTCCTACCAAAAATAGAAACATTGAGCTTGAGCTTACGATGCTCCACATCATACTCTTCCACCGTAGCGGTAAAGTTTGCGAAAGGGCCTTCCACCACGCGTACCACTTCGCCTTGCTCAAAAAAGATTTTGGGCTTGGGGGCTGCCCGGTTATTCATTTTTTCTAAAATATGCCCAATATCCGCTTCACTCAATGGGGTTGGCTTTTTGTTTTCTCCAATAAAACGGCTCACTCTTGGCAAAGATTGTATCTTATGCCACAAAACCGTATCTAAATCCACCTTAATAAACACATATCCAGGATAAAGGCTTCGTTCCGTTACCTTTGTCTTGCTTTTTTTAGAAACCTCTATGATATCTTCAGTAGGCACAATGATCTCTTGTATCCTATCTCTTATATCATGGTCATTCGCTAAATTCTCAATCGCTTTCTTAACGGACTGCTCGCTCCCTGAATAAGTTTGTATGGCATACCAATCCATTATCATTCTCCTTATTTAAAGCCACCAACCTATAAAACACTAGAGACAAAAGCCCCTAGAGAAAAATCCAACAAAGCTAAAAATAGCGTGATCGCACTCACCACCACTAAAACAGAAACAAGCGCGTTGCGTATCTGCTCTTTAATGGGAAATATCACTTTAGAAAGCTCTTCTCTAGCCAATCTGTATTGCATGAGCCATTTATCCATAGTCTCTTGTTGCCCTCACTTAAACTTAATACATTTAATTAAAAGAGTTTTCAATTTTATCCAAAATAGCTTAAACTAAAATTAAAAAACAACCCAATTGAAACATAAAATTTGATAGAATAAATTAGTAGATGGCAGGCCAGGAGGGACTCGAACCCCCAACAACCGGTTTTGGAGACCGACACTCTACCATTGGAGTTACTGACCTAACCTCCCCTCCCTTTAAATTGCAACGCAAAAGAAAGAGCTAACTCTTCAATTTGATTTCTTTATGAAGAGTGTGCTTATTTTCCCTTGGGCAGAACTTTTTAAGCTCCAGTTTTTCAGTGTTAGTCTTGGCGTTCTTAGTGGTGCTGTAATTGATGTCTTCACAGTCAGAACACTTCAACCCTATTTTAACTTTCATGATAACCCTTTATTAGCGACCTTTATGGTAACTTTTTTACTTCCATATGAGTAAGATTATTCAATAATATTACTCACAACACCAGCGCCAACGGTTCTCCCGCCTTCACGAATCGCAAATTTAGTTCCCAACTCTAACGCAACAGGGCTAATCAACTCTACGGTGATCTTAACATTATCGCCAGGCATAACCATTTCCACGCCTTCAGGAAGGGTGATAGAGCCAGTCACATCAGTCGTGCGCACATAGAATTGCGGGCGGTAGTTGGTGAAGAATGGAGTGTGTCTTCCGCCTTCTTCTTTAGAAAGAACATAAATTTCTCCCTCAAATTTCTTGTGCGGAGTGATAGAACCTGGTTTGCATAGAACCATACCTCGTTCTACTTCTTCTTTTTTAGTTCCTCTCAAAAGCACGCCCACATTATCGCCGGCCTCACCTTTTTCTAACTCTTTTCTAAACATTTCCACACCGGTTACAGTCGTTTTTTGTGTAGCTCTGATACCAACGATTTCCACTTCATCGCCCACTTTCACCACGCCTCTTTCAATCCTACCTGTAACCACAGTCCCTCTACCCGCAATAGAGAACACATCTTCAACCGGCATCAAGAAAGTTTTTTCAGTGTCCCTTTCTGGAGTAGGGATATAAGTATCCACTTCAGCCATGAGCTTAAGCACTTTTTCGCCCCATTCACCCACATTGCCAGCCTTTGCTTCTTCTAAAGCTCTTAAAGCTGAACCCGCTACGATAGGAGTGTCATCGCCAGGAAATTCATACGCGCTCAATAATTCGCGCACTTCCATTTCTACCAACTCTAACAATTCTTGGTCATCTACCATGTCTTGTTTGTTTAAGAAAACAACGATGTGAGGCACGCCTACTTGACGAGATAACAAGATATGCTCCCTGGTTTGAGGCATAGGGCCATCAGCTGCAGAAACAACCAAAATCGCTCCGTCCATTTGTGCCGCACCGGTGATCATGTTTTTTACATAGTCAGCGTGTCCTGGGCAATCCACATGCGCATAGTGTCTGTTTTCAGTCTCATATTCAATGTGAGAAGTAGCGATAGTGATCCCTCTTTCTTTTTCTTCAGGGGCGTTATCAATATTATCATAGTCTTTCATTTCTGCAAGACCTTTCAAAGAAAGCACCGCTGAAATCGCTGCACTCAAAGTCGTTTTACCATGGTCTACATGCCCAATGGTTCCAATATTAACATGCGGCTTAGTTCTATTAAACTTTTCTTTTGCCATTTGTATTTCTCCTTAATTTTTTGAAATGGATTTTAGAATTATACTAAACAAAATCCTAAGTATTCCTAAATGCTACCACAAAATTTAAGACATTTTTGTCTTATCGCCATTCAAGAGATTATAAACTGGAGCCTATAAGCGGAATTGAACCGCCGACCTCTTCCTTACCAAGGAAGTGCTCTGCCTCTGAGCTATATAGGCGTCTCAAAAACTAAAATGTTATCCTAAAAATGGAGCGGGAAACGGGACTCGAACCCGCGACCCTCAGCTTGGAAGGCTGATGCTCTAGCCAACTGAGCTATTCCCGCATCTATAAAACAAAATGGTGGTGAGACGTGGATTCGAACCACGGAAGACATAGTCAGCAGATTTACAGTCTGCCCTCGTTGGCCACTTGAGTATCTCACCAAAAACTTTGCAAAATAACATTTCAACTGGAGCTGGCTAAGGGACTTGAACCCCCGACCTGCTGCTTACAAGGCAGCTGCTCTACCAACTGAGCTAAGCCAGCGACTAAATTAAATAATCAAAGACTTGGGATTATAGCAGTTTTATACTTAATTTGTCAAGAAATGATGACAGAAAGCTAAATTATTAGTATGGCACAGAGCATGGTTAAAATTTTAGCTATAATCTAGCTCAATTTGGCTTAACACAGCTCAAACTTATTACATATAAAAGAATTTATGGACACTTAAATTATGGCGAAAAAAAAACATAAAATTCCTACTTTAAAATATTTTTTACGTTCTTTAAAGCAAATCTATAGGCTCATCACTTTCAAGGAAAAAATGATTTTTTTCCTGCTTGTGTTGATGGCTGTTTTTTCTTCTTTTGTGGAAGTGATGTCCCTAACTCTTCTGATGCCTTTCATCACTCTCGCTTCCGATCCTAGCAGGGCTTTAGACGATAAAGATTGGAAAATGGTCTATGATTTTTTCCATTTTTCATCTCCTGTTCGTCTCATGTATTTCTTTAGTTTCTGTTTGGTGGGGATTTATTTGTTTAGGATGTTTTATGGGGTGTTTTTTACCTATTTAAGAGGGCGTTTTTCAAACAAGAAGGCTTATCAAATCAAACAACAACTCTTCTTGCAACACATCAAAAACAACTATTTATCGCATCTCAACCACAACCTGGATTCTTTAAGAGACATTATCAACAATAAAGCGGAGGGCATGTTTATGAGCTTTAACGCTTTTTTGAGTTTATTGACCGAAATAACCGTGATCGTTTTTTTCTATTCCACGCTCATATTGACTAATTGGAAAATAACGCTCGTTTTTACCACGATCCTCGCCTTACAAATTTTTTTTATTGTCAAAAAAGTCACCGTCCTTATCAAAAAAAAGGGTGAGATGGCCGCCAAATCCAAAGCGCAAACGCTTAAAGTCTTTTCAAAATTTTTCAGCAATTTCAAGATCACTAAACTCAAAGACAACCACGAAGAAGCCCACAAGCTTTTTGGAGAAAATAGCCGTAAAGCCCATGACACTGAGATCATTTACTCCACTTTGCAAGTGGTCCCCAGGTATTCAATAGAAACCGTGGGTTTTAGTTTGTTGATTTTAGCGGTCGCTTACATCTTATTCAAATACGGCGAAGCTAGAATGGTGCTCCCTACCATTTCTATGTATGCCCTAGCGCTTTATCGCATACTCCCTTCTGTGACTGGAGTGATCAGCTATTACAATGAAATCGCTTACAACCAGCTTGCAACCAATGTTGTTTTTAAAAGCCTTTCTAAGACCATCGTTGAAGAGGATTTAGTCCCTTTAGACTTTAATGAAAAAATCACTCTCCAAAACATTTCATTCGCTTACAAGTCAAAACACCCGGTTTTAAAGGATTTCAACCTCACCATTCAAAAAGGTCAAAAAATCGCTCTTATAGGCCATAGCGGGTGCGGGAAATCCACGCTGGCGGATATTATTATGGGGCTTACCTACCCTAAAAGTGGGGAAATTTTTATTGACAACACCCTTTTAACCAAAGAAAATATACGATCATGGCGTAAAAAAATAGGCTATATCCCCCAAAATATTTACCTTTTTGATGGCACTGTGGGGGATAATATCGCTTTTGGGAGCACGATTGATGAAAAACGCTTGATTAAGGTGTGTAAAATGGCTCATATCTATGATTTTTTATGCGAGCATGAGGGCCTTAAAACCCAAGTGGGCGAAGGGGGCGCTAAGCTTAGCGGCGGTCAAAAACAGCGCATAGGCATCGCAAGAGCCTTATACGATAACCCAGAAATTTTGGTTTTAGATGAAGCCACTTCAGCCCTAGACAATGAAACCGAGAGTAAAATCATGGATGAAATCTATCAAATTGCCAAAAATAAAACCCTAATCGTTATCGCCCACCGCTTAAGCACGATTGAACGCTGTGAAGTCATCATTGACATGAGCCAGCACAAAGACAAGCTTGGCTGATCAAGCGGCTTCACTCTTTCATGAAATTTTGCAAATCAAACCCCTTAAAGCCCTCTAAATACTCCCCTTGATAGCCGTTTTGACCCACTAAATTTTTCAAAACCTTGCTGTTATAGCCCAAAAACGCCACTTTATTAGCCTTAGCGCTTTCATAGTCGTTGATGCTATCGCCTATCATTAGCATGCGGCTTGGGTTATAGGCGTATTTTTGAATGATATTAGCGATGATTTTGGGTTTATTAGGCGGACTCCCTTCAACGCTCTTAAAATACTTAATGATCCCTAAAAACTCGCACAACACTTGCAATTCGCTATGCAAGGCCGCTGAAGCGATATGGAAAATGTAATTTTGATAATGCTTATCAATAAACGCCATCACTTCGCTGTTCAAATGCCCCCTATCAAAAAGCTTTTGCTCTATGATAGCGCCAAACTCTAGGGCTAATGCATCTATTTCTTCTTGAGCGATAGGGGTTTTTAAAATCTCATTATAAAAGTATTGGATCTTTTCATTCCTTGAAATCCCCCCACTTTGATAGTGATAAACTTCAAATTGTTTCAAATCCTCTTTACTATCGTTGCCATGCTTTTGAAACAACGCCTTAAACCCTTCATATTTTAAATGCATGCTGTCAAAAATCACGCCATCAAAATCCCATAAAACCACTTCAAGCGCCATGATTTCCCCTTTTTATAGGCTTATTTTGGTTTCATTTTACCTTATTTAAGCGATTATTTTTGCCATCATTGAAGTGTTTGGATTGGTTTTAATCAAATACTGCCGGCTAAAGCCTTATTTAAAAACTCTAACGCTCTTTAGATTTTTAACTTAAAGCCCCTTTTTAAAGGTTGGGTTATTTTGACTCTTATTTGATAAGAATATGCAAACACTCTTTGGTGTGCGCGGCTTTATGGGCGCGTTTGTTGTCCGCTTTAAAACGCATGTAAGTTTTAGTAACTAAGGAGTAAGCGCCGTATTTTTTTAAGATATTTTTAATCTCTGTCTCGCTCATAAGCCCTTCATTGTTATAGCTTAAAAAGATATATTTGAATCGCGCTTTTTTGATTAAATTTTCAAAAGCGTTTAAGATTTGAGAACGAGAGCAAAAAGAGGATTTCTGGTAACTGGGCAAGCCGGTTTTGCCTTTTGGAATAAAGGGCGTATAAGCAGCAATCGTGTTCAATAAATGGTAATTCGCCCCGTATTGCCTCGCATTATAAGGAGGGTCTAAATACAAAATATCCCCTGAAATCTTTCCAATCAAATCATTAGAATCCTGTTGATACACTTCATTAGCGTTTAAACTCACATCAAAATGAGCGCCTTTTAAAATGAGTTTTTTTTGAGCGCTTTTTTTAAGGCGTTTTAAAAAAGCCCCATAAACTGAAGCGGTGTTAGCCACCTTGTCCGCGCTCTCCAATAACGATGCGAGCAAAAAATAATACGTGCAATTATCAATGTTTTGAGAAAGCTTAAGCTCTTCAATTTTTAAACGCATCGCATCAATTTTTTGAGCGTTTGTTTCGCTAAAATACTGCCTTGAACTCCCCCCTAAAGAATAATGCGAATAGATAAAGCCTTTTTTTAAAGCAACGCTATTAATCTCATCAATAAGCTCTTCTTGGTTAGGGATTTCTTGAATGTTGCCGATATAATTTTGATTCAAAACAAAGCTATAATATTCCAAATCATTAGAAATAACCTTATTAACGGCTTTTTTAAACGCGCGCCCCACAATGCCCGTCCCAGCGAACAGATCACAAAAAATCGCACCAGAAAGGTTGTCCCCTACAACCGCATGGATATTTTCCTTAATAAAGGGAATGAGCTTGTATTTAGAGCCGATATAGTTCATTGATCCGTGTTTGTATGCTTCTTTAAAATAAGTATGGCTATTATTAAAATTAAATTTTATGTATTGTAACATAACTTGATTATGAATAAGTCTTAACCCCCACAATTACAATAATCTTAAAACCAACTAATCAATCCTATGTGAAACGATGATCGTTTTTTAACACCGCACGCCCTATCAATCGCTTCATTAAAACAACGAGACAACCCCCCCTATTGCCAATAAAGACTTTTTCTATCGCAACTGCTCATTAAAATACTGCCAAAAAAACAGCAACACCCCCCACTAGCTGAATGTATCAAAACTTTTGTCGCTATTACCCTATTTTCTAGTAGGTTCTTTTATGACTACCATTCTTATATTCTTCTACCTTACCCTTTGCAGTAACAGCAGCAACAATATGCCCATCAGTATCTGCAGCTACGATATTACTACCATAGGTTCTCTTATGGCTACCATTCTCATATTCCTGTATTTTGCCATTAACGACTTTAATTACAACCACCATTATAAATCTCCTAAAATATAAATTGTGATATACCCAACGCCAAACTACCAGTCTAGTCTATAGTCTAACTAACAAATAAACCTAATTCGAGTATTTAAGTATTTGATCGCAAAATCCCTAAAGAATAGCTTAACAACAAACCCGCTTAACTCTCATAAAATCCCTCTCTGCAACATTAAATCAATTTACCCTCAAAACAACCCGCATCGCTCAAATTAGCTCAACCACTTGTCTAAAATTAACGATCTTTTGTGATGGTTTTAGCTTTAGCGCCTACAGCCGTAGAACCCGTGGGCAAATCTGAAAGCACCACCGCATTAGCTCCGATCTTCACATCATCGCCCACGCAAATCGCACCCAAGACCTTAGCCCCTGCCCCCACTACCACACGATTGCCTAAAGTAGGGTGGCGCTTGCCCTTAAATTTGCCCGTGCCACCCAGAGTTACGCCATGATAAATGGTAACATCATCTCCAATCTCTGTGGTCTCGCCAATCACCACACCCATGCCATGATCGATAAAAAGCCCCCTCCCAATCTTAGCGCCCGGATGGATTTCTATCCCAGTGATAAAGCGCGCTAACTGAGAAAGTGCACGAGCGATGAAGTAAAACCTCCGCTTGTGCAACGCATGCGCTAGGCGGTAACAAAGCAGCGCATGAATGCCCGGATAAAGCAAGAGCACCTCCCACTTATTCCTAGCTGCCGGGTCTTCTTGCAAGACACGCTCCAAGCTATAAGACAGATCTAGCATGACAGAGTCTCCGGTTAAAAAATATTTGGATCAACATGACTTAAGCAGATTTTTCTCATCCATTCCAATAAAACTTGATGCAAATTTTTCTTGCCATTATACCCAAACTCACACTCCTTTTAATGGAGTAAAAAATTAATAGGGTAAAACGCTCTCTCTTTTAATTTCTTTAAATTCTCTTAAACAACCCTTTAAAAAGGCTTAAAAACCCGCTAATCCATCATTGATTTGGCATTTATTTGGAATAAAACTATTTTAAACGAAAAAATAAAAAGCAGATTGAAAAAAATTACTAGTAGTGGTGCCGAAGGTCGGACTCGAACCGACACGGGATTGCTCCCACCAGATTTTGAGTCTAGCGTGTCTACCAATTCCACCACTTCGGCGTGTATAGAGCAAAGAGTGAGATTATACCCACTTATTCCTTAAAAAAACTTAATGGTGCACTGGGCGAGACTCGAACTCGCACGAGATTGCTCCCACCACCCCCTCAAGATGGCGTGTCTACCAATTCCACCACCAGTGCTAAAAATTCAAAAATAAGAAAATATTATAGCTAAATCATGCTTTTTAAGCAATAATTTAGCCTATCAAAACCCTTAACTTAAGAATGGGTTACTATAAATAGCGATAATAGCAAACACTAGAGTATAGATCACTTGCGCTTCAATCATCGCCATGGCCACGAACATGGTTGTGAGCAATTTACCGCCCACTCCTGGGTTTCTCGCTGTGCCTGTAATGGTCGCTGCGGCCGCATTCCCCATGCCGATCGCCCCACCAAAAGCGGCAATCCCTAGACCGATCATCGCTCCTAAGATAGAATAAGATTTAATCATATCCATCCCACCCATGCCACCATCATGAGCGAAAGCAACGCCCGCTAAAGCCAGAAAAAATAACGCTAAAAATTTCATTTTCGCACTCCGTTTCAAAAATTAGGCTTGATTTTCATTTCGAATCGTTCCTCTACTTTCAAAAATACAAGCAAGGACTCATTTTAATCTAAATTTGCTTAAAATCTCTTTTAAAAACGCTTTTTAAAAATTTTAAGCCAAATCCAAAGCGATTTTACCCTTATTGAAACTAATCACCCTACACCTGATGCTATCGCCTTCTTTTAAGATCACTTGACACCTGTCCATGTTTTGCTTTCTTAACAAGCCTTCGCCTCCCTTAGGCAAGCTTAAAAACGCCCCAAAATCCACGATTCGTTTCACTTGAGCTTCTAGCACCTCATCAATAGCGTATCGCTCCAATTCTTGATCTAAAGAATGCAAATAGTTTAAAATAAATTCTTTAGTTTTTAAAACGCGCTCTTTATTCCCCATGATTTTCACTTCACCGCTCGGTTTGTTCAAATCAATCTTAACTTCAAACCTTTCTACTATCTCTTTAATCACGCGCCCCCCTTGACCGATAATTTCTATAATTTTATCTGGCGCGACATTAAAAATTTCAGTTGTGGGCAAATGGGAAAAATTGATCACGATCTTTTCTTTCGCTTCATGCATGATTTTTAAAATGTGTTTGCGCGCTCTTTTGGCTTGGAGTAAGGCTTGGTATAAAACCTCTAATTGGATACCGCTCATTTTGGTATCCATTTGCATAGCCGTAATGCCTTCTACATTCCCGGCAATCTTAAAATCCATATCGCCTTCGGCGTCTTCTAAACCGCTAATATCGCTTAAAATGGCGTGATCTTGCCCCTCGCTCACCATGCCCATAGCCACCCCAGCGACTAAATCGTAAATTTCCACACCGCTTGCATAAAGGGCTAAAGACCCTGCGCACACGCTCGCCATTGAGCTTGAACCATTGCTTTCTAAAATCTCAGAAACCAATCGTATCACCTGCTCTTTATTTTTAATGCTCGTTTCTAAGGCTCTTTTAGCTAAATTCCCATGCCCTAATTCGCGCCTTGAAGTCGCGCCAATAGAGCTCGCTTCGCCCACGCAAAAAGGAGGGAAATTATAATGAAACATGAAGCGCTCTTTGATAGGGGCTTTATGCTCCAAATTCTCATGGGTTTGAGCGTCATTATCCGTGCCTAAAACCCCTACGACTAAGCTTTGAGTTTGCCCCCTAGTGAATAAAATGGAGCTGTGCGCCATGGGGAGCAAATCGCTCTCTATCAAAATGGGCCGCACTTCTTCTAACGCGCGCTTATCTGGGCGGATCTTATCTTGAATAATCATGCGTCTGATCTCGGTTTTTTTCACCTTCTCTAAAGACAATTCAATTTCTTCTAAACTGAATTCTGAGTGGGCTTCGCTGATTTTTCTAGCCACTTCTTTGAAAACATTCTCTCGCTCGCTCAAAGCAGAACTTTCAATGCCTTTGATGATTTCATCAAAATACTGATTTGTTAATAAATCCAACAGCCTTTCATTAAGGGCTATCCCTTCGCCCTCTTTAAAAAGAAGCTCGTTTTGATAGGGCGTGAAAGCCTCTTCATAAAGCGTGCAGGTTTCTTTCAAACTTTTTTGAGCCAATTCTAAAGCTTTTAGCATTAAAGGCTCTTCTAAAGCGTTTAATTTTTGCCCCAAAGAGCGCATTTCTATCATGTTCAAACTCTCTTTGGTGCCGGACACGAACAGATCCAAACTGGATTGATTCAAAAGGCTTGCGCTAGGGTTAATGATAAATTCGTTATCCATCCTAGCGATCCTGCAAGCGCCCACGCTTTTAATAGGAGCGATATGGGCTAAAAAGAGGGCGGCTGAAGCGGCGTTTAAAGCAGAAACTTGCAAATCGTTTTCAATATCATGGCTTAAAACCATTAAAGTGATTTGGGTAGGGTAGCGGTAACCTTTAGGGAATAAAGGGCGTAAAGTCCTGTCTATGAGCCTAGAGGTTAAGATTTCAAAATCTTGCGCTCTGCCTTCTCTTTTAACAAAACCGCCCGGGATTTTACCGGCTGCATAAGATTTTTCTAAAAACTGCACCACTAAAGGCAAAAAATCTTCACTCACAGGCTCTCTTTCTATACACACGCTCGCTAAAATAAGGGTTTTTCCTAAGCGATACATTAAAGAGCTAGTGGCTTGTTTGGCCACTTGTTTGAGAGCGAATTCTTCGGTTCTGTTACCAGAGTTGATGGTGATAAAATCCATATTTAATGTTCCTTTTTGAGATTGGACGCGTTGTTAGCGCCCAAGTATTTTTCAATTTCTTCATTGCTTAATCGCTTGAGTTCTTTATAATGATGCTCCACAGAGACAAAACATTCAGGGCGATACACGCTAATCACCCCATCGCACAAACTTTCTAAGCCTTGAGCGACATTTTGCGCGAGAATGGGGGTTAAAATGTAAATGTCTTGGCATTCTTTTTTCAAACAAGTTTGCACGCCTAACCCTGCTCTAAACCCGGTCTCAATCCCCCTATCTACGATAAAAATATTTTTATCTTTTAAGCTTTTAATCGCATTGCCTTTGCGATACTGATAGATGTGAGACAGAATGTCTTCTTCATAAGCCCGCTTGGCTTCCCCATAAACATAGTCTAAAGCGATGTCAAAGGAATTGATTAAACTTTCATTCATCACAATATCCATGCTTTCACTCACTAAAGCGATTTCACACTTTGAGTTTAAAGGGGCTAAGATAGGTTCTAAAAAAAGTATATCATAAGTCGCCCCAAATTTTTGTGCTAAAGCGTTAGCTAAATACAAGGCGTTAAAACTCAAAGCGAGCATGATGGAATCTTTTAAATCAATGTGGCGCGTGTGGATTTCATTAATCAATTTGTTTAAAGCGTCTTCTTCATTGATAAAACGCATGCCCTCAATATCGGTGATATGGCTAAAGTCCGTATTCAAATCTGTTCCTTTCCTCACTTACGCTGCAAAGAGCGGTAAGTCACATTGGTTTTAGTGATCGGTGAAAAGTCTAATTCTAGCTTAACATAGTTATTTTCAAACACTCTTATAGGCTGGTTGGGATCGCCAGTAAGGATAGGGCGTCGTTGGTTGACGAATTGAAAGCCAATCCCAAAACAACGGATTTTTTTATAAATCCCCACATTCCAATTTAAAACCACATTGTTTCTAATATCATAACCCACATCCGCGCTCATGGAAAAATAGCCAAAGTCGTTGCTAAAACCCGCCTTTAAATAATCCGCAGGATTTTCTACAATGCTATTAATCCCACTGCTAAAATTGTTCCTTAAAAAATAAGAGAGGTTAAAGCTTAAAAATTTGCGTTGGTAATTGGCGTTCACAGAGATTTCTTCTAAGCGGTTTTGATAAAACGAATAAAAAACATTCCCAAAGATGTTCAATCCCGTTAAGGGCGAAAACCCGATCTTGCTTTCTAGGGGCATTTTAAAGGGCGAAACTTTATCATCAAGATTGATGAGTTGCGATATTTTAAAATACAACAACTCTTGCCCCCCTAAGCCATAAAGGTATTGCGTTAGGGTTAAATTCACCGTTTTATTGCTCGCATCGCTAGGTAAAATGCTATTAGGATTCCACACGGAGTCATATAAACGCCCTTGATAATCGTAATCTCTCAATAAAGGCGAGGTGTAGCTGTTTAAAGCTTGCGCGCTTAAAGCATACATGTTTTGAGAAAATAAGCCATTCTTAAAGGTGTAATAAGGGATGTTGAAAATCGCTTCCAGTTGGATCGTGTGGAAAAGCTTGTTGTATTCTCTAGCCAAATCCGTATTCACATACATGGAAAAATTCGAAGACACAAAGTTTCCAAATTCTCTTGATTCATTAGGGATCGTAGGCACGAAGGAATTTTTAGATTGCATTAAAGCCACATTAGATAGTTGGAGATCATTCCAAAGCCCTAAAGACAAATACTTTTTAAACAAAGAAAATTGCAAACCCACCGGCACATTCAAAGCGTTTTGCACATAGCCATAGCCGATCTCTCTTGCAGTGTTTCTAAACTGATAATCCACTGAATACAATAAATTCCTGAAATACAAAGAATTTAAATATTTATGGTATTGCAAATTAGGGACAGATTGGAAAGTGCGGTTGTTATTGATTTTATTCAGGTTTAAAAAATACTTGATATTCAAACCGTAATAATTGTTTTCTGTTTGCAAATAGTAATTCGCCCTAGACATGTGCGTGGCGTCTGTGATACGCTTATTGACCTTTTCAAAACGCACATAGTCCAAATCGTTCATGTATAAAAAGTCAATGTAATGCCCATTGTCAATATTAGACTTAAGATGGAAGTATTTTTGTAAAGTGTCCCTACTGGAGCTTAAAAATTCAAAACCATAGATATTTTGATTCCTCAAATCATAGCGTTTGACGTATTGGGTGTAATTCCTAAAATAGCGCGCATTGAATAAAAACCTGTCGTCTTTAGAGTTGATGTAGCGCGCTTCAAAATTCAAGCCAAAACCCCTTTTATAGCGGATTTGTGGGGTAAAGGTCATATCCCATGAGTTTTTGGGGGCTAAATAAAAGGGTTGCAAATAAATAAACCCGTCTAAGTTGGAAGTGCCAAACTCAGGGTATAAAAACCCAGTGGTGCGCTTGTTGCTCGTGGACATGAAAATATAGGGCAAATACAATACAGGAATATCGCCGACATAGATCTTAGGATTCCACATTGACAAATGCGATTTTTGCATATTAAATGAGCCTGAAGTCGCATTGACATGCCAAATGGGGTTGTCAATGCTGCACCCTGAAGCGCTCATGTTTTTAATCTTATATTTTTGATCCTTCCCGCTAGCAATATCCGCGCTCACCCAAATCCCGCTCACGCTGTCTTGGACATAAAAGGGGAAAATGATCTCATATTTTTCATTCAAACTCAATTTCACATAATCGGTTTTAACGAGCAAACCCTCGCCCCTATAAACCTTGATATTGCCTTCTAATAACGCTTCTTTAGTCTTGGTGTCATAACGCACCTTGTCCGCTAGAATATACACGTCATAATTCAATAGAATCGCATTCCCTGAGGCGGTTATCACATTGTCTTTGGCGCTCACTTTATCCGCAAGGATTTCAAAAATCTTATGGTTTTGTTTGTCAAATCGTTGCATAGCGATTTCTTTAGCGTCTGATACGCTCAATAACAAAAAAAACACCACATAAAACCAACGAATCATTTTAAAACAACACCAAAAGACTTTTGCTTTTTTCTTCATGCCACGCCCTATGATAGGGGTTTTTAAACACCGCAAACCATAAAAAGGGGTATAGAAAAACCACGATCTTTAACCCTAAACGCTTCAATAAAATAGCCCTACTGGGGCAATCCGCTAAATAAATATCTATGATCTTAATCCTAAAAACCAGTTTAGCCAAACTCATCTTGCACAAACACACAAAAAAGATTTCATAAACGCCATACAAGATGATAAAACTCACTATGACAAACACGCCATGATAAATGGGGTTAGCTAACCAGTATAAAGAATGCAAGAAATCGCACGCCCTTAAAAGATCGCTCAATAAAAACGCTACCAACAAACCATCGGTTAAAAACGCTAAGATGCGCCAATACAAGGGGCATAAACGCATTTTTTCACGCATAAGGAGCGTTTCTATGATTTCAGTTTCTTCTTTTTCTAAATTTGGAGAGCGCATTCAAAAACAAACAAGACAAACTCTTTGGTTTGTCTTAAACTTTAACCTTTAAGAATATTCTTTCAAATCTAACACCTTAAAACCAATATCCTTGCGATAAAACATGCCTTCAAAATGCACCTTTTGAGCGATTTCATAAGCATGGTTTCTGGCTTCTAATAAGGATTTTCCTCTGCCAATGGCAAAGATCACCCTCCCCCCACTGCTTTCAAACACGCCATTATCCTGCTCCACCTCCCCTAAAATCAAATGGCCCTTTTTTTCATCAACCGGATCAATATAAAGGGTTTGCTTGGGCGAAGAGCTAGTGGGGTAATTCCTAGAAACGAGTGCGACACTCATCACAAATTCTTTAGAAAACACCAGTTCAAGAGAATTTAATTCCCCTTTGGCTGTAGCCAAACACAAATCTAAAAGCGAGCTTTCTAAAAGGGGTAAAATCGTCTGGCATTCAATATCTTTAAAACGCACGCTAAAATCCAATAAATACGGCTCTAAAACGCCCTTTTCTTCTATGACCACAATTTCAGCGAGTAAAACCCCTTTAAAAGGCGTGTTATTAGCCTGAAATTTCTCTAAAGTGGGTTTAAAGATATGATTTTTTATTTTCTCTTCCAATTCATTAGAGAAAAAGTTTGCAGGAGCGATGGCCCCCATACCCCCTGTATTGACTCCATTATCCCCCTCTAATAAGCGTTTGTAGTTTTGGCAAAAGGGCAACAAGATAAAATCATCATTGGCTATGAGCGCTGTAACTGAAAGCTCAAACCCCTCTAAAAAAGGCTCTATGATCACAGGCTCATTATTTTGTTTGAAAGCGTCTTCAAGGATTTTTAGCGCTTCTTCTTGATGATGGACAATGCTTGTGTTTTTATTCAACGCTTTAATCACTAAAGGGAAGGAAGCGTTTTGAATGTGATTGAGAGCTTCTTTTAAATCGTTTGTTTCAAAGTAAGATGCACTTTTGATACCGCACTCTTTAACAAAAGCTTTCATATAGCTTTTAGAAGCCTCTAACTTAGCCGCTTCTTTAGAAGCCCCAAACACTAAAATCCCCGCTTTTTCTAGCATTTCTGTAAGCCCTAAAATCAAAAGCTCCTCTTCTGAAATGATGGCTAAATGGATCTGTTTTTTCAGGGCTAATTCCACGATATGCTCGTAATGTTCGCATTCCAGATTCTCACCTAAATCTTGAGTGCCACCATTACCCAAACAAAAATACAAAGCATTCACTCGCTCATCTTGCTGAAGCCTTTGAGCCAAAGCATACTCTCGCCCCTTATTCCCCACAATTAAAACATTATAGTTATTGTTATCTTTCATGTCTTTCCTGCAATGTGGTTGTTTTTAAACCCAGATGACCGCTACTTTTACATGCGCATAAGTTCAACAAACCTACACTAATAAGGCTAGGAGGATTTTCTTAGGGGCAGATTTAAAAAATGCCATCACACAAAAACCACTACCTTAGCCTAACTTATTTTTTCAACGAACTTGCCATCAATAAGAAACACGAATCATCTAGGCGATGCTTACAATTATACTTAAATTTTAAAGAAATTCCATGCAAAAATATTCAAGCGATCTGTGATAGTTTTAATTGGCGTTTGGGCGTTTTAAGACAAACTGACTGATTTATTTCAGCCTTTCTTTATACGCTACCTCCAAACTGCTATATCCTTTTTTTAATTCCCCCACATCCCCAAAAGCCACCACTTTAGCTTCTTTTAAAAAAATCGCGCTGTCTAAATACTTTTCCACATCCACCACCAAATGCGTAGAGACTAACAAGCTTGCGTTTTGGCTAAACTCACTAACGATTAACTCAAAAATCTCTTCTCTTGCAATAGGGTCAATCCCAGCCACCGGCTCATCAAAAAGATACAAAGAAGCGTTTCGTGATAGGGTTAAAATCAGCTGCAATTTTTCCCTCATGCCTTTTGAAAGGGCTTTGAACTCTCTTTTTAAAGGCACGCTAAAGCGTTTCAGTAAATTTAGGGCTTTTGATTCATCAAAATCGCTAAAAAAATCCTTGTAAAAAGCGATCGCTTTTAAAGGCGTTAATTTAGGATCTAAAAAATCGCCATCGCTTAAAAACGCCACGCTTTTTTTAGTCTCTATACCGATCTTTTGATTTAAAATTTTCACTTCCCCTTGATAGTTCAAATTCAATCCAGCTAAAATCTTTAACAGAGTGGTTTTACCCGCCCCATTAGGCCCTAAAAGCCCTATAAATTGCTGTTTGGGTAGTTTCAAACTGATATTGTCTAGCGCTTTTAAACTCCCATAAGTTTTAGTCAAATTCTCTATTTCTACTAGCATTTTAATTCCCCAAATTTGCGCACTCTTTTGTAAAAATCGCTAATGATGTTTTCTAAATCTTTAGGGGTGAAATCAGGCCATAAAATCGGCGTGAAAAACAATTCCGCATAACTAGATTGCCACAATAAAAAATTAGACAAGCGCATTTCCCCCCCTGTTCGCAACAACAAATCCACTTCCGGCAAATCATGCGTGTCTAAACGATGAGAGATTTCATTTTCTAAGCTTTCTATATTATTGATATGGTTAGGCGGGTTTTCTAGCAAGCTTTTAAACGCCCTTGAAAGCTCGTTTTTAGATCCGTAATTAAGGGCTAAAACTTGCGTAAAATCCTTAAAATGCCTGGTATCACTTTCAAGCCGTAAAATCGTATCTCGTAATTCTTTAGAAAAGCCCTCTAAATCCCCTATCGCCCTGAAGCGTATGTTATTATTTAAATAAGTGGATCGCTCATCTTTAAGGTATTTTTTAAGCATTTTCATTAAAAAATCCACTTCACTTTTAGGGCGTTTCCAATTTTCCGTAGAAAAAGCGTATAAAGTCAAGCATTCTAACTTATGATTAGCGCACCAGATCGTAATGTCTTTTAGGGTTTTTACACCTTTTTTATGCCCATAAGCCCTAGCTTTATTCTTTAATTTAGCCCACCTGCCATTACCATCCATAATAATGGCAAGATGTTTGAGAGTGTTATCCAATGCCTTTACCCTTTAAAGAAATTCTTTAATTATACACCATTAAAGCGTGCAAGCATCCACTAAATAAGCGATATGCTGCCAAGCAAATTGGGTTTTTTCACTCAAACCAATTTCACAAGTGCTAGAAGTGGAAAAGCCCCTTTTAAGATCATAGGATTGGTAAAATTCTTGAAAGCCGTTTAAAGCGCTCTCGTTCAATTCAGGGGTGAAAAAGCCCTTATTCCCCGCAAAGCCGCAACAACCCGTCTCTTTATGGATAACAATCTCGCCTAAAGTGCATTTTTTAGCCAAATTGAATAACAACTCTTCTTTATTTTCTAACTTTAAAGCGCACATCGTGTATAACCCTATGTCTTCGTTAATGGGGTTGAATTTTAATTTTGGGCTTAGAACTTCTTCAATATAGACGCTCAAATCATAGACTTTCAGATCTTTATAAGCTTTCATTTGCTTGATAAAATGCGTCGAACATGCGCTATGGTCTAAAACAATCGGTATCTTGCCGTTATCGCTTAATTGTAAAAAGATCGCATGGTTTTTTTCATTGTTTTGCTTGGTTAAGTCGGTGTAATTGATAAAGGCTTTCCCGCAACAAAGCGCGTTTAATCCGTTAGGATACACCACAGAAACCTTGGCTTTTTGGCATAGGGATTCAAACACTTCTTGAATGCATCTTTTATCCGCCATTTTGGTTGATGGAGCGAACGAGCGGTTGATGCAGGTGCTGAAATAAATGACTTTTTCTCCACCCTTAAGCGTTTTATTTTCTAAAGGATAGGCGTTGTTTTTGGGCATGTAATGAAAGGCTTTGGGGAAAGGTTTGATGAATTTTTTAATCCCTTTGGTTAGGCTCACCAAGTTGTGAGGGCCTATGAGTTTTTGAACCACGAAAGCGCTTTTTAAAGAAAAACGAGCCGCGCTTGTGGTTATTTGCATGTTATTAAGGATCTTTGAAGCGATCTTTTCGCCTTTAGGGTTTTTTTGATAATGATTTAAAGCGATGCTCCCGGTATCAATTTCTAAAGGGCATAGGGTAGAACACATATGGCACACCGCACAAGTGGCGTGGGCTAAGTATTCAGACTCTTTTAAAAGCTCATCTAATAAAACTTGATCTTCATCATAACCATGGCTTACCCTTTCTTTCAAACGCTCTATCTCTCTGTAGATAACGATGCGTTGTCGTGGCGTTAAGGATAAATCTTTACTAGGGCAGATCCTTTCACAAAACCCGCATTCCATGCACATGTCCAAATGCTCTTCAATAGGGTAAATGCTCTTTAAATTTTTAGTGTGGATTTCTTTATCGTTTGTGATGATCACATCAGGGTTTAAAAGGCCATTAGGATCAAACAATTCTTTGATTTGTTTATGGATTTTATAGGCTTTTTCTCCCCACTCCATTTCCACAAAAGGGGCTACCATCCTGCCTGTGCCATGTTCGGCTTTAATAGAGCCAGAGCTTTCACTCACCATTAAAAACATCTCAGAAACTAAATTTTCAAACGCCTTTCTTTCGGTTTCATTTTCTAAAATCGGCGTAACGACAAAGTGCAAATTCCCGCTTAACGCATGCCCAAAAATAATGCTGTTATCCTTAAAGCCATGTTTTTTTAAAAGCCCTTCAATCGCTTTTGCCCCCTCTACAAAATCCTCTTGACTGAAGCAGATGTCTTCAATGATCACAGAGCTTTGGCTTTTTCTTTTTGACGCTGCGATAGGGAAAATGCCTTTTCTGATCTTCCACCACGATTGATAAACATTAGGATCACTGCTGATTTGAGAATCTAAAACGACCGGTACCGCGTTCAAAGCGTTTAAAATCGCTTGCATGTTGTTTTCTAAAATTAAAGGATCATCGCTTTCGCTTTGAATGAGTAAGCATGCGTTAGGTTCTTTGATTTCTAAAACCACACTAGGCATGCCCTCCAAACCTTTCACGCTTTTTAAGCACGCATAATCCATAAGCTCTGCTGAAGAAATCATTTCGGGTTGTTTGGCCTTTAAGGCGGCTAAAATTTGAGCGGCTTTGGCGCATCGCTCTAAATTTTCATAAAACAATAACGCACAAGTTTTATGAGCGTAGTCTTTCACGCATTCTAATCCCACGCTTGAAATAAAGCCTAAAGTCCCCTCAGAGCCTATGAATAAATGGCTAATGATTTCAATCGGATCTTCAAAATCAATGAGAGCGTTCAAGCTGTAGCCGGTGGTGTTTTTGATCTCGTATTTTTTCTTAATTAAAGCGTGCAATTCTTTATCTTTTAAGATTTCTTTTCTTAAGTTCAAAACCCCTTCAATCAAATCTTTGTGCGCGTTTTTGAAATTCTCAACGCTCTCTTGATTAGCCGTGTCTAAAAGAGCGCCATCAGCTAAAATGACTCTTAAGGATTTTAGGGTTTTGTAGCTGTTTTGCTCCACCCCGCAACACATCCCGCTAGCGTTATTAGCGACAATCCCCCCTATCATAGCGGTGTTTATCGTAGAGGGATCCGGGCCTATTTTTTTATGGTAAGGTTTTAATAGAGCGTTCGCGTTACTCCCTATGACTCCGCATGAGAGCTGAATGCTTTGAGCGTTGTCTAAAATTTGAGCGTCTTTGAAAAAATGCGCCACCACCACTAGCACCCCATCACAGCTCGCCTGCCCTGATAAGGAGCTCCCAGCCGCTCTAAAAGTCAATGTAACGCTATGCTTTTTGGCTAAAACACAAAGCTTTTGGACTTCTTCTTCATTTTTCACCCAAGCGACTATTTTAGGGATATAACGATAACATGACGCATCAATGCCATAAGCCAAACGGCGTAAATAATCCTTAAAGATCCGCTCGTTTAAAAACCCGCTCGCTTCGGTGAAAAAAGCATGATAATTTTCTTCCACACACTCTCCTTAAACATTCCTATTTATCAAATCATTGTAACATAACCTTACTTTAAAAATTAAGGATAAACATGCTCGAAGATTATGCAATCAGTTTAGAAGAAGTCAATTTCAATGATTTTATCGTCGTGGATGTGCGCGAATTGGACGAATATGAAGAATTGCATTTGCCTAACGCCACGCTCATTAGCGTCAATGACCAAGAAAAGCTCGCTGATTTTTTATCTAAGCACAAAGATCAAAAAGTGTTGCTCCACTGCAGGGCTGGTCGCAGGGCTTTAGATGCGGCTAAAAGCATGCATGAATTAGGCTATACGCCCTATTATTTAGAGGGCAATGTCTATGATTTTGAAAAATACGGCTTTAGAATGGTCTATGATGACACTTGCGATAAAAAAAACTAGACATGAGGGAGATTGTATGGGTGCATTCTCAAAGAATCGCCCCTTATAAGACTCTCATTTTAAATGAATTGCGCTACTATCCCTTAGAATTGGATCTAACCCCTTTTAACGCCCTTGTTTTCACTTCTAAAAATGCGGTGTTTTCCTTGCTAGAAACCCTAAACAACAGCCCCAAACTCAAAATGTTACAAAACATTCCTGCTTACGCTTTGAGCGAACCCACCGCCAAAACTCTACAAGATCACCATTTTAAAACCACCTTTATAGGGGAAAAAGCCCATGGCAAAGAGTTCGCTAAAGAAATCCTTCCTTTATTAGAAAAAAAAAGCGTTTTGTATCTTAGGGCAAAAGAAATTGCCTCTTCTTTAGACACCATTCTTTTAGAGCATGGCATCAATTTCCAACAAGCCGTTGTTTATGAAAACAAGCTCAAACATTTAACCTTAAGCGAACAAAACACCCTAAAGCCCAAAGAAAAGAGCGTTCTTATTTTTACCGCCATAAGCCATGCAAAAGCCTTTTTGCACTATTTTGAATTTTTAGAAAATTACACCGCTATCAGCATTGGCAACACGACCGCTCATTATTTACAAGAACAAGGCATTCAAAGCTATATTGCTAAAAAGCCTTCCTTAGAAGCGTGTTTAGAACTGGCTTTAAATTTGAGAGTTAAGGAATGTTAAAAATATCTTATTATAATGCTCTCAATGGTTTTTCTAAAGGATGATGCATGAATTTTGTCTTTTTATGGGCCGCTTTAGGGGGGGCTATAGGGAGTTCGCTAAGGTATTTTGTGGGCAAAATGATGCCCAGTAAGTTTTTAATGTTTGAAAGTTTCCCTTTAGGGACTTTTAGCGTGAATGTCATAGGGTGTTTTGTCATCGGCTTTATGGGGCATTTGGCCGCCAAAAAAGTTTTTGGCGATGATTTTGGGATTTTCTTTGTAACTGGGGTTTTAGGGGGTTTTACGACCTTTTCTTCTTATGGGCTAGACACTTTAAAACTCTTGCAAAAATCCCAATACCTTGAAGCCATTTCTTATGTTTTAGGCACTAACCTTTTAGGGCTTATTGGGGTGGCTATCGGGTGGTTTTTGGCTAAACATTTTGTAGGCATTAATTAAAAAACGCTTTCTAGCGTTTCATTAACGCTTGATTAAAGCAAAGCCTACAATCATAACAGCCACAAAGCCATTTCATCGGCCATGAAAAAATCGCTCGCTACCAATCGGTCATTTTTAATGAAAGCCTTGTTTTCTTCAATCAAAAACTTTACTTTATTTTCATCTAAGAAACTAATCTCAACCCCCAGCACGCACCTCAAGCCTAAAAACAGCTTTTCTAAACGCTTGTCTTGTTTATTAAGCGTCTCAACTTGGCGTTTTAGGGGGTCTTTGATGTAGTTTTCTATGAGTTTTTTCGCATAAAAGCGCTCATTCGCCACGCAGCCTACAGCCCCAGCCCCGCACCCTAAATAATCTTTAGCCCCCCAGTAAGCTAAATGGTGCTTGACTTGATAGTTTCTAGCGTAATTAGACACTTCGTATTGCTTGAAAGAAAAGCCCTCTAAAATCTCTTTTATTATATTGTCAAAATTGGTGCATGAGGGTTTTTTGGCGTTTTTTTCTAATTTCGTGTTTTTTTCAACACTCAAAGCATAAGCGCTCAAGTGGTTGATAGGGAGTTCTTTAGCGAGTTTTAATTCTTCTTTTAAAGAGTTTTCATTGTCTAATGGGGTGTTATAAATCAAATCAATGCTGACATTTTCAATCCCGCTTTTTAAAATAGTTTCTATCACAGGAGCGATATTTTTGGAATGTTGGCGCTCTAAAAACAATAATTTATCCTCCCTAAAACTTTGCACCCCTAAACTCAAGCGGTTGATCCCTAAATCTTTTAAGCCTTGACACCAAGCTTTAGAAATCAATTCGGGGTTAGCTTCAGTGGTGATCTCACAATCCATGCTCAAGCACGCATTGCGATAAATGCTTTCAAAAATCCTTTCAAAAGACTCCACGCTCAAAGTGTTAGGCGTGCCGCCGCCAATAAAAACGCTCTCAATTGGTTCATCAGTTTGATTTAAGGCATGCTTTAAATCCAGGCATAGCGCTTGAGTGTATTCTTCTTTTAGCCCATGCTTATTTTCATAAGAATTGAAAGCGCAATAACCGCATTTATTTTCACAAAAAGGGATATGAATGTATAAAATCATATTTATTTCTCTCATTTTCATTTCATTTTAAGCGAAACTTAAACTTGTAATTGTATCATTTTAGGGTTATTTTGATAAGCATGAGGAGACAAACTATGAAAAAGGTTATTATGGCTTTAGGCGTTTTAGCGTTCGCAAACGCTTTAATGGCAACAGATGTTAAGGCTCTTGCAAAAAGTTGTGCCGCTTGCCATGGGGTTAAGTTTGAAAAGAAAGCTTTAGGCAAAAGCAAAATCGTCAACATGATGAGTGAAGCGGAAATTGAAAAAGAGCTTATGGATTTTAAAAACGGTGCCAACAAGAATCCTGTCATGGCCGCACAAGCTAAAAAATTGAGCGATGAAGACATCAAAGCTTTAGCCAAATACATCCCCACTCTCAAATAAACTCTCTTATTTTTAATAGCGCTATTTGGGCGCTATTAAAATGAGTTTCAAGCCTTTTTTTCTTAATTTTTGATTTTAATGGCATTCTTAACCCTACTTAAAGCCAGCATGCATTATAATACCATCTTAATCAAACAAGAAAGAGCTAAAATAAAGACCTATGCTACATAAAAAATATCGTCCTAATGTTGCGGCTATCATTGTGTCGCCAGATTACCCTAATACATGCGAAATTTTTATCGCTGAGCGCATAGATATTGAAGGAGCGTGGCAATTCCCCCAAGGGGGCATTGATGAGGGCGAAACCCCTTTAGAAGCGCTCCATAGAGAATTATTAGAAGAAATTGGCACGAATGAAATAGAGATTTTAGCGCAATACCCCAGATGGATCGCCTATGATTTCCCAAGCAATATGGAGCATAAATTCTATTCGTTTGACGGGCAAAAGCAACGCTATTTTTTAGTGCGCCTAAAGCATGCTAACAACATTGATTTGAACAAACACACGCCAGAATTTAGAGCTTACCAATTCATCCATCTTAAGGATTTGCTTAAAAAAATCGTTCCCTTTAAGCGTCAAGTGTACCGCCAAGTCATTGCTTATTTCAGAAGAGAGGGGTATTTAGGGTGTTAATCGTTCAAAAATACGGCGGCACGAGCATGGGCAGCACAGAAAGGATCCACAATGTCGCCCAAAGGGTTTTAGAAAGCGTTAAATTAGGGCATCAAGTCGTGGTGGTGGTTTCGGCGATGAGCGGCGAAACGGATCGGCTTTTAGAATTTGGCAAGAATTTCAGCCATAACCCTAACAAGCGAGAAATGGACAGGATCGTCAGCACGGGGGAATGGATTTCAAGCGCGGCTTTGAGCATGGCGTTAGAGAGGTATGGGCATAGAGCCATTTCCTTGAGCGGGAAAGAAGCGGGTATTTTAACCAGCTCGCATTTTCAAAACGCCGTGATCCAATCCATTGACACCCAACGCATCACAGGGCTTTTAGAAAAAAACTACATTGTGGTGATCGCTGGGTTTCAAGGCGCTGATATTCAAGGCGAAACAACGACTTTAGGGCGTGGGGGGAGCGATTTGAGTGCGGTCGCTTTGGCCGGGGCTTTAAAAGCGCATTTGTGTGAAATCTATACGGATGTGGATGGCGTTTATACCACCGATCCGCGCATTGAAGAAAAGGCTCAAAAAATCGCGCAAATCAGCTATGATGAAATGCTTGAACTGGCTTCTATGGGGGCTAAAGTGTTATTGAACCGCTCGGTAGAATTAGCCAAAAAACTCAGCGTGAAATTAGTGACTCGCAATTCGTTTAACCATAGCGAAGGCACGCTCATTGTGGCTGAAAAAGACTTTAAAGGAGAACGCATGGAAACCCCTATAGTGAGTGGGATCGCATTGGATAAGAATCAGGCTCGTGTGAGCATGGAGGGCGTGGAAGACAGACCTGGCATTGCCGCTGAAATCTTTGGCGCTTTAGCGGAGTATCGCATTAACGTGGATATGATCGTCCAAACGATTGGCAGAGACGGCAAAACCGATTTGGATTTTACGATCGTTAAAACCCAAATAGAAGAAACCAAGCAAGCCTTAAAGCCTTTTTTAGCGCAAATGGATTCCATTGATTATGATGAAAATATCGCTAAAGTTTCCATAGTGGGCGTGGGCATGAAGTCGCATTCTGGGGTGGCGAGCGTCGCTTTTAAAGCCCTAGCCAAAGACAATATCAATATCATGATGATTTCCACAAGCGAGATTAAAATTTCGGTTTTGATTGACATTAAATACGCTGAATTAGCGGTTAGAACCTTGCATGCGGTGTATCAATTGGATCAATGAAAAATTTCTACGACTGGATCAAGGAATTTGTGCGCGATCAGGGGGAATTTATCGCCCAACAAAGCGGGTGGTTGGAGTTAGAGCGATCAAGCTACGCCAAACTCATCGCGCAAACCATTTCGCATGTGCTTAATGGCGGATCGCTGTTGGTGAGCGCGGATTCTTCTAGGCGCTGGTTTTTAAACTACATTCTTTCTAACTTAAACCCTAAAGATTTAAAAGAGCGCCCCTTATTGTCCGTCATTGATTTTAACGCTTCTTCTTTCTACCCCAAAAACGATGCGAATCTCTCTCTAGCCACTATAGAGATGACTTATCAAAACCCCATGTTTTGGCATGTTGGGAAAATTGAAAATGAAAGTTTAAAAACCTTACTACTGAGTAAAATCCCTAGTTTTTTATGGCTTTTTGAAGAGCTTAAAGAAGATTGCTTGCTTTTAAAAGAGCATGATAGCTTGTTAGATTATAAATTATTGCAACTCTTCAAACTCTTTGAAAACGCGCTTTTTAGCGCGCTATACAATAAGGTTACTCTGTGAAAAACTCCAACCGCCTTGTTTATACGGACAATCTTGAAGAGAGCTTAGAAGAGGCCGCAAGCCTTTTTAAAAATCATATTAAATTCTACACGGAAATTATTGAAAAAGACAAAAAGGTGATCAAAACTTTTAACAAGGATTTTAAAATAGAGCATGCCAAAGAAGTGATTTCCAAAGCTCACCTAAAACACAGCGAACTGAACGCTTTTTTAATCGCTGCGCCCAGCTATGGCGTAGAAGCCCAAAACGCGCTCTTAAAAATCTTAGAAGAACCCCCGAATAACGTTTGTTTTATCATGTTCGCTAAAAGCCCAAACCATGTGCTAGCCACCATTAAATCCCGCCTAATCAAAGAAGACAAGCGCCAAAAAATCCCCCTAAAACCTTTAGATTTGGATTTATCCAGGCTGGATTTGAAAGACATTTATGCGTTTTTGAAAAATTTAGACAAAGAAAATTTTGATTCCAGAG
The DNA here is from genome assembly GCF_014496965.1 of Helicobacter pylori. Lineage (GTDB taxonomy): Bacteria > Campylobacterota > Campylobacteria > Campylobacterales > Helicobacteraceae > Helicobacter > Helicobacter pylori_CZ. The sequence goes on along the minus strand of NZ_JACTCR010000001.1, from coordinate 92,774 downwards.
AAAATCAGAGAGAAAAAATTGAAAGCCTGTTAGAAAGTATCAACAGGCATAAGATCCCCTTAAACGAGCAAGAATTGCAAGCCTTTGATTTAGCGATCAAAGCTAACAGCTCTTATTACAAGCTCAGCTACAATCTTTTACCCCTGCTTTTAAGCCTTTTATCTAAAAAGAAAACGCCATGATTGTAAAACGCCTTAACCCTGATGCGCTCAAAAACGCTTTACAAAAAATAGGCCCAGAAAAGATCGCACAAAACCATATGTATCAAAAAGGCGTTAGCTTTGTTTTTGAAATCCAACATCTGCCCTTAAGCGCTGCGCTGATTTTAAAGCAAGAAGCCATAAGCGTTGGGGGCGATTTCGCCACGCCAAGAGATTGTATTTTGGCTAAAGAGCCTTTTTATGATGGGGTGCTGATTGCGAGCGCTAACCAATTAGAACGCCTGATTGTTAAGTGCCATTCCCAACCCTTTGGGCTTAAACATTTAGCACAAGAATTAAAAAGCCACCTCAAAGCCCCTAAGCCTAACGCCCCACAGATCATGGCGGTTTTAAACTTGACTCCGGATAGCTTCTATGAAAAGAGCCGGTTTAGTAGCAAAAAAGCGCTTGAAGAAATCTATCAATTGCTAGAAAAGGGTATCACGCTCATTGATATAGGCGCGGCCAGTTCAAGACCGCAGAGTGAAATCATTGATCCAAAAATAGAGCAAGATCGCTTAAAAGAAATTTTATTAGAAATCAAATCCCAAAAACTCTACCAGTGCACTCAATTCAGCATAGACACCTACCATGCTAAAACCGCCCAAATGGCTTTGGAGCATTGTTTTTCCATCCTTAATGATGTGAGCGGTTTTAATAGTATTGAAATGCTAGAAGTCGCAAGAGATTACAAGCCCACTTGCGTTTTAATGCATACTCAAAAAACCCCCAAAGACATGCAAGAAAATGTTTTTTACCACAACCTGTTTGATGAAATGGATCGCTTTTTTAAGGAAAAACTAGAGGTTTTAGAAAAATACGCGCTTCAAGATATTATTTTAGATATTGGGTTTGGATTCGCTAAATTAAAAGAGCATAATCTAGCCTTAATCAAGCATTTAAGCCATTTTCTTAAATTCAAAAAACCCTTATTGGTGGGAGCGAGTCGTAAAAACACGATCGGGCTTATCACTGGGCGTGAAGTTCAAAACCGGCTCGCTGGCACTTTGAGCTTGCATTTAATGGCGTTGCAAAATGGAGCGAGTATTTTAAGAGTACATGATATTGATGAGCATATAGATTTAATCAAAGTGTTTAAGAGTTTGGAAGAAGCGGATTGAATCAAAATTTTTGGTTTTGATTCAATCAAAAACATTGGTGATAAAAAACGCTCAAAAGCGTTTTTGATGATTAATGCCCCATTTAGCCCTAGCATTCAAAGAACCACATCCATAGACGAAGGGTTGTTGTAAGCGTTTTGGTAGCGTTGCAAAAAAGCGTTATGGTTGGTGGCGTTAAAGGTTTGAAAGGCTTTTTTGTGCAAGCCATTCACCGGTTGCTTGGGGGCGTTTTCCACTTCTTTAGAGAATTTCCCGTTATAAAAATCCGTCAAGCTATAAAGCGACTGGGCGGCAAGGCGTTTTTGACTCTCATCCATTCCGGCCGTAGCCCTTAAAAAAGCCTCATACTCTCTATCGCTCATCAATTCTAACACCAAAAAGCCGTAAGTCTCTCGCTTGTCAGGATTAAAGGGGAGGTTTTCTGTTGGAGCGTCCTTTTTTTCTCGCTCTATTTTTTCTGTGCTTTCAATAGGAGCTAGGTCTTCTTTAGGAGCGCTTTTAGCGTTTAAAAGCCCATAGAGGTTAGAATCAAACTGATTGATAGAAGAAACAGCCATGTGAATTTCCTAAAATTGGATTTTACGCTAATGTTAAGCAAAATTCATTCCATAGTGAGGCTAAAAAATTCAAAAGGCGATGGATTAAAAGTTTTTCTAATGGTGGCATTCAAACCCTTTAAAAAGGGTCTAGGAGTTTATTTTCAAAAAGGATTCGTGTTTTTGTGTTTTCATATTTCTATAAGGAGCTTAAAATGGATAAACAAAAGGTAAAACTCCTAGAGCGTTGTTATACCATGATTTTATCAATCAATGCAACTTTTATGCGTTTAGAGCTTAAAAACTTTAATCCTTAATTAGAGATTTTAGGTTAAACTACCCTAAAAATCTTTATTGATGGGTAAAAGGCATGCGTAATACCATTTTATTTGGCGTTTCAATGATACTCTTGGCGAATTTATGCTTTGGGATCATGAGCGCGTTTGTTAAAATCACAGCGGATTATTTTTCCCCTATGGAAAACGTGTTTTACCGCTCCATTACCATGACGCTCTTACTCTTGCTTATTTATCCTTTCAAACCCTACCGCTTGAAGAGTTACAAACAAGGCGGTTTTAAAAAGCTCGCTTTTAGGGTCATTGTGGGGGGCTTAGCCATGCTGGCGTTTTTTTACAATATTGAAAAAATTTCGCTCGCCACAGCGACGGCTTTCTCGCAATGCGCGCCCATTTATACGGTGCTCCTTTCCCCTTTGCTTTTGAAAGAAAAGCTCAAAAGAAGCGCGTTAATTTCCGCATGCATCGGACTAGTGGGGGTGGTGTTGATCTCCGATCCTAGCGTGGAAAATGTGGGGTCGGTTGAAATTCTTATGGGTATATTGAGCGGGATCTTTGTGTCTTTAGCGTATATCACTTTAAGGGATTTGAGGGAATATTACGACAAGCAGGCCGTGATTTTAGCGTTTGCCTTTGGCATGAGCCTTCTTGGGTTAGCGGGCATGTTCATTGATATTCCTTTTTTATCCACAGGCGTTCATATCCCTAGAAAAGAAGACATTTTGTGGATTTCTTTAATAGGGATTAGCGGGACTTTAGGGCAGTATTTCTTAACTTATGCTTACATGAACGCTCCTGCTGGGATCATCGCCCCCATTGAATACACCCGCATTGTTTGGGGGCTATTGTTTGGGCTGTATTTAGGCGATACATTTTTGGATCTTAAAAGCTCTTTAGGGGTGGCTTTGATCTTATGTTCAGGCTTACTCATTGCCTTGCCCGCTCTTTTAAAAGAATTAAAAAAAATTTAAGTCATGCAACTAAGCCCCTTACAAAGCGCTCTGTTATATTTCCGCTATTTTATTTATCCGGAAAAAAAAACAAGAAGCTTTGATTTAAGCGATTTAATTTTTATTGTCATGGTTTTTTTAGTCCTGGCTTTGGGGCTGTTGATGAGCGAAGAAATTTCTATCAGTTACAATGAAGCGAAGGACTTTTTTTATAGCGATGTGTGGTTTGTTCAAATCGCTCAAAAAAGCACCGCCATTTTAGGCCAAAACGATTTGGCTTTGAGATTGCCTTTTTTGATCGCTCACGTCATCAACATGTTTTTATTCTACATCATAGGGCGAAAGATTTTAAAAAAGCCTAAAGACGCTCTTTATGTGGTATTGACTTACGCTTTATTGCCTGGGGTGAATCTCTTTGCGATTTTACTAGCTAAAAGCGTGCTGGTGTTAAGCCTTGGGCTTTTGATTAGCTATTTGTATATCAAAACCCAAAAAATCCCTTATTTGATCCTTAGCGCTTGCGCGTTTTTAGACGGCGCGTTCATCCCGCTTTTACTAGGGGTTTTTGCCTACGCTTTAAGAAGACGCTATTTTAAGAGCGCGATCTTTGCTTTGGTAGGTTTAGGCGTAAATATCGCTCTTTTTAGTGGGGATTTTAATAAAGGCTTGCCTAGCGGGTATTTTATAGACACTTGCTTAGAACTCATGCTTTTGTATTCGCCCTTATTGTTCCTCTACTACCCTTATACGCTCTATAAAGCCCTTTTGGATAAAAAGCCATCGTTACTATCCTTTATGAGCGCGAGCGGCTGGCTTTTCCCTTTGCTTTTGAGCATGCGCCAAGAGATAGATTTAAAAACTTTCGCCCCCTTAGCGTTAATCGGCTTACCCTTGTTCATTAAAAGCGTTTTAAATAGCCTTAGGGTGCGTTTAAAGGAATTTAGGGGGCAGTATTATTTGCGCGTTTTTAGTTTGTATCTTTTAATGCTCACTGAAACGCTCTTTTTATGGGGGAGTAAGATTTCTGGTGCTAATGAAAAATTATTAAACCGGCATTTCTTAGCCAAAGAAGTCGCTACAGCCTTGCAACTAAGAGGCATTCATCAAATCCGCACTAACGATAAACAACTCGCTTTAAGGCTTCAATTCTATGGCATTAAAGAAGGGGGGAGGTTAAGACTGATCAACGCTAAAATTTCTAAAAAACGCCCTGATATTACAATCATCTACGCTGATAAAATTCTACAATCCTATAGTTTGGTGCGCCATTAAACCCATTCTTTAAAAAGCATTTTATCTAAAGAATGATAAAATGCACTCCAAAAATAAATAAAATACGCGAGAAAAATCATGAGACTCAAACTAACCCATATAAACCATATAAGCCATAAGATTGCCAACGACTTTATCCATTCAAAACTATTAGAATTAAAAGCCCCTAGGGAATTATTGTGTGAATTGATAGAAGGGATTTTAGAAAAAAGCGTTAAAAAAGAAAACGCCATTGATGAGCAAGCCAGAGAGCTTTTAGAAGAAAACACCGATGAAATAGAATTCATGCGGATGGATGAAAGGCAGCTTTTTTGGATGATTAAAAGACAGATCGCTCAAAAAGAGGGCTTTCATTTGTTTTGGGAAGAAAGGTGCAACGATTTATCGCACCAGATTTTGAACAAAATCTTAGATGAGGATTTGATCATGTTTAGCGTGTCAGAGAATTTGATAAGAAACTTGATTTACAAATCCATTGACACCTATTCTAAAGCGTATGAAAGCATTGAAAACGAAGTGCATGAAAAAATCAAGCATTACAAACGCAAACTCCCCGTAGGGAGCGATGAATACGAGTTGGTGTTTGAAAGGCTCTATGAAGAAGAATTAAGACGCAAAGGTTTTTTATAATGGTCTCTCTCTATTTAGAAAACGGGCTTTTTTTGCAAGCGCAAAGTTTTGGGGCTAGCGGCACGCAAGTGGGCGAGCTTGTTTTTAACACTTCCATGAGCGGCTATCAAGAAGTCATTAGCGACCCCAGCTATAAGGGGCAATTTGTGGTTTTTAGCATGCCTGAAATTGGGGTTGTGGGCGCTAATCCTAAAGATGATGAATCCTTTTTTTCATGCGCAGGGGTTTTAGCGCGCCATTACAACGAATTTTTTTCTAATTCAAGGGCGGATTTTAGCTTGAGCCTTTATTTAAAAAAGCGTGGCGTTTTAGGGATTTGTGGGGTTGATACCAGGAGTTTGATCAAAACCTTACGCCATCATGGGTGCTTGATGATGGTCGCTTCCACGATAGAGCATGACAAAAACAAGCTTGAAGAGGTTTTAAAAAACGCCCCTAGAATCTCTCACTCCCCCTTAGTGTCTAGCGTTTCCACGCCAAAAATCATCACGCACCAGCGCGCTACTTTTGATTTCAACACCCTAGATTACAAGCCTTTTGATGAAAAAACTCCGCATAAAATTATCGCTGTTTTGGATTTTGGGGCTAAGGGCAACATTTTAAACGAGCTTCAAAATGTGGGGTTAAAAGCCCTTATTTACCCGCACCACACTAAAGCTAGCGAGCTGATTAAAGCCTATGAAAAAAAAGAAATTAGCGGGATTTTCCTCTCTAACGGGCCAGGCGATCCTTTGAGCTTGCGGCAAGAAATTGGCGAGATCAAACAACTCATTGACGCTAAAATCCCCATGTTTGGCATTTGCTTAGGGCATCAATTGCTCTCTATCGCGCAAGGCTATCCCACTTACAAGCTCAAATTTGGCCATCATGGGAGCAACCACCCCGTTAAAAACCTAGAAACAAACGCCGTTGAAATCACCGCGCAAAACCACAACTATTGCGTCCCTGAAGCAATTGAAGAAATCGCTACTATCACGCACCGCAATCTTTTTGACAACACCATTGAGGGCGTGCGCTATAAAAACGCTCCCATCATCTCTGTCCAGCACCACCCAGAAAGCAGCCCCGGCCCTAAAGAGAGCCACTATATTTTTAAGGAATTTGTGGGATTGCTGGAGGGCTTTTAGGGGTTTTTAAACACCTATAAAGGTTGAAAAGCGCTTTAAAAATAGATTTAAATCTTTTTATCAAAAAAATCTCGCATTTACTCTAAATTAGTTCTCTTGCAATAGTATTCTCTCGCAATAATTATTATTGTTATTGCGATAAAACTTTTAGAAGGAGTTATTATGGGAAGTATCGGTAGTATGGGCAAACCTATTGAAGGGTTTTTAGTGGCAGCCATTCAGTTTCCTGTGCCAATTGTCAATAGCCGTAAGGACATTGATCACAACATTGAAAGCATTATTAGAACCTTGCATGCGACTAAAGCGGGGTATCCGGGAGTGGAGCTTATCATTTTCCCCGAATACAGCACGCAAGGTTTGAATACCGCTAAGTGGCTTAGCGAAGAGTTTTTATTAGACATCCCGGGTAAAGAGACAGAGCTATACGCTAAGGCGTGTAAAGAGGCGAAAGTTTATGGTGTTTTTTCAATCATGGAACGCAATCCTGATTCTAACAAAAACCCCTACAACACCGCTATTATCATTGATCCGCAAGGTAAAATCATTTTAAAATACCGCAAGCTATTCCCATGGAATCCCATTGAGCCATGGTATCCTGGGGATTTAGGAATGCCTGTGTGCGAGGGGCCTGGTGGATCAAAATTAGCCGTGTGCATTTGCCATGACGGCATGATTCCAGAGCTCGCTAGAGAAGCGGCCTATAAAGGGTGCAATGTGTATATCCGCATTTCAGGCTATAGCACTCAAGTCAATGATCAATGGATTTTGACCAACCGCTCCAACGCATGGCACAATTTGATGTATACCGTGAGCGTGAATTTAGCCGGCTATGACAATGTCTTTTACTACTTTGGCGAAGGGCAAATCTGTAACTTTGACGGCACGACTCTCGTTCAAGGGCACCGCAACCCTTGGGAGATTGTAACCGGGGAAATCTATCCTAAAATGGCAGACAACGCCCGCTTAAGCTGGGGATTAGAAAACAACATTTACAACCTAGGCCATAGAGGGTATGTGGCTAAACCAGGCGGAGAACATGACGCAGGCTTAACCTACATCAAAGACTTAGCGGCCGGCAAATACAAATTGCCTTGGGAAGATCACATGAAAATCAAAGACGGCTCTATTTATGGCTACCCTACCACCGGTGGGCGTTTTGGGAAATAACCCCTAACCTTGTATTTTTGCTAGAACCTGTTTTTAAGGGTTCTAGTTTCTCCCCTATTTTAATTTTTTCAATCAATTTTTACGAATAGTCTTCTATCACAGAGCATGTAAGAAAACCCATAATAAGCGCAAGCGGCCAAAAAAGCGCATAGCCTATGCAAAACCATGTTATTTTTGATAAAGACCACCACCACATTGCGGCTGATAGAGCGCTAAAATCTGTAATAATGCCATAGCCACAATAGATCATTCCCACTAAACATGCCAATTTAAGAGCATGGTAGTAAGCGCTAATCCCAAAACCACCACCAAGATTGATAAAAGAATACGAGACCAAGACCCCATGACAACTCCTTAAACATCAAATGCTGGAGTGTATCGTTTTTTTTTTATTTGTCAAGGGGGTTTATCAGTTAGATAGAGTGTTTTAAATGTTTATCTTTTAGGGATAAGCCTAAAAACATTGCTTTTTATCATGAACCAATTATCGGTCATCTAATATATTTATATTAGCAATAAATATATTTGGAAATGTTGAAGCGAAGCAAAGAAACACATAAAGAAGAAAATAACCCGTTACTTTCCAAAAAGACCACCCATTGAAACTCCAAATGAGACACAAGCCTATCACTGCTGCAACAACAATGCAAAATAACGAAATGAATCTTAAGCCAGAGATTAAAAATTTTTGCCCCTCTGTGAGCTTGTCTTTTCTAAACGCCTCTTGCAAACCTTTCTCAGCCAACGGCTTGACGCCATCAACGATTGGTTTGGTATCTGGGAAAAAAATACTGATAGCCGCTCCTCCAATACCCATAGCAGAAGTAATGAAAGGATTGTTTTGATTGGGATCAGAATTTTCTATCTCTTCCATCTCTCTTTTTAAGTTCTTCACAAACACGAGATATATGCCCCACGCAACCAACCATAAAAGCACCACCGCAACAGAAAAAATAAAATGCGCCATGCGACAAACCCTTTAAACATCAAATGCTAGAGTGTATCGTTTTTTTTTTTTTGTTTGTCAAGGGGGGTTGGCTAGAAAGTAGTATTGTTGAGTGTTTTAAAATAAAAGGATAGCGTTTATAACGATGAAAGTTTAGCCCCTAATTGTAGCGCCCCTAACAAGCCTTTTACATTCAGCCCCAACCCCACGCTTAAATTCTCGCTTGAGCTTTTAATATAAGGCCTATGAAAGTCCTCTAAACGCACACAGCCCGCGCTTTCTTGCCATAAACCGCTCTCTAAGTATTTTTCTATTTCGCTGAAATCAAACGCCTTTAAACGCGCTCTAAAAACCGATAGATCCAGCCATTCTAGTTTGGGAGAAATCAATGCCGAGCAGGTTAAAACCTCTATTTCATTACCATTTTGGCGTTTTAAAAATTCAAGGGCTTCTTGCTTGTTTTTAGCTTTTCGTTGCATGCGATTACCCACGCTCACCACGCTATCAGCAACCACGATAGCACAATGGTTTGCAACTAACTCTTTAGCTTTTTCTAATTTCCCCTTGCACGCCAAATAAACAAACTCCCTAGGGTCTGTGGTTTTTAGGCTTTCTTCATCAAAATAGAGCGCTTTTTGTTTAAACTCAATCCCATGCTCTTTTAAAAGATTCGCCCTAGCGCTAGATTGAGAGCCTAAAACCAACTCCATGCTATCCCTCTAAAGCTTTAAGGGCGGTATTTTTCGCTAAATTGAGCGCGGCTTGCAATTTTTCTGTATCCTTGCCCCCAGCGCTCGCAAAATCATCTCTCCCGCCCCCTTTGCCCCCTAAAATTTGCGCCACTTCATTAGCCCATGTGTTCGCTTTTATGGGGGCGTTTTTCACCCCGCATGCGAGATTTATGTGCTCATTTTCTTTTTTAAACACCATAGCGAGCAATCTTTCATGCTTACCTTTCAATCGGTCAATCATTTCTTTAATGTCGCCTTGTTCCACTACGCCCACCACCAAACTCACGCCATGGATTTTTTCAACCGGTAAATCCATAGAAACGGGAGCTTTTTGGCTGTTTTTCACGCTCTCTTTAAGCTTGTTGATGCCGGCTACCACATCGTTATTTTTCAATGCAATCTTAGCGTTTTTAAGCTCTTTACTTTCTTCTTTAGCTAATTGGTAAAAGGCTTTCCCGCACACCGCTTCAATGCGTCTGACCCCACTACTCACCCCGCTTTCTTTAAGAATCCTAAACCCCCCAATAAGCCCGGTATTTTCCACATGAATGCCCCCACACAATTCAATGGACGCTTCTTTAAAGCTCACCACGCGCACATTTTCAGCGTATTTCTCGCTAAATAACGCTAACGCCCCCCTACTTTTAGCCTGATTTAAAGGCATATGCTCCACTTGGCTTTTTAAGTGCTTGAAAATTTGAGCGTTGACTAGATCTTCTACTTTTTCCAACTCTTCATCATTGAGCGCTTTAGCATGCGAGAAATCAAAGCGCAATCGTTTGGATTCCACTAAACTCCCCGCTTGACTCACATGCGAGCCTAAAACTTCTCTTAAAGCGCTCTGTAATAAATGCGTCGCGCTATGGTGTTTGGCGATTTCAAAGCGTTCATCGCTCACTTGCGCGATCACTTGATCGCCTTTTTTTAACGCTTTTTTGATTTCAAGGAGCGAAAAATTAAGCCCAAAAAAGTTTTTTGTGTCTAACACTAGAGCCGCTTCTTCATCACCTTTTAAAAGCGCGCCCTTATCGCCTATAGCCCCCCCACCTTCTGCGTAAAAAGGGGTTTTTTCTAGCAACACCCAGACTTCTTGGTTAGGGTTTGCTTCTGTCATTTCTTTAAAATCGCTATCAAAAAACCCTAAAACTTTGGCAGGACATTCTGTCGTTTCATACCCTACAAATGTATTGGGCGCATAAGCGTTTAAAATAGCGCTAAAATCGGCGTTGTTTTGCTTGCCTTTCCATGAGGCTTTAGAGCGTTTCACTTGCTCTTGCATGCAATTTTCAAAGCCTTGCATGTCCACACACGCCCCATGACTTCTTAACATGTCGTTTGTTAAATCCAAAGGAAAACCAAAGGTGTCATAAAGCTTGAAAGCGATTTTGCCATCAAAGATTTTATTTTCATTCAAATGCGTTAAAGACAAGTTAAACAATTCCATGCCAGATTCCAAAGTCTCTAAAAAGCGCTCTTCTTCTTCAAAGCACTCTTTCATCACTATTTCTTTAGATTCTTTCAAATACGCATGCGTGTTAGAAAATTGCTCGCACACCACACCCACGACTTTGTATAAAAACGCTTCTTTCAAGCCCATTAAATACCCATGCCTTAAGGCTCGCCTTAAAATACGCCTTAAAACATAGCCACGGCCTTCTTTATTGAAATGCACCCCTTGAGCGAGCAAGAACGCTACCGCCCTTGCGTGATCGGCCACTACCCTAAAGCTTGGCTGAAATTCGCTCGTATAATCCAAGCTTGTAAGCTCGCTGATTTTTTCCATTAAAGGCGCAAATAATGAAGAATCAAAATTATTGAGCTTATGTTCTAATAGCGCTTGCACCCTTTCTAAGCCCATGCCTGTATCAATGCTAGGCTTTGGCAAGGGGGATAAAACGCCATTACTAGAGCGTTCGTATTGCATGAACACCAGATTCCAAATTTCTAAAAACCTATCGCCCTCGCCCCCAAAATAATCTTCGCTCCCCTTAAAGTGTTTTTCGCCTTGATCAATGTAGATTTCACTGCAAGGCCCACAAGGCCCGCTATCGCCCATTTGCCAAAAATTATCTTTATCGCCCATTTTTTTAATCCTATCAACAGGCACAAACTTTTCCCATAATTTAACGGCTTCATCGTCTTTTTCATGCACGCTGATGTATAAATCTTTAGGCTTAAACCCTAAATTCTTGGTTACAAATTCCCACGCAAACAAGATTGCTTCTTCTTTGAAATAATCCCCAAAAGAGAAATTCCCTAGCATTTCAAAAAGCGTGTGGTGTCTTGCGGTATAACCGACATTTTCTAAATCGTTATGCTTGCCGCCTGCGCGCACGCACAATTGCGAGCTTGTCGCTCTAGGGATGCTAGGGCGCGGCACTATACCGGTAAAAATATCTTTAAATTGCACCATGCCGGCATTGGTAAAAAGCAAGGTGGCATCATTAGGCACTAAAGGCATGCTGGGATAAATCTCATGCCCTTTATTTTTAAAAAATTGTAAAAATTCGTTGCGAATGTCCATGGGTATTCCTTTTTGTCGTTTTATCGCGCGCTTTAAAGCTATTTTATAGCTCTTTTAAGTTGTTTTTTTAAAAAGATAGTTTATTATACTTTAAACATCCAAAATAAAGGAGAAAACCATGTTCCATGAATTTAGAGACGAAATCAGCGTGTTAAAAGCGAATAATCCGCATTTTGATAAGATTTTTGAGAAACACAACCAGCTTGATGACGACATCAAAACCGCTGAGCAACAAAACGCTAGCGACGCTGAAGTCAGCCACATGAAAAAACAAAAATTAAAATTAAAAGATGAAATCCACAGCATGATCATAGAGTATAGAGAAAAGCAAAAATCCGATCATGTTTAAGATTTAGTCATCTTTGTGAAAACACGCTAAAACGCTTTTTGAGGGGCGTTTTCGCTTTACCGCTTAGTTAGACTTATTAGTTAAACTTAACGCTTTGATTTTGAATTGAAGCGTTAGGTTGCTTTCAGCTTTATTCCCACCATAAGCTTTATTAATATTTTAATGTTCTTTACATTTTTAAAAAATGGTATTTTGTTTTATCGTTTTAGATCTCATTTTGTTGTAAAAATCATTTTATTGAGTTTTATTTTATTAAAGGGAGTTTTATTCTCTTAAAAAGATAGGAAGCATTTGAAACCATTCTCCCCCTTTTAATCTCCAACTTAACCCCCCTATATAAAGAAGCACTTCTTAAGAGATTACCGCTTGAATTAACGCCAAGTTTCCCACTAACTAATCACTAAAAACGCTAAAAAAGATTTTTTCATCAAACCCCCCAAAAAACAAAGAATTTAAAAACAAAGAGAGTTTAAAAAACAAAGAGTTCAAAAACAAAGAATTTAAGAAAGAGAGTTTAAAACAAAGAGAGTTTAAAACAAAGAGAGTTTAAAACAAAGAGAGTTTAAAACAAAGAGAGTTTAAAACAAAGAGAGTTTAAAACAAAGAGTCTAAAACAAAGGGTTTAAAAAAAGAAATCCCTTAGAAAGAAACCCCCAAAAAAGGGAGTTCCACAAAGAGCTAAACATTAATAAGCGAACACGTAATTCAAATACACGCTATAGAGCCTGCGGTATTTGAGTTCAGCCCCCATAAAGGAATAGTAGTTCGTGTTGATGGTGGGGATTTTCACGCCTAGTTCAATGCCATGCTGAGCTGCATGATCGCTGCCTTTTTTCTTAGACCTGGCTAAATTCATCCTCACTCCCATGTTGAATAAGAATTGGAAGTTCGCCACGTTCAGTTTAGCGTTATAGACGTTATTCACGGTGGCTAAATTCACGTATTCAGAATTAAGCCAAGAAGTGCCCGCTAACGCAATGCCTCCAAAAAGCCCCACAGAAAGCTTGTTGTTTTTGCCTAAGAAATTGGTGGCTTTATCGTTGATGAAGTTATAGAGAGCGTCCGCTCCAAAACCATAAGTCCATACATCAGAAGCCGAGTTGAAAAAGCTGGATTTAATAAACGCATGGTTGTAATCAAAAAAGCCGTAATACCTAGCGCCCCACTTTCTTTTTTGGCCAAAGAATTGTTTGTAACCCACCTGAATACCGATCCCATTCATCGCGCCATTGTTGGTTTGAGAACCAACAATACCCACTTTCCTAAAAGGGTTACGGCCTAATTCTTGGTTGATGGTTTGGACTTGGTTATAAGAATTTTGATTGAGGTAGTAATTGGTTTCTATGCCTTGCGGGCTATAAGGGTTATTCTTTTTACTCACCACATTTTGCAAGCTTTGCGCGTTAGGGACTTTGGAGAGCGCGGTGGTGATGCTGTTATAAGTGCTGCCCAATTCGCTGTATCTAGATTTGAAATGCACTAGAGTGTCAGCGATGTTTTCTGCTTGCTGTATTTGCTGCTCTTGAGTGCCAAAATGAGCGATGCTGTTTTTAAGATTTGTTATCGTTTGTCCTACATACGCACAGCCTGCCCCCCAAGTGTTAGAAGTCGTCTGACCCGGATTGGTGCCACGACGCTCACCTCCTTGCACTTCATAACACACCCCTAAAGAGTCATTTACAAAGGCTGTAGGGATTTTTTCAAAGTTTTTCACCACTTGTTCGGCTTGGTTCAAAATCTCCGCTTGGGCTTGCGCGTTTTTAAGCATGCTTTCAGCAAAGTTAGCGTCTGTGTAGGGGTTGAATGGTTTTCCAGCGTCTAGGCTGTTTTGATTTTGCGTGTTTTCACTAACGATTTTGGCTTGCGCAACGGCTTCTTGCGCGTTAGCGATCATGCCTTGGATAGCGCTGATTTCATTCTTAAACATCCCACACATTGTCCCATTGCCGCTTATCCCTTGCCAATAACCGCTACCACCATTTTGGAAGTTTGGGCATGCCTCATTTAGGGTAGTGATAATGATGCTCGCTTGTTTTAAAAGCTCTTGAGCGTTATTTTCTGTGTTGATACTTTCTGAGGTGCTTGTTTGTCTTCCTCCATTCCACGAGGTTGAAATAGCTTTCCCATGACTCCATGGGTATATTAATTTTTCATTTGGTGTGGCATCCGTTCTTTTGTCTCCATTGATAGTGAAATCAAGTTTTGTATTAGTGTTGCTTAAAACTGGAATCCCTTCTCCACTGGATCCATTGGCTGTCAAAGCCTTTTGGATGATTTGATAAGCCTTGTTGATGATCGCATAATTTTCAGTGGATATAGGCCCACCATGTCCTGGTTGATAATACGAATTGCAAGTGATGGTCGTCGTATTTTGTCCTGGCACATTATTAAAAGTTTGGATACCTCCATTCGCGCTCTCGTTACTGCCAGGGCCACAAGCAGTAAAAGCATAGCTTGTAACTTGCCACAACCCCACCGCCGCATTCAACGCTAAAAGCACGGCTTGATACGCTGGGGAATTGGTTTTGACATCAAGCAAATTCCTAGAGCTTGAGCCTAGATTATCCCTTGCGTCGTTAATCGCACTCGGATCAGCGGATAACTTGATAAGGGTGTTTAGGGTGCTGTAATTATTCAAAAGATTGTTCAGCTTTTCATAATTGTCTGAAAGCTGTTGGATGCCTTTGGTGTTGGTTACCATTTGAGCGGCTTCACCGATTTGATAGCCTGCACTCATGTAAAAGCCGTCGTCTTCAGCGTGGAGCAAAAACGAGAGAGAGAGAGAGAGAGAGAGTAAAAGGGTTTTTTTCATGTTTTCTCCTTTTTAAATTAAATGGTTAGGTAAATCCTAAGTCCTATAAAATCGTTAGTATAGCATGAATTGATAAGATTTTTGCACTAATGGGGCGTTTTGTTGTTTAAAAAAAAAAAAAAAAAAAAAAGGTTTTTTGGGGTGTTTTGGAAACATTCCCACTAACCCCCTAATAACGCTTAAGAAATCACCGCCCAAGCTTTTTTTATTTTGTCATGAAGCGTTCAAACGCTAAAAACATTTGGGATTTTTGCTTGGGTGGTTTTAAAGGGGATTTTATCGTTTTTACCACTAGCGCTCCATAAAAGCCAAGCCAAGATTAAATAAGATTAAATAAGATTAAATAAGATTAAATAAGATTAAAAAGGGCATGCCCCCTATTAGCCCTAATCAAACGCTTAGTGCTGTTTAAAAGGGCTATCCACGACTTTTTTCCTATCCACAATGTAGGGGATTAAAGCCATGTGGCGGGCTCTTTTGATCGCTACTTCCACCCTCTCTTGCCACTTTTTGCTATTGCCTGTCAATCTCCTTGGCATGATTTTATAGCGCTCTGATAGCGTGTGCTTGAGCATGTCTAAATCTTTATAGTCAATAAAGCTGATTTTAGCTTCGGTGTATTTGCAATAGCGTTTTGAATAGCGTTTTCTTTCCATAATGTCTCCTTAAATTTTAACCCTTAAAAGGGGATTTCTTCTTCATCAATATTGATTTCAGGCACGCTGTTTTGATACTTGGACGGCTGTGCTTGTGAATTTTCTTTAGCGTAAGCGTTTTGTGGATAGCTTTGGACTTGGTTAAAAGGATCCTGGCTAGGGGCGTTGTAATTAGTGGGATAAGCGTTGTTAAAATTCTCATGCGTCATGCTATCTTGCATAGCGTTTGCTTGGGGATTGTCTGACTTTTTATCCATAAATTGCAACGAGTCCGCTGTGATAGTGTGGCGGGAATTTTTTTTGCCCGTTTGATCCATCCAGCTCTCATAAGTCAAACGCCCTTCTATCAAAACGCTTGAACCCTTGCTCAAATACTGGTTAGCGATTTCAGCCGTTCGCCCGAACAAACGAGCGTCTATGAAGCACACTTCTTCGCCTAGCGTGCCGTCTTGCTTTTTAAAACGCCTGCTTGTGGCTAAACCTATTGTAGCCGCAGCCGAACCGCTAGGCAAATATTTCAACTCCACATTCCTAGTCAAACGCCCTACCATAATCACTTTATTAAACATGATAAGCCCTTATTCGCTATGAGATTCTGTGCTTTTTGCTTCCTCTGCGTGGTGAGAATGCGCGTGTTCGGTTTTTTCATGCTTTTCTTTGGCGTGTGATGGCTTTTTATTAGCCCTATCCACTAACGCATGCCACGCTTCTATTTCTTTTTTGCTTTCGTATTTGATCACAATGAAACGCAACACGTCTTCATTGATGCGATACAATCGTTCAAGCTCTAAAATCATGGACGGATCTGCTTTGAAATACGCCACATAATAATAGCCTCTTTTGTGCTTTTTGATTTCATAGGCTAAATTACGCATGCCCATATCTAGGCTCGTTTCAATCACGCCATGGTGCTTAGTGATCACTTCTCTATAAAACTCAATTTTGGATTTAATCTCTTCTTCTACTAAAGTAGGTTTGAGAATAAACATCGTTTCATAATGCCTCATCCATTCTCCTTGTGGTTGTATAGCCCTTTTTTTACTAAAAAAGAGCAAGGTTAAAAAACTTTTGATTATACCTTGCTTTCGCTTGTTTTTGGATTAAATGTTTCTCATCAAATATTGAAACTCAAAACTTTATTCTTAATTTTTTAAAAAATGGGGTTTTTAACTTCAATTTTTATAACAAAACTCATTCTCTTAAGGGGATAGGGGGGTATTTTGAAATAACTCTCCCCCTTAACCCCCTTAAAATCCCCCTAACCCAAGAAGACCGCTTTTTTAGTAAAGTTATCGCTTGCTTGACGCAAGCTCTTTTATTGTTAGATTATAAAAACACCTTTCAGCATTTTCAAGGGTTAATGATTTTTTGAATGGAGGTCAAATACAAAAAGCCCAATTCCTTTTGCCCTTGCATGCTTTGAATGTGCCATAACCTAAAAATTTCAAAAACCCTCTTATAGCCGGCTTCTTTCAAACGCAAGGCGTTTTTAGCGTAATTTTCAGCAATCTCTTTAGGAGGAGCGTAGCCTAGAACCTCTTTAGCGTCCATTAAACCGGTCGTTTTAATGTGGGCGAAAAATAAAAAAAGCTGGTAAAAATACCGCTCTAACCCCCTTAAAATATCCGCATCCTTTTTGCCCTCTTTTAACAAATAATCATAAATATCAAGCACGCTTTTTTTCAAAAAAAGCCCTAAAATGAGCTTTTGCAAATCCATATCCCCCGCATTGGAGCTTAATTCTTGAATGTCTTCTAAAGCGATGGGCGTATTTAAAACCGCTAGCTTGTCTAAATCGTTAAACGAAACGCCTAAATCTTCGTTATTAATTTCAAAAAGAGCGTTTAAAAGATGATTGCTGATGTCTAAATGCAAAAAATTCGCCCTTTCTTGTAAGAATTTCAAACTCTCCCACGCTTTAGGGATAAAAAAGCGTGCATGGATTGCTTCATCTTTCAAGGGGCTTTTTTGGAAAAGTTTAACGATAATTTCGCTAGTGTATTTGTATTTTGTGGTGTCGCTTTTAGAATTATAAAGCCCTATGATAAGCCTGTTATGGCTAGGCCGCTCTAGGGCTTTTAAAAAAAGATTGATATCGTTTTCCTTAAATTTCTTATGCAGCGCAAAATCCAGTTTTAAAATGACTAAACTGCTCCCTCCAAATAAAGAATCCTGCTCTAAAAGGGTCGCAATCTGGCTTTTTTCATAATCGCTCGCATAAAAAAGCGAAGTTTCTGTGTCAGGGTTATCGCGTTTAAAAAGCGCGCTAATCGTTTGAATATAATAATGGATAAAAAAATCAAACTCCCCATACAAAAACACCGCTTTAGGGAGGCGTTGTTTTAAGTAATTATCCAAATCTTTACGATACATGCTCTTTGATCCTTTCTGTGATTTCGCCTCTAACTTGCCCTAAAATCAAATCCGCATGCGTGATTTTAATACGCACCTTTTCTAAAGGCGTGAATTACCCAATCGCTTTAGCGGTTGGGTAATTCACAACGCCCTTTTCTACTAGGGGAGCGAATCGTTTAGGGATCTTTTTAACCCAAAAAAAAGGCTTCTTAAAAACCCTTGCATCAAAAAACACTTCGCATGACTTCAAACGCTTTTGAATAAGGGATTTGAGAATCGCTGAATTTTTCAAAACTTAAAGCAGCTTGATAGATGAGCATGTCTTTCCCGTCTTGAAAGGGGATTTCTAACTCTTTAGCCAGAGACAAAAAGGGCGTTAAAAACCCATACGCCAAATCATAAGCGAGCTTGCTCTCTTTAAAATACCCTTTCAAAACCTCTTTATTCAAAGGCAATTCGTTATGCAAACTCGCTGAAGTGGCGTTAATGATCAAATCAAAAGCGCTTTTAGGAGGATCCATAAAACAATCACAGCCCAAGCGTTGGAAAAAATCCAATCCCCTAGAAGAGCGGTTCAACACGCTCACTTTTAAGCCTTGTTTTTTCAATTCGCACGCTAGGGCTTTAGCGCTCCCCCCAGCGCCTAAAATCAAAGCGTTTTGGTAGCTTTGGTGCTTTAAAGAAAGATAAAACCCTAAAGCGTCGGTATTGTAACCCACAAGCTCATCATTTTCTAAAACAAGCGTATTGACTGAAGCGCATTCAAGCGCGATGCCTTTGATTTTATCGCAAACCTGAAACGCCCTTTCTTTAAAGGGTAAGGTTACATTAGCCCCACTCAATCCCAAATGCAAAAACTCGTTTTTGATGTGGCTTTCTAAAGGGAGCAATATGGGGTGGTAATGCCCTAAAAACCCTAATTCTTTTTGAAAAGTCAAAAAACAAGCGTTATGGATTAAGGGCGATTTGGAATGCTTAATGGGATTTCCAAAAACCCCAAAAGATTTTAATTTCATTATTCTTTCATTCAGCCTTTTTTAAAAGTTTTAAAAACACATAGCCCTTTGTTTCGTGAGAAAATTCAATTTCAGCCCAATCGTTTTGGATTTCTAAAACCTTCACGCTTTTATTTTTTAAAAGCAATCCCAAGATTTTACCTTTTGTGCTAGGAAAAGCGCGCACGTTCACGCCACTGACTGCGACTTTATACTCTAAGGGTTTTTTTCCCATTGTGGGGATTGTGGGGGCTTTTTGGTTGTTTTGAACGGGCGAGACGCTGTTTTGTTTAGGCTCGTTTTCTTTTTCTTGCTCTTGTTTAGTTTCTTGTTTAATCTCTTGTTTAGTTTCTTGTTTAATCTCTTGTTTTTGCGTGGCTGTGTCTAAAGACAAAGGAGGGTCTTTGGTGGGGTTTTGTTCTGTGGCGGTTGTGGTTGCGTTGGTTTCTTCTTTAGGCGAAAGCGCGCTGTTTTGGCGCTCTGTCTCGCTTTTTTCTACATTCGGGCTTATTGGAGCGCTGTCTTTTTTCACGTAAAAACCAAGCATAGCATGCGCTAAAGCATACAACAACATGAACGCTAAAACTACCAACAAAGGCTGTGCAAAAAGTTTTAAAAAAGATTTCATCTCAGTTTTCATTCCTACCCTCAACGCTCTTCAAAATCAATCCTAGGGTCAATCACCACGCAGAGCAAATCGCTTATCAAACTCGCCACCAAACCTAAAAGCGTGAAAATATAAAGCGAACCAAACACAACAGGATAATCCCTACTCACAATGCTTTCATACCCTAAAAGCCCTAACCCGTCTAAACTGAAAACAATCTCTATCAATAAACTTGAGCTAAAAAACATGCCTAAAAAAGCTTGCGGAAAGCCAGCTACCACCAATAAAACCGCATTACGGAACACATGCGCATAAAAAATACGCCCCACTGAACAGCCCTTAGCCTTAGCGCTCACCACATAAAGTTTGCCCATTTCATCTAAAAAAGAGTTTTTCACTAAAAGCGTGAGGCTTGCAAAACCTCCCAAAGAAATGCAAAGAACGGGCAAGGTGATATGCCATAAATAATCTTTGATTTTACCTAACGCGCTCAAACTTTCAAAATTATCGCTCACCAACCCCTTTAAAGGGAACCAGTGCCAATAATTCCCTCCAGCAAAAAACACGATCAACACCACCGCAAACAAAAAGGCCGGGATAGCGTTAGCGACAATGATCACCACGCTGCTTAGCACGTCTAAAGGCTCGTTATTGCGTTTGGCCTTGAAAATCCCTAAAGGGATAGAGATAAGATAAATTAAAAGCGTGCTAAAAAACCCTAACGAAATGGATACCGGTAATTTTTCCTTAATCAAATCTATCACTTTAATCTGGCGGTAAAAACTCTCCCCAAAATCAAATTGCAGATATTTTTTGAGCATGAGAAGATAGCGCTCCCCTATAGGCTTGTCAAAACCATAGAGTTTTTTTAAATTTTCTAACAAATCGCTCTCCAACCCTTGAGACGCCCTATACGAACGCTCTTTAACAACGCCTTGAATCTCTTTGGATTGCGTGTTATTGATTTTAGCCATCATCTGCTCAATAGGCCCTCCTGGGGCGGATTGGATCAGAAAGAAATTGATAGTCATGATGGCTAATAAAGTAGGGATAATCAAAAGCAAGCGTTTAAGAATGTAAGCGATCATTGAAGACCCCTTTCTTTTTTTATCCACCATAAATACGGCGAAAATCCATAGCTAGGGCTGATTTCAGGCATGCCAATGTAATTATACGCTGCGATCCTGTAATTAGGCAAATAAAAATGCGGTACCACATAAAACCCCCACAACAACACCCTATCCATCGCTTGAATGGCGGCCAATTGCTCCTTATAATCTTTAGCGTTAATGATTTTTTCAATCAAATCATCTACCGCTTTGCTAGAGATTCCCGCATAATTCCTTGTGCCTTTTTCCTTAGCACTCAAAGAGCCAAAATAAAAGCGCTGCTCATTACCTGGGAAAGACGATTGGCCAATCACTCCTACGATCATGTCAAAATCATAGCTTTTGATCCGATTGACATACTGGCTTAAATCCACTCTTTGGATTTTCATTTCAATTCCTAACACCCTTAAGTTTTTAGCAAAGGCTAGAGCTAATCTTTCAAAGGCTGGGCTGTTTAAAAGCAAAGTGAAACTGAAAGGCTTGTTATTCTTATCCACCAAACGCATGTTTTTGTAAGAAAAGCCCGTGCTCTCTAAAAGCTTTTGGGCGTATTTTAAATTTTCCCTCAAATTATAGCCTAAAACATCAGGCCCATCGGTTCTAGGCACGATATAAGGCTCTTTAAAAACCCTTTCATCCAAACTCTTTTCATAAGGGGCTAACAGGGCTTTTTCTTCAGGGCTTGGAAGGGGTGGGGACGCATAGATAGAGTTACTGAAAAAACTGGTGGTGCGCTTGTATTGCGAAAAAAACAAATTTTTATTCGCCCATTCAAAATCAAACGCATAAAATAAGGCTTCACGCACCCTTTTATCCTTAAAAATTTCTCGGCGCGTGTTGAAAAAAAACCCTTGCATGCCGCTTGGCATTTTGTGGGCTATCAAATACTTCGTAATCTCTTTATTGTCTATAGCTTTCCCCACATAGCCCCTAGCCCAAACCTTAGCCGTGCTTTCAAGGCGCCAATCATACGCCCCGCTTAAAAAAGCCTGTAAGGCGACGGTTTCATCTTTGTAATACTCAAATTTGATTTGATCAAAATTGAATTGCCCCTTTCTGCTGGGCAAATTTTTCGCCCAATAGTTAGGGTTTCTTTGGTAGGTGATTTTCTTACCCACATCAAAAGAAGCGATCACATAAGGACCGCTAGAGACAGGAATGAGTAAAGGGTTTTTTTCAAAATAATCCTTTTGAAACGCTTTTTTGGAAAAGATCTGCAACTGCCCTAAAATAAGGGGCAATTCTTTATTTTCAGTGGTTTTGAAAATGAATTTAACATGGTGTTTGTCTAAAACAACCGCCTTTTTAACATCTTGGTAATACTGCCTATAAAGGGGCGATCCTAATTTCATGATCGTATCAAAACTAAACTTCACGTCGCTCGCTAAAATGGGAGCGTTATTGCTGAATCTCGCTCTTTTATCTAGGGTAAAAACCACATAGCTGTTATCCTTAGCCACTTCTGCGTCTTTAGCGATCAAAGGGTATTCTACAAAAGGTTCGTCTAAACTTTGCACCATTAAAGTGTCATAAATGAGATCCAAACCTTCGGCTTTAGTGCCTTTAAGCGCAAAAGGGTTAAGGCTATCAAAAGTCCCTATGGCGTCATTCCTTAAAACACCGCCTTTTCTGGCGTTAGGGTTAGCGTATTCAAAATGCGTGAAATTGTCTTTATATTTAGGCTCTTCGCCCAAGTATAAATAAGGCGTAGCCTTAAGGAAACAAAACACCCCTAACCATAAACCTAAAATTTTAAAGACCACTCAAATTAACCCCATCAATTCTTTAGCTTTTTGGTAAGTCGCTCTCGCTAAAGGCCTGGCTTTTTCAGCACCGCAATTTAAGACGGCTTTCACCTCATCGTCGCTGATTTCTTTGTATCTTTCTTGGATGGGTTTTAAAGCCTGGATCATTACTTCAGCTAATTCCTTTTTAAAATCCCCATAGCCCTTATTTTTGAAACGCTCTTCTATCTTTTCTGGGCTTTCATCGCTTAAAAGCATGTAGATATTCAAAAGGTTAAAAATGCCCTCTCTTGTTTCATCAAAGGCAATAACGCCCATAGAATCCGTGGCCGCTTTTTTGATTTTTTTCACAATAACATCCGGCTCATCTAAAAGAAAAATCGCATGGTTAGCCCCTTTATGCGATTTACTCATCTTCACTTTTGGATCATCTAGCCCCATAACCCTTGCCCCCACTTTAGCGATCAAAGGCTCTGGCACTTTAAAGCAGTTCCCAAAATCCCTGTTAAATTTTTCTGCAACGTTTCGCGTGAGCTCTAAATGCTGTTTTTGATCTTCGCCCACTGGCACCAAATCGCTTTGGTATAATAAAATATCTGACGCCATCAAAATAGGGTAATTGAAAAGCCCCACGTTCACGCTTTTAGGGTTTTTTAAAGACTTGTCTTTGAATTGCGTCATTCGTTGCATTTCCCCCATAGACACCTGGCAATCTAGTAGCCATGCTAAGGCCGGGTGCTCATCCACTTCACTTTGAATGAATAACCCCGATCGCTTAGGACTAATCCCGCAAGCTAAAAGCAATTTAACCAGCTCATAGGTTTGGGATTTTAAAAATGTAGGCTCTATGGGAAGAGTGATCGCATGCGAATTGACGATACAAAAAAGGTTTTCATACTCATCTTGCAATTCTACCCAATGCTTGATCGCTCCTAGATAGTTGCCCAAGTGGATTTGCCCGGTAGGTTGGATGCCTGAAAAGACTCGTTTTTTTTGCATGTTGTTTCTCGTTGGTTTAGTTAGTGTTATTGTAACCACCTAATTTTAATATTTTAATTTATCTTGGTTTTTAAGAGCGCTTGATCCCAGAAAAGAGTAACACTTCATAGCTCAATTTTTCAAACGCCATGTTTTGGAAAAAATGTTTTTTTTGCTTGAAACTCAACATTGAACCCCCCAAAAGACCGCATTTTTTAAGGTAATTCAAGCAATCTTGTTTGCGGTTGAAATAAAGAGTGAAGCGCTTGTTTTCTAATTCTATTTGAAAATGTTTAAAGGCGTTTTTAATCAAGGATTTGAGCGTTTTAAGATCCCTTAAAGGCGAAAGCGTGCCTAAAAACTCATGCACTTCATGCAAACTAAAATCCGTATGGATAGCTAAAGCGGCCTCCTTACTAAAAAGAGCGATTTTTTCTAAAACGCTTTTTAAATCCCTAGCCCATTGCAAAGATGAAGAGGACACAACCAGATCGTAATCGCAAAAAACATGTTCTTCAAAATCCGCATGCTCTAAAGAGATTTTTTGAATGTTAGTAGATTGCGTGGGGTGCAATTTGAGCATGTTCATGGAATTATCCAAAGCGATAAAATTTTCAATCACAATATTTTGTTGCTCTAAAGCGTTAAAAACAGCCCCACTCCCTGATCCGAGATCCAAAACTTTAGCGTAATGTTTTTGTTTTAAAAATTGGACAAGACAGATAGCGATTTGTTGCTGGATATGGGCGAAGAGATGGTAAGTTTTGGCATGCTTATTGAATGCATGCCGATTAAATGAATGAAAAGAGTCCAACACCACCGCCTTTAACGCACTACCTTAAAATTAAAACTAAATTTTAGTGTATTCTTAGCAAATTTTAGATAAGATTAAGCGTAATTTTTTCTAAATTTTAGGGATTTAAGGAATCGGTGTTTATGACAAGCGCTCTGTTAGGCTTACAAATTGTTTTAGCGGTATTGATTGTGGTGGTGGTTTTGTTGCAAAAAAGTTCTAGCATCGGCTTAGGGGCTTATAGCGGGAGCAACGATTCTTTATTTGGCGCTAAAGGGCCCGCAAGCTTTATGGCGAAATTGACCATGTTTTTAGGTTTATTGTTTGTCATCAACACCATCGCTTTGGGCTATTTTTACAACAAAGAATACGGCAAGAGCGTTTTAGATGAAACTAAAGCCAATAAAGAGCTTTCGCCCTTAGTCCCTGCCACCGGCACGCTCAACCCTACGCTTAATCCCACACTCAACCCAACGCTCAACCCTTTAGAGCAAGCCCCCACTAATCCTTTAATGCCTATACAAACGCCTAAAGAGCTTCCTAAAGAGCCATTAAACGCACCTTTTGTTGAAAGCCCCAAACAGAATGAAAAGAATGAAAAGAATGAAAAGAATGAAAAGAATGATGCCAAAGAAAATGGCATAAAGGGTGTTGAAAAAACCAAAGAGAACGCCAAAACGCCCCCAACCACCCACCAAAAGCCTAAAACGCATGCAACACAAACCAACGCCCATACCAACCAAAAAAAGGATGAAAAATAATGCTACAAGCCATTTATAACGAAACCAAAGATTTGATGCAAAAAAGCGTTCAAGCTTTAAACAGGGATTTTTCCACTCTAAGGAGCGCGAAAGTTTCAGTCAATATTTTAGATCACATCAAAGTGGATTATTACGGCACACCCACGGCATTAAATCAAGTCGGATCCGTGATGAGCTTAGATGCGACCACCCTTCAAATCAGCCCATGGGAAAAAAACCTGCTCAAAGAAATTGAAAGAGCCATTCAAGAAGCCAATATCGGCGTGAATCCTAATAACGACGGCGAAACGATCAAGCTTTTTTTCCCACCCATGACAACCGAGCAAAGGAAACTCATCGCAAAAGATGCCAAAGCGATGGGCGAAAAGGCTAAAGTGGCTGTGAGGAATATCCGCCAAGACGCTAACAACCAGGTGAAAAAATTAGAAAAAGACAAAGAGATCAGCGAAGATGAAAGCAAGAAAGCCCAAGAGCAGATCCAAAAAATCACCGATGACGCCATTAAAAAAATTGATGAAAGCGTGAAAAATAAAGAAGACGCGATCTTAAAGGTCTAAACCATGGATATTAAGGCATGTTATCAAAACGCTCAAGCGCTATTAGAGGGGCATTTCTTGCTCAGCAGCGGATTCCATTCCAATTATTATTTGCAATCCGCTAAAGTCTTAGAAGATCCCAAACTGGCCGAACGATTAGCCAAAGAATTAGCCAAACAAATCAAAGAAGCTCATTTGAATATTGAATGCGTTTGCTCGCCGGCTATTGGAGGGATCTTGGCTGGATATGAGCTTGCAAGGGCTTTGGGCGTGCGTTTTATCTTCACTGAAAGGGTGAATAACACCATGACATTAAGGCGTGGTTTTGAAGTCAAAAAAAACGAAAAAATTTTAGTGTGTGAGGACATCATCACTACGGGAAAATCCGCCATGGAATGCGCTAAAGTTTTAGAAGAAAAGGGCGCTCAAATCGTGGCTTTTGGTGCTCTAGCTAATCGGGGCATCTGCAAACGCGCTCATTCTCATTTAAAAGCTCAAGAGGGCGCGTGTTTGCCTAGCCATTTGCCCTTGTTTGCTTTAGAAGATTTTGTTTTTGACATGCACAAGCCTAGCTCTTGCCCTTTATGCGCTACTAGCGTCGCTATCAAACCGGGAAGTCGTGGCAACTAAAAAAACCAAAAAAAATAAAACCCCAGAAAAAAAACGCGTTTTAGAAAGCCCTTTAAAAGGGCTGTATCTTTCTTTACGCTTAAAGGCTTTCATCACCGATATTTTTATGATTTATACCCCAATGCTTTACATAATGACTTATGCGATTTTAGGGAGCGCGAAGGATTTTAGGGAAAACCAGAGCGCGATTTTTTTATGCCTGCTTTTTTACGCCCTAACGCACAGCTTTTTTATCGCTTTTAAATCCCAAAGCCCTGGAATGCGTTACGCTCAGTTTAGATTAGTCAAAAATAATGGTGAAGAAGTGGGATTTTTTTTAGCGTTGTGGCGGTTTGTTTTGTGGGTGTTGAGCATGGGGTTACTCATAGGGTTTGTTGCGCCTTTTATTTTTAAGTTTTTTTTGCATGACAAATTCAGCGGCACTCATATTGAAACCATCAAGGAGGAATCATGAAAAATTTAGTGATCTTAAGCGGGGCTGGCATTTCAGCAGAGAGCGGGATTAAAACCTTTAGAGACGCTGGCGGTTTGTGGGAAGGGCATGACATCATGGAAGTCGCCTCGCCTTATGGCTGGAAAAAGAACCCGCAAAAGGTGTTGGATTTTTACAACCAAAGGCGCCGACAGCTTTTTGAAGTCTATCCTAACAAAGCCCATAAGGCTTTAGCGGAATTGGAAAAACACTATCAAGTCAATATCATCACCCAAAATGTAGATGATTTGCATGAAAGGGCGGGATCTTCTCGCATTTTGCACTTGCATGGGGAATTATTAAGCGTTCGCAGCAAGAAAGATCCTAATTTAGTTTATAGGTGGGAAAAGGACTTGAATTTAGGCGACTTGGCCAAGGACAAATCGCAATTACGCCCTGATATTGTGTGGTTTGGCGAAGAGGTGCCTTTGCTTAAAAAAGCGGTTTCTTTAGTCAAACAAGCGCACCTTTTAATCATCATTGGCACTTCTTTGCAAGTCTATCCCGCCGCTAGCCTCTACACGCATGCGCATAAAGACGCCCTCATTTATTACATTGACCCTAAGGCTAAAAACGCCCGTTTGCCCCAGAATATCCAATGCATTAATGAAAACGCGGTGCATGCCATGCAAGATTTAATGCCCAAACTCATAGAAATGGCCTCCCAAGAGATGTTAAAATAATTTTTATTTTTTCAGCTAACGATTAGCAAAAACATGGTTTAATTGCTTCCATCGTTTGCTAAAAGTAATAATTAAAGGAGTTTGAGAGCCTGATGCAACAAGCCGCAGAAGCATTGAATCACCCCTATTTTGGCGTTTTTGTTTTGTTGGTATTCACCTTTTGGGTGTTTAACTTAACCTTAAGGATTCAAAGGTTTTTAAGCCGTAAAATGGCTCAAAAAAAGGGCGAAAAGCTCAAGCTCGCTCCCTATGAATGCGGGCCTGTGGCTCTCAAGCAGCCTAATAGGGTGTCGCACCATTTCTATATCATGGCCATGCTTTTTATTTTATTTGATGTAGAAATCGTTTTCATGTTCCCTTGGGCGATTGATTTTAAAAAGTTAGGCTTGTTTGGGCTCGTTGAAATGCTAGGCTTTGTCTTCTTTTTGGCAATCGGTTTTATTTACGCTTTAAAGCGAAACGCTTTGAGCTGGCAAAAATTAGAGGTGAAATAATGCAACAAGCACCAGTCGTTCTAAGCACTTTGGATAAATTATTGAATTGGGGGCGTTCTAATTCTCTCTGGCCCTTAACTTATGGCTTGGCGTGTTGCGCGATTGAGATGATGGCAACAGGGGGTTCAAGGTTTGATTTTGACAGATTTGGCACGATTTTTAGAGCGAGCCCTAGGCAATCTGATGTGATGATCATCGCTGGCACGCTCACTAAAAAACATGCCGAGTTTATGCGCAGACTCTATGATCAAATGCCTGAGCCTAAATGGGTGATTTCTATGGGGAGTTGCGCTAACACGGGTGGGATGTTCAACACTTATGCGACCGTTCAAGGAGCGGATAGGATCGTTCCTGTGGATATTTACTTGCCCGGTTGCGCACCGCGCCCAGAAACTTTACAATACGCCCTTATGGTTTTACAAGATAAGATCAGACGCTCTAAAGCGATCAAACAAGACGCTCCTAAAAGGTTAGTGTGATGGTAAGAAAACAATCCCCCTATGAAGATGTGCAAAAACAATCGCGCCAGCATGACCCCTATAAAATCATAGAACCCACCCCTAAAAAATATTTAGAGGGCAGCGCTTATGAGGTCATTTACAACCACCTTTCTTACAAGCATGAAATTTTAGACAAATACATAGAGACTAACACGGCTGTGTTTTGGATCAAAAAAGACGATATTTTTTCTGTCGCTACGATTTTAAGGCATTTGGGTTATGAGTGTTTGAGCGAAATGAGCGCGATAGATTTGTGCGCTAAAAAAGGGCATTTTGAATTGTTTTATCAATTCGTGGGTTTTAGCGATAGCTGTAAGAACCGCCGTAGGGTGCGCGTG
Organism: Helicobacter pylori; assembly: GCF_014496965.1. GTDB lineage: Bacteria > Campylobacterota > Campylobacteria > Campylobacterales > Helicobacteraceae > Helicobacter > Helicobacter pylori_CZ. Next base: position 64,461 of record NZ_JACTCR010000001.1, on the reverse strand, counting down.
AAATGCGTTTTGTTGCCTAATGAGAGCGTGGATTCTTTGAGTTTTTTATACCGATCGGCTAATTGGAGCGAGAGGGAAGCGTATGACATGCTTGGCATTGTGTTTGACAAACACCCCTATTTGAAACGCCTTATCATGCCGCATGATTGGGTAGGCCACCCTTTATTGCGTTCTTACCCGCTCAAAGGCGATGAATTCGCTCAATGGTATGAAGTGGATAAAATTTTTGGCAAAGAATATCGAGAAGTGGTGGGTAAAGAGCAGAGAGACAGCGCGAGAGTGGATGAAAAAGACACTTTCAATTTTGCAAAAATCGGCTATGAGCAGGGCAAGGGCGAAGAATTAAAAGAAACAGAAGAAAAGCATGCGTTTAAGAAAATCCCTTTTGTCAAAGATTTGCACAAAATCGCCCCCACTATCTTAAAAAAGAGGCTATAAAATGGCTCAAAATTTCACGAAACTCAACCCCCAATTTGAAAACATCATTTTTGAACATGACGACAACCAAATGATTTTAAACTTTGGCCCCCAACACCCTAGTAGCCATGGGCAATTGCGCTTGATTTTGGAATTGGAGGGCGAAAAAATCATTAAGGCTACCCCTGAAATTGGCTACTTGCATAGAGGCTGTGAAAAGTTAGGCGAAAACATGACCTATAACGAATACATGCCCACTACCGATAGGTTGGATTACACTTCTTCTACCAGTAATAATTACGCTTACGCTTATGCGGTAGAGACCTTGCTCAATTTAGAAATCCCGCGCCGAGCGCAAGTGATCCGCACGATTTTACTAGAGCTTAACCGCATGATTTCACACATCTTTTTTATCAGCGTGCATGCTTTAGATGTGGGGGCGATGAGCGTGTTTTTGTATGCGTTTAAAACGAGGGAATACGGCTTGGATTTGATGGAGGATTATTGCGGGGCTAGGCTCACGCATAACGCTATAAGGATTGGGGGCGTGCCTTTGGATTTACCCCCGAATTGGCTAGAGGGCTTAAAAAAGTTTTTAGGCGAAATGAGGGAATGCAAAAAACTCATTCAAGGCTTATTGGATAAGAATCGCATTTGGCGGATGCGCTTGGAAAATGTGGGCGTTGTAACGCCAAAAATGGCGCAAAGCTGGGGCATGAGCGGTATCATGTTAAGAGGGACTGGGATCGCTTATGATATTAGGAAAGAAGAACCTTATGAGCTTTATAAAGAGCTTGATTTTGATGTGCCGGTGGGCAATTATGGCGATAGTTATGATCGGTATTGCTTGTATATGCTAGAAATTGATGAAAGCATTCGCATCATTGAGCAACTTATCCCCATGTATGCTAAAACCGATACGCCCATCATGGCTCAAAACCCGCATTATATTTCCGCCCCTAAAGAAGATATAATGACGCAAAATTATGCCTTGATGCAGCATTTTGTCTTAGTGGCTCAAGGCATGCACCCGCCCGTTGGGGAAGTGTATGCCCCCACAGAAAGCCCTAAAGGGGAATTAGGGTTTTTTATCCATTCAGAGGGTGAGCCATACCCTCACAGATTAAAAATCAGAGCCCCTAGCTTTTATCACATCGGGGCTTTGAGCGATATTTTAGTGGGGCAATATTTAGCGGATGCAGTAACCGTGATTGGCTCAACCAATGCGGTGTTTGGCGAGGTGGATAGATGAAACGCTTTGATTTACGCCCCTTAAAAGCAGATATTTTTGAACGCTTAGAAGAATTGATTGAAAAAGAAATGCAACCTAATGAAGTCGCTATTTTCATGTTTGAAGTGGGGGATTTTTCCAATATCCCTAAAAGTGCTGAATTTATCCAATCTAAAGGGCATGAGCTTCTCAATTCTTTGCGTTTCAATCAAGCGGATTGGACGATTGTCGTGAGAAAAAAGGCTTGATTTTGAGCGGCTTTAACCCCTTAAACTCCCCTTTAAGTGCAAGCTCTTCAATTAGTTTGAAAGAAGCTTATTATTTAGAAAAATTATCTTTTCAAAAAGGGTTTAAGATCAATTACAAATTGAGTAAAGATAGCTTAAACCTTTTAGAAAAGAGCGATTTGTACGTTTTGTTTGGGGGTTTTTCAAACGCTTGTTTGAATGAAAACGAACGATGGATTTTAGGAAGCATTAACCAATCAAAACGCCCCTACGCCCTATTAAGACCCTTACAAGATACAAGAGACTTGCAAGAAAATTGCCTTTTTGCGTCTTATGAAATCAACACGGAAGCGGCGATTTTGGCTTTGATTTTAAGGGGCATTTTAGAAAAAACCTCATCATTAAAAGGGCATGTTTTAGAAAAAATAGATGTGGGGTATTTAAGCTCTGAAGCGAACATGAGCGAAGAGGAATTGCAAGAGCTTATCGCGCTTATTGTTAAAGCGAAAAAAAGGGTGCTTGTTTTAAACAGAGAAATCACTAAGCATGCCAATAACGCCTTTTTATACACCCTTTTAAGCGGATTGCAAAACTACCTAGAAATTTTACACATCCCTTGCAACGATTCAAGCGCAACGACCGCTTTTTATGATTCTAAAGATCAAGAATGGTTTCTAGAAACAGCCCTAAAAGAGGGCATTTTGCCTTTTGAATCACAACTCCAATCAAAAGATTTAGAACTTTTAGAGCGAATAAGTGAGGCTAACGGCTCGTTTGTCTATGTTTCTTATAAGAGCCTTAAAACCCCCAAATTGTCTTTTTCTAAGCAATTCAAGATCGCTAACAAGATTAAGCATTCTAAAGCAAAGTTTCAAATCTCCAATCAAACGCTAGAATGCGAGTTAGAAGAAAGCCCTAATTTAAAGGGCTTGATTGCGATTTTAGAAGGGGCGTTTTTTGACACCTACCCTTATATCCCTATTTTATCCCACTCTCAAGGAATTTCATGATCACAATGAATATCAATGGCAAAACGATTGAATGCCAAGAGGGACAAAGCGTTTTAGAGGCCGCTAGGAGCGCTGGGATCTATATCCCTACCATTTGCTATTTAAGCGGTTGTTCGCCCACGGTCGCATGCAAAATGTGCATGGTTGAAATGGATGGCAAACGCATTTATAGCTGCAACACGAAAGCCAAAAACAACGCCGTTATCCTCACCAACACCCCAACGCTCATGGATGAAAGAAAAAGCATCATGCAAACTTATGATGTCAATCACCCCCTAGAGTGTGGCGTGTGTGATAAGAGCGGGGAGTGCGAATTGCAAGACATGACGCATTTAACCGGCGTAGAGCACCAACCTTATGCGGTGGCTGATGATTTTAAAGCGCTAGATTCATGGGCACAAGCCTTGTATGATCCCAATTTGTGCATCATGTGCGAAAGGTGCGTAACCACTTGCAAGGACAATGTGGGCGAAAACAATCTCAAAGCCACTAAAGCCGATTTGCATGCTCCGGATAAATTTAAAGACAGCATGTCCAAAGACGCTTTTAGCGTGTGGAGTCGTAAGCAAAAAGGCATTATTTCTTTTGTGGGCAGCGTGCCTTGTTATGATTGCGGGGAATGCATTGCGGTATGCCCTGTGGGTGCTTTGAGCTATAAAGATTTCGCTTACACGGCTAACGCATGGGAATTAAAAAAGATTCATTCTACTTGTTCGCATTGCTCAGCCGGGTGTTTGATTTCTTATGATGTACGCCATTTTGATACTCTAGGCGAAGAATCTAAAATCTTTAGAGTGCTTAATGATTTTTACCATAACCCTATTTGTGGGGCAGGCCGTTTCGCTTTTGATGTGAGCTCTAGCCCTAAAGGCAGTGCTAATCTTAAAGAAGTGCAAAACGCCCTCAAAGAATGCGAAGCGGTGCGGATAGGAGGAGATATTACGAATGAAGAGGCGTTTTTAATAGAGCGTTTGAGGAAAAAGCTTAATTTTAAAATCTACAATCAAGAAGCGTATCATTTCCAACAATTCTTAAAAGTATTGGGCGAAGTTAAACGCCCCAATATTGAAGAGATTAAAACTTCTCATTTAGTCATTACGATTGGCTCTTCTATCAAAACAGAAAACCCTTTGGTGCGCTATGCTATTAATAACGCTCTCAAACTCAATAAAGCTTCTTTGATCGCTATGCACCCTATCAAGGATAACGCGCTAGCGAATTTGTGCCGAAGCTCTTTTTGCATCACCCATGAAGTGGGGGCTGAAGAAATCCTTTTAGGCATGCTTTTAAAAATGCTTAACATTGAAAGCGCGGCTTTAAAAAGCTTAGAAGATTCCAAACAAAGCATTGTGGATGAAGCGGCTCTTAAAGCCTTAGAAGAAGAGCGAAAAAAGGCTTTAGAACAAGCCGAGCAAGGGTGCAGTATTGGAGAAAACAAAGAAGAAAACAAAGAAGAGGCAGTTGCTTCAAAAGAAAACAAAGAAGAGAATAAAACAGAAGCGACTGCCCCAAAAGAAAATCAAACAGAAAACAAGACAGAGGTTAAAGAAGAAAAAATTGAAGTCCCTACCAAAACCACTTATTTGTTGCTTGAAGAAGCGGGCATCAATTTAGAAACTTATGAAAAAATTCTCGCTCTTTTGCAAAAATCAAATAACACCCTGCTAGTGGTTGGCGAAGAAATTTATAGCCACAAACAAGCCCATAATATCGCTAAAATGTTGCGTTTATTAGCCCAAAAAAGCGCTATTAAACCCATTCTTATCCCCCCGAGCGCGAACGCTTTAGGCATCGCTTCCATTTGCGAATTGAGCGAAGAAATTTTTGAACATGAAAAAATCGTAGGCATTCGCGCTCAAGGGGATTTCACTATCAATAGCGACGATAGGGTTTTTGGGAAAGACGCTGTCAGTAAAGTGGATTTTATTTTGCCCAGTCTCAACCAGCTAGAAGGCACGATCACTAATATTGAAGGGCGTGTGTTACCCTTAAAACCGGCTTTGAGGTTTGAAGGCTATGACTTGAGCGATATCATGCAAGGTTTTGGCTTTGTGGAAGAAAACCTCACAGAATGCACCCACAAACTCCCTACAGAAGCGGGCTTTAAAGCCTTAGAGTTTGATCATCTAACCAATTATTTCACTAACGACAGGGCTAATCACAGAGGCTATTTATTAGGAACAAGCCATTTTGAAAACAGCGCTAAAGAATGCGAAACCACAGAATGCGAGCCTATCAAGCCTTTAAAAGAAAAAATCGTTTTCAACGCTTATTTAAAATACCCAGAAACGCAATTCAATAACGCCACCAATAAAAGCGAGAATCTGCAATTAAAAGCCGGTGTCTATGTGTCTAAAGCTTTCTTAAAAAAATTGAATAAAGAAGTGGGGCAAAGCATCACTTTATCTAAAGAAGAAGAGGAATTAACAGGCGTTTTGTATCTTGATGAAAGCTTGGATCAAGAGGTGTTTGTTATCTCGCCTTCTCTTTTGAAAAACCATTCTGGCTTTTTTAGAGAGGGCGTGTTTGATAGCGTGGATTTAAAGGAGCAAGCATGAGCGCTTATATCATTGAAACCTTGATTAAAATTTTGATTTTAGTCGCTGTTTTTTCGGCTTTAGGAGGCTTTGCCACTTATATTGAAAGGAAAGTGTTAGCCTACTTCCAACGCCGTTTAGGGCCTTGTTATGTGGGGCCTTTTGGGCTTTTGCAAGTTGCAGCAGACGGCATTAAGCTTTTCACTAAAGAAGACATTATCCCCCAAGGTGCGAACAAATTCATTTTCACGCTAGCGCCCATTATTGCGATGGTGAGCGCGTTTGTGTCCATGGCGCCCATCCCCTTTTTCCCTAATTTCACTCTGTTTGGCTATGAGATCAAGCCCCTTATTTCTGACATCAACATCGGCTTTTTATTTTTCTTAGCCGTGGGTTCGGCAGGGATTTATGCACCCATTTTAGCCGGGCTTGCCTCTAATAACAAATACTCTTTAATTGGCTCAGCGAGAGCGACGATCCAACTGCTCAGCTTTGAAGTGGTCAGCACCTTAACCATTCTAGCCCCCCTAATGGTGGTAGGATCGCTCTCTTTGGTGGAAATCAATCATTACCAAAGCGGTGGGTTTTTAGACTGGCTTGTGTTTAAGCAGCCTCTAGCGTTTGTTTTATTTTTGATCGCAAGCTACGCCGAATTGAATCGAACCCCCTTTGACTTGTTAGAGCATGAAGCCGAGATCGTGGCAGGGTATTGCACCGAATACAGCGGCTTGAAATGGGGCATGTTCTTTTTAGCGGAATACGCGCATTTATTCGCTTTTTCTTTTGTGATTTCTATTGTGTTTTTTGGTGGGTTTAACGCATGGGGCTTTATCCCTGGGGGCATAGCGATTTTAATCAAAGCGGGCTTTTTTGTCTTTTTATCCATGTGGGTTAGAGCGACTTATCCGCATGTAAGACCCGATCAGTTGATGAACATGTGCTGGAAAATCATGCTGCCTTTAGCGTTATTGAACATCGTGCTAACGGGCATTGTTATTTTAATTTAAGGAGGTTTTATGGCCAAACAAGAATACAAGCAACTTCCTAAACGAGCCGAAATCCATAGCACGACCGAGCAGTTTAAAGACACCATTAAAACGAGCTTGGGTTTGGATCTATTCAAAGGGTTAGGGCTTACGATCAAGGAATTTTTTAGCCCAAGCGTAACCATCCATTACCCTATGGAGCAACTCCCCTTAAGCCCTCGTTATCGCGCGGTGCATAATCTGCAACGGCTTTTAGACTCAGGCTCTGAAAGGTGTATTGGTTGTGGGCTGTGCGAAAAGATTTGTACGAGCAATTGCATAAGGATCATCACGCATAAGGGCGAAGACAACCGCAAAAAGATCGATTCTTACACGATCAATTTGGGGCGTTGCATTTATTGCGGGTTGTGCGCGGAAGTTTGCCCAGAATTAGCGATCGTTATGGGGAATCGGTTTGAAAACGCCAGCACCCAACGCTCCCAATACGGCTCTAAAAGCGAGTTTCTAACGAGCGAACAAGACGCTAAAAACTGCTCGCATGCCGAATTTTTAGGCTTTGGTGCGGTAAGCCCTAATTATAACGAACGCATGCAAGCCACCCCTTTAGATTATATTCAAGAGCCTTCAAAAGAAGAATCCAAAGAAGAGTCTCCAAGCCCAGAAAGTAATAAGGGAGATGAAAATGTTTGAAACCATTGCCTTTTATTTCTTTGCGATCCTTACTTTAAGCATGGCGTTAGTGGTGATCACCACCACGAATATCCTTTATGCTATTACCGCTCTCGCTAGCAGCATGGTTTTTATCTCTGCTTTTTTCTTTTTACTGGACGCTGAGTTTTTGGGCGTGGTGCAAATCACGGTGTATGTGGGCGCGGTCATTGTGATGTATGCGTTTGGCATGATGTTTTTCAACTCCGCTGCGGAAGTCATTGAACGCAAGCAAAGCCCTAAAATCTTGTGCGTTCTTTCATTTGGCGTGGTGCTATTGCTCACCTTGATTTTAAGCGCTCCTAGCATTGGCGAAAACCTTTCTAAGCAAGTCAATTCCAACGCTATTGATGCGCAAATCCCTAACATTAAAGCGATTGGCTATGTGCTTTTCACCAATTACCTCATTCCCTTTGAAGCGGCGGCTTTAATGCTTTTAGTCGCCATGGTTGGAGGCATCGCTACAGGGATTCAAAAAATCCATGGGAAAAATCACACGCATTTTATAAAGGAATCTCTATGATAGGGTTAAACCACTATTTGATTGTTTCAGGGCTGCTCTTTTGCATTGGCTTAGCGGGCATGCTGAAACGCAAAAACATTCTATTACTCTTTTTTTCCACAGAAATCATGCTCAATGCGATCAATATCGGTTTTGTAGCGATCTCCAAATACACGCACAATTTAGACGGGCAGATGTTCGCGCTCTTTATTATCGCTATTGCCGCTAGTGAGGTGGCTATTGGTTTGGGCTTGGTGATTTTATGGTTTAAGAAATACAAGAGCTTAGATATTGATTCTTTAAACGCTATGAAAGGTTGAGCATGCAGTATTCTTCTTTGCTGTCAGTGGTGTTGTTTTTGCCTTTAATCGGTGCGGTTTATGCGGGGCTGTTTGGGGCTAAAGCTAAAGCGTTGCATGTGGGCGTTTTCAATTCTTTGTGCGTGCTGGTTTCTTTAATTGGCGCGGTGGTTCTTTTCATTCAAGCATGGCATCATCAAAGCTATGAAAAATACTTGTTTGATTGGATCGTGGTAGGGAATTTTAAAGTGGGCTTTTCTCTCATGCTGGATAATATCAATGCGGTCATGATTGTCGTGGTCACTTTAGTTTCTTTCTTAGTGCATGTGTATTCCATAGGCTATATGGAGCATGATACAGGGTTTAACCGCTATTTTTCCTACCTTAGCGGCTTTGTGTTTTCCATGCTGGTGTTGGTGTTGAGCGATAATTTTTTAGGGCTTTTCATTGGCTGGGAAGGGGTGGGGCTATGCTCTTACTTGCTCATTGGCTTTTGGTATCATAAAAAAAGCGCGAATGACGCTTCCATTGAAGCTTTTGTGATGAATCGGATCACGGATTTAGGCATGCTCATGGGGATTATTTTGATCTTTTGGAATTTTGGCACCCTCCAATATAAAGAAGTCTTTAGCATGCTCAATAACGCCGATTATTCCATGCTCTTTTTCATTAGCGTGTTTCTTTTCATTGGCGCTATGGGGAAGAGCGCTCAATTCCCTATGCACACATGGTTAGCCAACGCTATGGAGGGACCTACCCCTGTATCCGCTCTCATCCATGCAGCGACAATGGTAACCGCTGGGGTGTATCTGGTCATTAGAGCCAACCCTTTGTATAGCGCGGTGTTTGAAGTGGGTTATTTCATCGCATGTTTGGGGGCGTTTGTGGCTCTTTTTGGAGCGAGCATGGCTTTAGTCAATAAGGATCTAAAACGCATCGTGGCTTATTCCACGCTTTCTCAATTGGGTTATATGTTTGTAGCGGCCGGTCTTGGGGCTTATGCGATCGCGCTTTTCCACCTCTTCACGCATGCGTTTTTCAAATCCCTCCTTTTCTTAGGCTCAGGCAATGTCATGCATGCGATGGAAGACAATTTGGATATTATCAAAATGGGTGCTTTATACAAGCCCATGAGGGTTACAGCTATCTTTATGATTATAGGATCAGTGGCTTTGTGCGGGATTTACCCTTTCGCAGGATACTTTTCCAAAGACAAGATTTTAGAAGTGGCTTTTGGGATGCACCACCACATTTTATGGTTTGTTCTTCTAATTGGGGCGATCTTTACCGCTTTTTATAGCTTCAGGCTCATCATGCTAGTATTCTTTGCCCCCAAACAACATGAAATCAACCACCCCCATGAAGCCAAAAATTTCATGCTTTTAAGCATGCTACCGTTAGGGGTTTTGGCGGTCATTGCTGGGTTTTTTGAAGAGCCGTTTTTTCATTTCATCTCTCAAGTGATCCCTAGTGTTGGAGAGTATCCAGTCCCGCTCGCTCTTTTAATCAGTATCACCACCATAGCGGTGTTATTGAGCATCGCTTATGCCATATTTAAATATAAAAATGGTATCACTTCTAAAAAAGAGAGGGGCTTTTTATACAAGCTCTTGCTCAACCAATACTATATCCCGCAACTTTATCAAGGGATTGCAAAAGTTTTTAGTGCTGTCGCTTCATTCTTGCACCAGGTCGTAGAATTAAGGATCATTGATGCGATAGTGGATACCATAGGAAGAAGCGTTTTTGTTATAGGGCGTGTGTTTAGAATCAGTCAAGATGGGAATTTAACCTCCATGCTGCGCTTCATGGTGGCCGGGGTTTTAATCTTATTAGCGTTTGTAGCTTTTTTTGGGAGATAAGAAATGCAGTTTTTACATGCGCATCTTTTAAGTGTGGTGATCTTTTTCCCCATGCTGAGCGCGCTATTAGCGTTCTTTATGAGCGATCAAGCGAGTAGGGCGTATGCGATTGTCATCGCTTTGATTGAATTGTTATTGGTCTTGTTGTTGTGGCATGGGTTTGATATTCAAACAGCGGGCATGCAGTTTGAAGAAATGAAGGAATTGATCTATCAAATTGGCGTGAATTACCATGTGGGCGTTGATGGCATCGCGCTCTTTTTGCTGCTCTTAAACGCTATCGTGGTGTTATTATGCGTGATTTATGTCAAAGAGCATCGTAAAGACTTTGCGATCTGTCTTTTATTGTTAGAGGGGATTTTGATGGGCGTGTTTTCTTCTCTTAATGTGATCTTTTTCTACGCTTTTTGGGAAATCTCGCTCTTGCCGGTCTTATGCCTCATCGGTCGTTTTGGCCGTAATAACAAAATCTATTCTGGCATGAAGTTTTTCCTCTACACCTTTTTAGCGTCGTTGTGCATGCTTTTAGGCATTTTATACATCGGGTATGACTACGCCAATAATTACGGCATGATGAGTTTTGATGTTTTAGACTGGTATCAGTTGAATTTTTCTAGCGGGGTTAAAACCTGGCTCTTTGTGGCTTTCTTAATAGGGATTGCGGTTAAAATCCCGCTCTTTCCCTTACACACATGGTTGCCTTATGCGTATTCTAACGCCCCCACTCTAGGCTCTGTCATGCTTTCAGCCTTGCTTTCTAAAATGGGGACTTACGCCTTATTGCGCTTCTTGCTCCCGCTTTTTCCTGAGCTTTCAGAGGTTTATTTGACCCCCATAGCCATTGTGGCGCTGTGCATGATCATTTATGGAGGTTTTCTAGCCTACGCTCAAAAAGATTTAAAAACCCTCATCGCTTATAGCTCGTTCTCGCACATGGGAGTCGTGGTGCTTGGGGTTTTTTCTTTCAATGTTGAGGGGATTTCAGGGGCGGTGTTTATGATGTTTGCGCATGGTATTATCGTCATGGGATTATTTTTACTCGCTGGTATCTTGGAAGAACGCGCCAGCAGTTTAGAAATCGCTCGCTTTGGATCCATCGCTAAAAGCGCTCCTGTTTTTGCCGCCTTTTTTATGATCGTTTTAATGGCGAATGTGGGCATGCCTTTAAGCATTGGTTTTGTGGGAGAGTTTTTAAGCTTGTTAGGGTTTTTTGCCACTTACCCTCTTTTGGCTATCATTGCCGGGACAAGCATCATTCTCTCAGCGGTTTACATGCTCACTTCATATAAAGATGTCTTCTTTGGCAATTTGAAAACCGGGAACAACCAAATCAGCGTGTTTGAAGATTTAAACGCTCGTGAGGTAGGGGTTTTAAGCGTGATTTTAGCTTTGATTTTGATTTTAGGGATTTATCCTAAAATGCTTTTAAAACCGATTGAGCAAGGCTCTAAGCAGCTTTTAGAGGTGATAGAAATCCGCTCGCTCCCTTTTTTAGGTTCATTGGACACTAAGATAAAAGAGGTCTCTTATGTTAATAGATAGTCTCCACATCTCTTTTGATAGCTTTAGTTTTGAGAGCATTTTACCCATGCTGGTGTTGGTGTGTGGGGGGATTTTCACGCTCTTAATCAACGCTTTCACTTCCAGGTTTTCACGCAATTTGAATGTGTTTTTATGCATGCTCTTTTTGGTTTTGGATTTTTTGGTGGTTTTAGGGTTAGAAGAGCAAGAAAACGCTTTTTTTGGGTTTTTAAGCTTGGATACCCTCTCGCTCATCTCTCAAAGCATTGTCTTGATTTCAGCTTTTTTTCTCATTTTCTTAGCCCTTTCAAAAGAACGCTTCAACGAATTTCAAACCGCTGAATTTTATTCCCTATACTTGTTTATTGTCGCTGGCTTTCAGTTCATGGTTTCAAGCAACCATTTGTTGTTAATCCTTATTGGGTTAGAGACAGCGTCCTTGCCCCTTTGTGTGTTAATGGCGTTGAGCGATAAACGCTACGGCTTGGAAGCAGGGATCAAGTATTTCACCATGGGGGCTATGGCGAGCGCGTTTTTTGCTATGGGCGCGATGGCTTTTTACCTGCTTACAGGGAGCTTGAATCTTGAAGTCATTACCCTATACTTACACACTGAGGGCATCACAAACCCCATGCTCTTTGCGATGGGCGCTATTTTTTTGATTGGAGCGATTGGCTTTAAAGTCTCTTTAGTGCCTTTCCATACATGGATGCCTGATGTGTATGAGGGCAATAACCCGGTCTTTGCGAGCTATATTTCCATTGTGCCTAAAATCGCTGGCTTTGTGGTAGCGACTCGCCTTTTTGGGGCGTTTATAGACACTCATACCGCTTGGGTAGAAGACATTTTTTATGTTTTGATCCTTATGACTATCACCATCCCTAATTTCATTGCTTTATGGCAAGAAGATGTCAAAAGGATGCTCGCATATAGTTCTATTTCGCATTCTGGGTTCGCTTTAGCGTGCGTGTTTATCCACACTGAAGATAGCCAACAAGCGATGTTTGTCTATTGGTTCATGTTCGCCTTCACTTACATTGGGGCTTTTGGCCTTTTATGGCTTTTAAAAAGCCGGGAAAAAACATGGGATGAACGCTACGATCACCCCTATTCTAAATTCAACGGCCTTATCAAAACCCACCCCTTAGTGGCGATCTTGGGCGCTATTTTTGTTTTTGGGCTTGCAGGGATCCCGCCTTTTAGCGTGTTTTGGGGGAAATTTTTAGCCGTTGAAAGCGCGTTAGAGAGCAATCACATTCTTTTAGCGGTGGTGATGTTAGTTAATAGCGCGGTGGCTGCGTTTTATTATTTCCGTTGGCTCGTGGCGATGTTTTTCAATAAGCCCTTACAAAGCTACGCTCAAAACGATATTTACACCCAAAACGCCACCATGCCCATTTATGCGGTCATTATTGCCATGGCGTTAGCGTGCTTGTTCTCTGTGTTTATGATGCGAGGGCTTTTAGAGTTTGTGGCTTAAGTCAAAATTCTTTCTTTTAATGGGCGTGGGTTTGCTCTCCCATTCACTCAACGCTTTAAGCCTCACGCTCACGCAAGGCAAAGAAGAAGGAGAAGACTTTTCGGTTCTAACCTTACGAAACAATAAGTCGTTTTCTTGCTCTTACATTAATGAAAAACCGCCGAGCGGGATTGAAGCGTCTTTATCTATTATACACGCTAAACGCCCCATAGAATGCGTGATAGATTCCATCCCTAAAGAGGGCTTTACCCCTTTAGAAAACGCTTTTTTCAATATCACCTATTCCATGCGCCAACAACAATTCATTTTACACATCAAACCCAAAGTGATGCGAAGGCTCACCCTTTTTTCTTTTGATAGGGATTATAAAAAAGCGATTCCCCTTTTTGTGGAAAACGACGCTAAAGCTAAAATGTGGCAAATCATAGGCTATGATCAAAAAATCCCTTTTTTGAGCGAAAAAGACAACGCTCAAAAAGGCTTGAATTTCCCCATTATCATTAAAGACGCTCAAACCCCTATCATTCAAGAACTGGATGTGAATAACAAACCCCTACTCACCACAAAGGGCTATGATTTAAACGCCTATTTAGAAGCTAAAAAACAAATGGATTCGCAAGCCTATTTTGACGCCTTACGCACGATCAGCCGCGCGTTTAAAAATTACCCTCAAACGATTTTTAAAAAAGACTTGTATTTATTGGAAATTATTGCATTAGGTAAATTAGGCATTAAAAAATCCTTACTCATAGATATTGGCACCCAATGGATTAAAAATTACCCGACTGATCCCAATATCCCTGAAGCGTTATACTATGTCGCCAAAGCTTTAGATGAAAACAATAATTACAAACAAGCCGTGCGCTATTACAAACGAATCCTTTTAGAATACAAAAACTCCCGCTACGCCCCCTTAGCCCAAATGCATTTAGCCATTGAAGCGGCTGAAGCTTCTGATTTGAGCAGCGCTAGCATGCTTTTCAAAGAAGCTTTTTCTAACGCCAAAGACAAAGAGAGCGCGAGTGAAATCGCGCTTAATTGGGCTGAAGCAGAGATAAACTATCAAAACTTTAATAACGCTAAATACCTCATTGATAAGGTGGTTCAATCCAACCCTGATTATCTTTCTATGCATAGCGAATCAGCCCTAGAATTGCTCAAGTTATTGAAAAAAAACCAGATGAATGAAAGCGCGATTGAAATCGCTCAATTGCTCCTCAATCAAGATGATGATGTGAAAGCTAAAGAGCAAGCGCTCTATGATTTAGGGGCGTTGTATGCAAGGATCAAGGACTTTAAAAACGCCCACCTTTATAATTTGCGATATTTGCAAGACCATGCGGAATTGGAGCGGGCTTCTGTCGTTAGAACGCGCGATGAAAAAGCCCTTTTTTCAATGGAGGGGAACACGCAAGAAAAAATCGCCCACTACGATAAAATCATTCAAAATTTCCCTAATTCTAATGAAGCCCAAAAGGCTTTAGAGTTGAAAGCCCAACTCTTGTTTGACAATAAGCGCTATGCTGAAGTTTTAGGCATGCAAAAAAATTTGCCCAAAGATTCTCCCTTGATCCAAAAAACGCTCAATATCCTTGCTAAAACCCCATTAGAAAACAATCGTTGCGAAGAAGCTTTAAAATACTTATCCCAAATCACCGCCTTTGAATTTAACCCCAAAGAAGAAATCCAAGCCTTTGATTGCTTGTATTTCGCATCGCTCAAAGAAAAAGCGCAAATTATTGCCCTAAACGCTTTAAAAACAGCTAAAACCCCTAGCGAGAAATTAATATGGCTTTATCGTTTGGGGCGCAATTACTACCGCTTAGGGGATTTTAAAAATTCCACTCTGGCCTCTAAAGACGCCTTGATCCTCGCTCAAAGTTTAAATAAAAAAGAGTTTTATGACATTGCTTTTGTGTTATTTTCAGATTACATGCAAAACAATGAAAGAGAATTGGCGCTCAATTTGTATGCGTTTTTAGAAAAGCATTTCAAAGACGATAAACGCATGGCGTTGGTTTATTTTAAATTGCTAGAAAATGAAAAAGACCCTAAAAGCGTCAAAATTTATGCCACAAGCTTGCTCAAACTCCAAGACGCTTATAAGGATTATTCTTACACGCCCTTTAGCGAATTCGCCCTTATTGACGCTTACAGAACCACCAAAGACTATTTAAAAGCGTTAGAAACGCTAGACAAACTTTTAAACCGCAGGCTTTCTTTAGAAGATCACCAAAAAGCCTTATACTTGCAATCCAGCTTATTGGATTTAACCAATCAAAAAGCAAAATCCAAAGCCAGTTTAGAAAAATGCGTTCAATTAAAACAAAAAGATCAAACAAACGCATGGCAAAATTTATGCGAACAGGGTTTAAATTTATTCAAAAACAAGGAGTCATGAATGGACATTAGCATTTTTAGAGAATACGATATTAGAGGCATTTACCCCACCACTTTAGATGAAAATACGGCTTTTAGTATCGGCGTGGAGTTGGGGAAAATCATGCGAGAATACGATAAAAGCGTGTTTGTAGGGCATGACGCAAGGGTGCATGGGCGTTTTTTGTTTGAAGCTTTGAGCGCGGGGCTGCAATCAAGCGGCTTGAAAGTGTATGATTTAGGGCTAATCCCCACATCGGTAGCGTATTTTGCGGCCTTTAATGAAATCAATGGCATTCAATGCCCTAATTCCATCATGATCACTGGCTCTCACAACCCCAAAGAATACAACGGCTTTAAAATCACGCTCAATCAAAATCCGTTTTATGGCAAGGACATTCAGGCTTTAAAAGACACGCTTTTAAACGCTAAACATGAAAAAAAACCCCTAAAAGAAACGCCAAAGAAAGTCAATGCCCTAGAAGCGTATCATCACTATTTGATCAAGGATTTTAAGCATTTAAAAAATCTTAAATATAAAATCGCCTTAGATTTTGGCAATGGCGTGGGGGCGTTAGGATTAGAGCCGATTTTAAAGGCTTTAAACATTGATTTTAGCAGCCTTTATAGCGATCCTAATGGGGATTTTCCTAACCACCACCCAGACCCTAGCGAAGCGAAAAACTTAAAAGATTTAGAAAAACACATGCGAGAAAACGCTATTTTGATAGGCTTTGCTTTTGATGGCGATGCGGATAGGATTGCGATGCTAAGCTCTCATCATATCTATGCGGGCGATGAATTAGCGATTTTATTCGCTAAACGCTTGCATGCTCAAGGCATCACCCCCTTTGTGATCGGCGAAGTCAAATGCTCTCAAGTGATGTATAACACGATTAATACTTTTGGTAAGACGCTCATGTATAAAACCGGGCATAGCAATTTAAAAATCAAGCTCAAAGAAACCAACGCGCATTTTGCGGCTGAAATGAGCGGGCATATCTTTTTTAAAGAACGCTATTTTGGCTATGATGACGCCCTTTACGCATGTTTAAGGGCTTTGGAGTTATTGCTTGAACAAAGTCCAAGCGATTTGGAAAACACCATTAAAAACCTCCCCTATTCCTACACCACGCCTGAAGAAAAAATCGCCGTGAGTGAAGAAGAAAAATTTGAAATCATTCATAACCTACAAGAAGCGCTTAAAAACCCACCAAGCCATTTCCCCACAATCAAAGAAATCATCAGCATTGATGGCGTGAGAGTGGTTTTTGAACATGGTTTTGGGCTTATTCGCGCAAGCAACACCACCCCGTATTTAGTCAGCCGCTTTGAAGGCAAGGATGAAACAACAGCGTTAGAATATAAAAGGGCGTTGCTTGGGTTATTAGAAAAACTTTAAAATAGAGCTTGGGATAATCTCATTTCATATCCCTTGCTCTTAAAAATATTAGATCAATTAAACAAGTCGCTTTAAAACCACACATAAAATCATAAGATCTCAAATTTTTTTGCACTATTTAAGCTAAGCCTATTATAATGAAAAGTTTTAAATCAATCGTAAAGGATTTTTATGAATACAAATAATCATAACAATGAGAAAAAGAATACTATTACTTGTAGGATGAAAATCGCTCATAATAGTCTTCCGGAAACAGATATGAAAGCCCACATGGAACCGAAGTAGTGCGAACTAGCTAACATAAGATCTGAAATGCTTGTAGAAAAGGAAAAACAACTTGAAGAAAGAGGTATTCAACTTGAAATAAAAGAAAAAAGCGAGGCGCAACAACAAGAATCTTTTGAAAGAGAAAAGGAACTTATGGAAGAAGAATTTCAAGTTCAAAGAGAACTTCTAGAAATCTATTATGGTTACCCAACACAAAAAAATAAACCTGGAATTAAATATGATGACACAATAGACATAGAACCCGAAGACGAAAAGGACTGAGTAATCAATAGTTCTGCAGTTCTGCGATTTTAAGCCGCTACCAACCATGCTGCAAGATTTGAGATGCTTTTATATTGGTTTGTTAGGCTTATGGCGGTATTTTCTACGCTAACGCTATAACGCGCATCATATAATAAAGATAATTTTTAGTCTTTTGATGCAACAAAGCCTAAAAGCCTTTAAGAAATCATTCCTCCTACAAACCCCTTAATTTTTTCTAGCATGGCGTCTTCATTGTTTAAATTTTCTTCTATGATTTTGACTAACGCTGATCCGCAAATCACGCCATCAGCGCCCATTTCTTTAGCGTTTTTGATGTGTTCTTTTTTAGAAATGCCAAAGCCCAGTAAGGCTGGGGTAGGGCTAAAGGTTTTTAGGGTTTTAATAATAGCGCTCGCGTCATTTTCTAAAGTATGGCTCGCCCCTGTAACCCCACTCCTGGCTAAAGTGTAGATATAGCCTTGCGAATGCGTAGCGGTTTGTTCTAAATCCTTACTGCTCGCATTAGGGCTGGCGATAAAGATTTGTTTGATTTGGTGTTTTTGAGCGGATTTGATGACCAATTCTTTTTCTATTAGGGGCATGTCCGCTATTAAAACGCTATCCACGCCGCATTCTTTGATTTGAGCGTAAAAATTATCCACGCCATAAGAAAAAATGAGATTCGCATACGCTAAAAGCCCTATGGGAATATCATGGTTGTAGCCTCTAATCTTTTTTAAAAGCTGGAAATTTTTAGCCATGCTAGCGTGTTTTAACGCCCTTAAATGGCTCGCTTGTATGGTGGTGCCATCCGCTACAGGATCAGAAAAAGCAAGACCCAATTCCAAAGCGCTCACCCCGCTAATAATTAAGGTTTTAACGATTTCAAAACTCAATTCATAATTGGGATCGCCCAAGGTTACAAACGGGATAAACGCCATTTTTTTGTGTTTTTTTAAGGTTTCAAACATGTTTTGATACCTCATTTTAAACCTCCTTTTAAAGCGTTATAAACGGTGCTTAAATCCTTATCCCCCCGACCGCTTAAATTCACTACGATAATGCTTTCTTCTTCGCATTTTTGAGCGAGCTTTAGGGTATACGCTAAGGCATGCGAACTCTCTAATGCTGGGATAATGCCTTCTTTTTGGCACAACAACCTGAAGGCTTCTAGCGCTTCAATATCGCTTGCACTTTCATAAACCGCACGCCCACTCTCTTTTAAATAGCTGTGTTCTGGCCCTACCCCTGGATAATCAAGCCCGGCGCTAATGCTATGGCTTTCTGCAATCTGGCCTTCATCATCTTGTAAAAGATAGGTTTTATTCCCATGCAAAATCCCCACACGCCCCTTATTCAAAGTCGCCCCATGCTTATTGGTTTCTAGCCCTAAACCGGCTGGCTCTACGCCTATGAGTTTGACCTCTTGATCGTTTAAAAACGCGCTGAATATCCCTATGGCGTTAGACCCCCCTCCAACGCATGCGATCACATAATCAGGCAAGCGGTTTTCTTTTTCTAAAATTTGGCTTTTAACCTCATCGCCTATCATTTTTTGAAAGGTTTTAACCATTGTGGGGTAAGGGTGCGGCCCGGCGGCTGTGCCTAGTAAATAATGCGTGTCCTTGTAACTGCTCGCCCAATCCCTTAAGGCCTCATTCACAGCGTCTTTAAGCGTTGCACTCCCTGAATGAACCTCTCTGACTTCAGCGCCTAATAAGCGCATTCTAAAAACATTCATTTCCTGGCGCTTGATGTCTTTTCCCCCCATAAAAATCACGCATTTTAAGTTCAATAATGCGCAAGCGATAGCCGTTGCAACGCCATGCTGCCCAGCGCCTGTTTCAGCAATAATCCTTGTTTTTCCCATTTTTTTCGCTAAAAGGGCTTGCCCTAAGGCTTGATTAGTCTTGTGCGCCCCGCCATGGATTAAATCCTCTCGTTTTAAATAAAGCTTGACTTTAGGGTTAGAAACGATATTTTGACACAAGGTTAAGGGGCTAGGACGGCCCACAAAATCCTTTAAAAGACGAAAATATTCTTTTTGGAATTTTTCATCTTTCAAACACACATCAAACGCCTGTTCTAATTCTCTTAATGCAGGCACTAACAACTCTGAAACAAAACTCCCTCCAAACTCCCCAAAATACGCTTTTTGATTCATTTTAATACTCTCTTAAAATTCGGGCTAATCGCTTGATTTTATCCTTATTTTTAATCCCAGGGCTTATTTCCAAACCTGAATTGAAATCCAAACCCAACGCTTTAACTTTCAAGGCGTTTTGAATATTATCCAAATTAAGCCCACCAGCTAGCATGAAAGGCGTTTTGACATTTTCTAAAATTTCCCAATCAAAACTCACGCCATTGCCTCCCATTTTATCCCCCTTAGTGTCGTATAAGATTAGAGAGGCTTCTTGAATTTTAGGCGCTAAATCTTTAGAATCCGCCACGCTTATTACTTGCCAGATCGCGCAAGTTTTAGGGAGCGATTTTTTCAATTGAGCGATTTTTTTAGGCGAATAGCCATAAAGCTGCACCGCTTTTAAATCAAGCTTTTTAACGATTTTTTGAATTTTTTTAACGCTATCTTTCACAAACACGCCCACAAAATCCAGTTTTTTAACCGCTTTTGTGATCTTTAAGGCTTCTTTAGGCTTGATGTATCGGGGCGAAGATTTTTCAAAAATCAAACCCCCATAAATGAAATGGTTTTTATAAACGGCTTTGGCGTCTTTGATTCTTGTAAGCCCGCACACTTTATTTTCGCCTAGGATCAATTTAATACACGCTTTTTTCAAATCCTTTTCTTTCATTAGAGAGCTGCCCACTAAAAAGCCATTCACATAAGGGGCTAGGGCTTTGATTTGCGCATGCGAATAAATACCGGACTCACTGATAATGAGCGCGTCTTTAGGCAAAAGGGGGCGTAATTCCAGCGTGTGAAAAATATCGGTTTTTAAGGTGTGTAAATCCCTGTTATTGATGCCTATAATGTCGTATTGGAGTTTGAGTAAGCGTTTGAT
Source organism: Helicobacter pylori (assembly GCF_014496965.1). Classification (GTDB taxonomy): domain Bacteria; phylum Campylobacterota; class Campylobacteria; order Campylobacterales; family Helicobacteraceae; genus Helicobacter; species Helicobacter pylori_CZ. The sequence goes on along the minus strand of NZ_JACTCR010000001.1, from coordinate 44,343 downwards.
TTCTTGCTTGTTGGAAACTTCAGTTAAAACGCTCATGTTTAAGGATTTAGCGAGGTTGAAAAGCTCTAAATAGTTTTTATCATCTAACACGCTTAGCATTAAAAGCGCCGCATCAGCTCCCATCATTCTAGCGAGTTTGATTTGAAAAGCGTCAATGATAAAATCTTTACACAAAATGGGCTTGGTGGAATGCTGCGAAACGATCTTAATGTTTTCATAAGAGCCTAAAAAATATTTAGCATCGGCTAAAACTGAAACGCAAGAGGCAAATTTTTCATAAGTTTTCGTTATTTTCAACAAGTCAAAATCTTTTCTGATCAAACCTTTAGAGGGCGATGCTTTTTTACACTCTAAAATAAAGCTTGTCTTTTTTTCCAGTAACGCTTTTTTAAAATCCCTATCGCTTGGGGTTATGTTTGCGGGCAAGGTGTGATTTTTTTTGAGCATAGAGACTTCTAGGAGCTTGTCTTTAAGGATGTTTTCTAACACGCTAGGCATGGCTTAACCTTATGATTTTTTGTAAATGCGCATAAGGTGCTTTGGTTTTTAAATGCTCTAAAGTCATGCCCACGCCCTCTTTTAAATCTTTAGCCCTATGGCTTAAATACAACAAGCTCGCCACATTCGCCGCAACCACCATCGTGTGCGAATCTTTGCCTTTATTTTCTAAAATATCTAAACATGCTTGAGCGCTTTCTTTGGCGTTTTCAATCTGTAATTCTTTCAAATCATAGGGGGGTAAATCAAAATCTTTAGCGCTCAAATCATACTCTAAAATTTCGTTATTTTTCAATTCACACGCATGCGTAATGTCATGCAACACGATTTCATCTGTCCCCCCTCCATTAACCACCATCGCCCTTTTAACGCCTAAAGCCTTCAACGCTAGCGCCATGGTCTTACACAAGGATTTGTCATACACGCCTAAAAGCTGGATTTTTGGCCTTAAGGGGTTGATTAAAGGCCCTAAGCAATTGAAAATCGTTTTAGTGAAAAGCTCTTTTCTTAAAGGAGCGGATTTTTTAAAACTTTGGTGGTATAAAGGCGCGAATAAAAACCCAAAATGCGATTGTTTGAAGCAATTCTCTAATTGCATGGGGTTCATTTCAATATTCACGCCCAAATTTTCCAACAAATCCGCGCTCCCGCTATGACTGGACACGCTCCTTGATCCATGTTTAGCCATGGGCAACCCCATAGAGCTGGCAATGAATGCAGCAATCGTGCTGATGTTAATCGTTCTTAACCCATCGCCCCCTGTGCCGCAATTGTCTATTAAATCCAAGCCGCTATTAAAAGGCTTAGGGGCATGCTCTAAAAGCGTGGTTGCAGCGACGCTAATCTCCTTAAAGCTCTCGCCCTTGATTTTTAAAGCGCACAAAATTGCCCCAAGTTGCGCGGGGCTTACTTTTTCATCAATAATGAGCGTGAATAACTTTTTAACTTCTTCATCGTTCAAGTCTTTTTGATGGTAAAGGGTGTTTAAAATATCTTTCATGACAACCCTCTTAAAAACCCCACGCTTTGCTCTAACAACGCCCTCCCTTGTAAAGTCATGATGCTTTCAGGGTGGAATTGATAGGCTAAAATTTTATCTTCCTCATTGACAATAGCCATAGGGATATTGTCATGCTCGGCGATCACTTCTAAATTCTTAGGCAACCCGCTTGCCATTAAAGAATGGTAACGCCCCACCACCATGCTCTCCCCTAAGCCTTTAAAAACGGCATGCTTTTTGAGTGCGATAGTCGTCGCTTTGCCATGCACGATTTCTTTACTCCTTATGATTTTAGCCCCATAGCTTTGCGCTAAGGCTTGCAAGCCTAAACAAACCCCTAAAATAGGGAATTTCTTTTTAGCCATTGCAATGATTTTTAAAAGATTGCCTGAACTATTAGGGTTACCAGGCCCGGGTGAAATGAACAATAAGGGGGTTTTTGATTCTTTTTTCATCAAATCCATAAGGTAATCAGGCTCAATATCGTTTTGATAAACGGCCACTTCATAACCCAAACACTCTAATTCATACACCAAGTTATAAGAGAAAGAATCAAAATTGTCTATAAAAAAGATTTTCATGAGATGGTTTTCCTGATCGCATCAATAAGGGCTTGCGCTTTGGCTCTTGTTTCATTCGCTTCGTTTTGTGGCACGCTGTCTAACACGATGCCAGCTCCTGCTTGGATCACCGCTCTATTGTTTTTGACAAAACATGAACGGATAGTGATGCAAGAATCCATAGAGCCCTCGCTATTTAAATACCCCACGCTCCCCCCATAAGAGCCTCTCCTTTGCTTTTCTAGTTGGTAAATGAGCTTGATCGCAGAGATTTTAGGCGCCCCGCTGAGCGTGCCGGCGTTCATAAAACTCCTGTAAGCATGCAAACTATCGCACCCTTTTTTCAATTCCCCCACAACCCTTGAGACTAAATGCATGACATTGGAATATTTATCCACCTTTAAAAGCTTGTCGCAATAGCGTTTTTTTGAAACCCTGGCCATGTCGTTTCTGGCTAAATCCACTAACATGATGTGTTCAGCCCTTTCTTTATAGTCGTGTTGCAAATCAAATTCCATTTTACTATCCAAATCGTAATCAATATTCCCTTGCTTGTCCTTACCCCTTAAACGAGTGCCAGCAATGGGATAAATTTCAGCCGTATTCATTAAGGCGTTGTATTTTAAAGCGCTCTCAGGGCTTGCCCCAAAAAGGATAAAATCGCTGTCTTTGATATAAAACATATAGGGGCTAGGGTTAGTTAGCTTTAAATAGTAATACGCGCTCAAACCCTCCAAGCACTCCATATAAAAACTGCGCGACAACACCGCTTGAAAAATCTCGCCCTTTTTGATTTCTTCTTGTAAGAATAACACTTTTTTTTCAAACTCGCTATCATCGCAACTAGCGCTAACTCCTGTGCTTTGCTTAGCTTTTTTAGGGATAAAGTCGCTTTTAATGTTTTTAGCCAATTCTTTTAAATCCTGTAACTCTTTGGCTATCTCTGTTTTAAAGCGTTCATCAAAACACGCCCCCAAGATTTCAGTGCTTTTTTCTTTATGGTCTATGATGATCAAATTTTGCGCGACATAAAAAATAAAGTCATTTGCGGTGTTGTCGTTTGCTTTTAAGTGGGGCAAATCTTCAAAAAAATTGAGCATTTCAAAAGAAAAAACGCCCGCGCTAAAGAGCGTAAAAGGGTGTTTGGGTTTTGTTTTAACGCTTTTAAAAAGCCCCCTTAAAGCGTCAAAAGGGCTAGGCTCAAAGAGCTTTAAAAACTCATCTTGGACTTTTTTATCTTTGGTATAAATTAAGATTAGGGCATTGTCTTGTATAGGCGTTTTGAAAAACGTGCTCAATGTTTGTAAAAACGCCCCGCCATTAGGCGTTAGGCTAGTGATGGTTACGATATTGTGGTTGCAAACTAGCTTCAAACAAGCCTTAGCCATTAAAAGGGATTTGGTGTGCACTTTGCTCTCAATCTCAGCGCTTTCAAAAAGCAAAGTGTGCCGTTGCTCTAACTTTTCATAAAGAGCTAGGGGGTAAGGAATATAAGGGGCTTTTTCTATGAGACTAACCATCAATTTCTTCACGCTAAAAATAAACTCGTATTCTACAAGAAATAGATAAATGAGCGCTAAATCTTATAGCCTAGTTGGTGCGAGAGCTAATCTAGCTTAAATTCAAATTGAATCCCTTAAGACTCAATTTTATGAGGAAATTAGAAATTTTAATGAGAATGCGAAAAAACCGCTTCAATCAGATTCAACTTTTGAGCGTTTTTAAGATCGCTTGCGTAATGTTTGTTGCGGTTATCTTTCTTGCGCGTGATGAGAAAGATTTTTTGTGATAAACCCCACAATCTTTTCGCTCTCTTTTTTAATGTCAATCAAACCCATGTCGTTTGAGCCATTAGGTGGGGTGATGCCTAAAAATTGTTCGTTGAAAGGCCGCCATCTGGCAATAGAGGCGGTGAGTTCGTTAGGGTAAAACCCGATAGATTGGTTGTCAAATAAAGCGTTCACATGCAAAGGGCCTGAAGCGTTCCCAATATAGACGCTTAAATTCGCGCACAATTTGGCTAAATCCACTAAACTATGACTCGTATCATAGAGGTGAGCGAAAGGGACTTCTTTAAGGAGTTCTTCTGTGGCTTTTCTCTCGCCTGGCCCGCAAATAAGAATGATCTCACAACTTAATTTTTCATGCAAGATTGCAATCAACTCAATGAAATGCGAAGCGGGCAATACGGGCGAACTGCCTCCGCTATGCATATGCACGCCAATCCACAATAGATCAATATTAGCGTTGAGTTTTGAAGCGATGATGGTTCGCTCTTTGGATTTGTCCTTAAGCTTCCATGCGATTTTTTTAAGTTGAGCGTTAGGGAGATCGTAGTCTTTACAAAACGCATGGATTAAGTCCAAATTGTATTCGTATTCGGTTTTTAAGCATAAAGAGCGGTTTTGGCGCACGCTCTTTTGATAAAACCAAGAATAGATTTTAGTCTTTGGGGCTAGGATATAAGGAATGGATTTTCTCAAACTGAAAGCGAGTCTGGCGTTTTTAAAATTAGAAAATAAAAAGATAAGAGCGTCAATGGATTTACTTTTGAGAGTAGTGCTCAAATGGTTGTCTTCTATAATGACTTCATCAATGAAAGGGAATTCTAAAGCGATTGGAGTGGTATAGCTAGGCACAACCACGCCCAAATACACTTCCTTGCCTTTTTCTAAAAAAGCATGCTTGAGAGCGATTAAAGCGGGTATGGCTAAAATAAAATCGCCTAACTTGTCGTTACGGATCACAAAAACTTTTTGAGAGTTTTCTTTATCTTTGCATTTTAAATCTTCAAACCCTACGAAATCCATGACTCCGCCTAAGAGATCAAATTTTTTGTCATGTTAGCAAAAATCGTTCTTATGCGATGGATAAATTTTATTTTTTATTCTGCCATGCTTTTATAGGCTCATCTTCCCATGTGCCATAAAGAGAGTTGGGTAAAATGATCCATTCTGTGCCGAATTTTTGAGCGTTTTGCAAGACTTTAGCTTGTTGTTCTTGGCTGTTTTTAGCGTCTTTAGCAAAAATGGCGTCAAAATCATGCAAAGTGTCGCCCACTTGTAAAACAATCTCATAATCCTTAGCGACTAACTCCCGCCTAACGGCTTTAGGCTTGCCTTTTTCTTTTAGTAAAACAGATTCTTCACTCACTTGGGGGAGCTTAAAGCTTTTGAGCGTTTTTAAAGTGAATGCCTTATTTTTTTGGGTGCGGTTAGAAATATAAAAAATCTTAACGCCCTTAGAATTAGCGTATTCTAAAAAGTCTAGCGCTCCAGGAATGAGCGAAAGAGAGCCTTCTTTTTCAAATTTATCCCAAGTTTCTGGGGTGTATTTAATGCAGTTTTTGACTAAATAGCCCGCATAATCAAAAGTGTTCAAAACAGTTTCATCTAAATCCAAGACGACGGCTGGCTTTTTGTCTTTAACGAGCTTGAGATTATTGTCTAGCGCTATTTTCGCCATTTTGTAACTTTGCAATTGCAAGGCTCTAATCTCAGCGCTTTGCTGATGATACTTAACGCTTCTTGTTATCGGCGAAACGCACTCTTTAGCGTCTAACACACTCATCAAACTCAATCCTAATAAAACTGATGCAAGGGTCTTTTCTATCATAACAACACCTACCTAATGGGGATTTTTTGTATTATACCTTAAAACAGACGATTAGGAGTATTTTACCATTAACCAATTTGTTGTATAGTTGGCGTTTTTAATTCAAAATGAAGCGAGGAAACAATGAAAAAAATGTTAGCATTCACCTTTTTTGGTGTTAGTTTGGTGTTTGCAAAACCTTATATGATTGATAAGGCAAACTCTAGTGTGTGGTTTGAGGTTAAACACTTCAAATTCAATGAAACAAGAGGCGTGTTTGATAGTTTTGATGGCAAAATTGATGCCGATCCTAATACCAAAGCTCTCAATGTTTTTGAGGGTAAAATTGATATTAAAAGCATTAACACTAGGAACAAAAAAAGAGACGACCACTTAAGGACAGCAGAGTTTTTTGATGCCATGAAATACCCCAAAGGGAGCTTTAAAATGACCAAATACGAAGATGGTAAAATCCATGGGGATTTGACCCTTCATGGCGTCACTAAGCCTGTCGTATTGGAAGCCAAAATCCAAGCCCCTTTACAAAACCCCATGAATAAAAAAGAATTCATGGTGCTACAAGCTGAAGGCAAAATCAACCGCAAGGATTTTGGCATCGGTAAAACCTTTAGCGATGCTGTCGTTGGAGATGAAGTAAAGATTGAGATCAAACTAGAAGCTTACGCTCAATAATCGTTTTGCAAGGGATAGATATTTCTTCTCTTGCGTTTTTCTAACGGCACAAAAACCTTTATTTAACTTTGATACGCCATATCCCAAAACTGGTATTCGTATTCGCTTGTAGCGATAAAAATATCCTTTAATTTTTCAATTTCTTGTTTTGAAGAAGCGAGGGTGAGGGAATCAAGCAAATTAATATTCCAATTTACGCACGCTTGAAATTCTTTTGAACTATAGCCCTTAATCCAATGCCCATAAAAGGCATGCTCTAAAGCGTTTGGGATTTGGCTCAAATTTTGCGCGATCACTAAATAGCTCCAGCCACAGGCTAGAACAGCCGCCGTAACTTCTTTGATAGAACCCTTAAACCCTTCAGCGATCATGTAGCTTGTATAGGATTTATTCGCTAGAGTGGGGTGCGCGTTTTGCAATTCTTTTTGAGTGATTTGAAGTTCTCTAATGTAATGGTTATGGATGCTCATCTCGTTATTTAAAATGTCTTGTATGGCGTTAGAAAACTCCCTCATCACCGCTTCATCACAAGCCTTAACTACGCCCAAAGCAAACACCTTAGCGTATTCTAAAAGGAACAAATAATCTTGAATGATATAAAAACGGAATTTATCTCTTTCTAAAGTCCCATGCCCAATGCCTTGAACAAACGGATGGGAAATACAATCCCCCCAAATAGATCGCGCGTTTTCATACAGATATTGTGAAACTTGCATTTTTACACTCCTTAAATTCAATTCAACACGCATTCTAACACGAAAGCTCACAAATATGGTATAAAAATTTGTTTTTAAAAGATTTATGAGTAAGCCCTGCTATCTAAAAATTGAATGATATATCAAAATATCTGTGATTTTGAATAGCGGTTAATGATATTACAGGGCTTGTATTGGTTGTTTAAGATTGGCTATCCTTTGCAATCATACAAAGGTTAATTCCATCTCACTCTGTAGGTTTTTATTTTTAGAAGTTTTTATTATGGGAACTTGTAGTATGGCACTTACAAGATAGGAGTCAATCTTAGATGCATGGTTTCAAACCTATTACAGAGCGAGATGGAATTAACCTTACTATTTATGATTGGTTTAAGCTCTGTATGAAGTCATATCGGCTGAAACTTAAAATAGTTTAGCATAAAAATAAAAAAGCGTCTAATATATTCAAAATGGGCGTTCGATTTTTAAGCGGTTGGTGTAAAAACGCTATCAAAGGCTTTGATGCTTGAAACTTGGCATTCCAAAGCGCTTAAAAAATGCTAAAAACTAATCATTTACCTTAATCCTGTAATTTGTGAATAAATAAAACACTTATTGAGACTTTTGTGATCTTTGGCTGATCTGTAACAACGCTTTTAATAGGGTTGTGGTATAAATATTCTTATCAAGGTGTGTCAAACATGCCTTGAATCTCAATTTATGAAAGGATTTGTTATGAGCGGATTAAGAACTTGTGTAGTGGTTTTATGCGGTGCAATGGCTAATGTGGCTATAGCTAGTCCTAAAATAGAGGCAAGGGGTGAATTAGGCAAACTTATAGGGGGTGGTGTTGGGGGTTTTGTTGGTGATAAAATTGGAGGAGCAATTGGGGTTCCTGGAGGTCCAGTGGGTATTGGATTAGGGAGATTTCTTGGTGGCACAGCAGGAGGATATATTGGGTCTGAAGTAGGCGATAGGGTAGAAGATTATATCCGTGGCGTTGATAGAGAGCCTCAGACTAGAGAGCCTCAGACTAGAGAACCACAAACCCCAAGAGAACCTATCCGTGATTTTTATGATTACGGCTATAGTTTTGGGCATGCTTGGTGATCTTAAATGAGCCAAGGTGATGGGGGGGAAGGAAATAACATGGATACTACAAAAGAGAACTTGAATGGCTCAAAAAAGCGTTTGAGCGACTGGGAATATCAATGGGCGGTGGCCATAGTCTATGCGGGATGCATATCCACAATTCCTCATAGCCTAGGCGCTGTCGATCCACTTTTTAGCCCTAAAGATAGTTATTATGCATGGCTAACACTCTTAATAGCGGCTTTGTTGTCTAACCTTTTATTTGACCCACGAGGTAGGGATCGTTATAAATCTTTCCAAGTAAGATACCCTAGGTTTCTCAAAGCCATTTTTAAGGCTAGGTTTTTTGGCGCGTTTCATGACGCTGTGTTAGGATCAAGGCTAAGAGATTTTTATATGGCGCTTTTAACGATGCCCTTTATTGCCGCTATCCATGAGATCTCGGCGTATTGTGGGCATCCTAGCAATCTCCTTATAGAGGGTTTGGTTATGCTTGGCTTTGTGTGTGTTTTTGGGATTTGTTCTAGGCTTTGCGCTAAATTAGGGTGGTGATTTAAACCCAAATAGCATTAAATGGAGGGGGATATAAAAACTTTAAAGCGCATTCTCATGGATTTGTGTTACAATAAGGAGCATTTAAGGGGTGCTTTTTAAAACGCTCAAGTTTTAAAAGGCTGAGATCAAACCCGTAGAACTTGTCAAGGTAATTCTTGCGTAAGGAATAACATGTTAATAACCACCCAACTATCCAAACGATTTTACGCCACGCTCATTCTCGCTTGCGTGTTTTTAACCATCACTAATATCCTTGTCAAAGGCTCGTTTATCAATCTTTTAGCAGGGCTTAGTGGGGTTTTGTATGCGTTTTTTGCCGGAGAAAGGCAAACGATTTGCTTTGTGTTTGGTCTTGTGTATAATTTGAGTTACGCTTATGTCGCTTACCAGTGGAAATTAAACGCTGATGTGATTTTATGCCTTTTTTTGTATATGCCGGTAACGATTTATGGGCTATTCGCATGGAAAAAGACACAGCAGCATGAGGGTGCTATTAAGGCTCAAAAACTTTCCAAAAATTGGCGTTTTGCACTTATTTTAAGCATAGGGGTTTTAACTTATGTGAGCGCTTTGTTTTTTAAAGAGATTAAAACGAATTTTTTATGGGCAGAGAGTTTTAATTTCGTCATCTTTATTGTTGCTTTTATTTTGCAGGTTTTGCGCTATGTGGAGAATTATGCGCTAGTAACTTTGGGGAATATCGTGTCTGTTATCGTGTGGTTTTGTATTTTTCAAATTTCTACAGAGAGCTTGGTGCAACTCTTCACAACGATTCTATACCTTTTTATTGGCATGTATTATTTTAAGCGCTGGAACCAGTCATGCAAGCAGTGATTTTAGCGAATGGGGAGTTTCCTAAATCCCAAAAATGCTTAGACCTTTTAAAAAACGCTCCCTTTTTAATCGCATGCGATGGGGCTGTGATATCATTGCATGCGCTTCAATTCAAACCCAGCGTTGTTATAGGCGATCTAGATAGCATTGATTCGCATTTGAAAGCCTTGTATCACCCTATATGCGTGAGCGAACAAAACAGCAACGATCTATCCAAAGCCTTTTTTTATGCTTTGAATAAGGGCTGTGATGATTTTATTTTTTTAGGGTTGAATGGCAAGCGAGAAGACCACGCTTTAGCGAACACTTTTTTATTGTTGGAGTATTTTAAGTTTTGCAAAAAAATCCAAGCCGTAAGCGATTATGGTCTTTTTAGGGCACTAGAAACCCCTTTTACTTTGCCCAGTTTTAAAGGGGAGCAAATCTCACTTTTTAGCTTGGATTTTAATGCCCAATTCACTTCTAAAAATCTCAAATACCCCTTAAAAAACTTGCGTTTAAAAACGCTCTTTTCTGGCTCGCTCAATGAAGCTACAGATAGTTTTTTTAGCCTTAGCTCTACACCTAAATCGGTGGTGCTGGTGTATCAAAAGTTCTTATGAGCGGATTTTATTAGGCGAATTTTTTGTCTGTATATTGCACCAAGTTAAAGAGCATTTGAGAGAGTGGGCATAGAAAATTCATCATTTTTAACAAAACCATCACAAAGCGGCCAAATCACCCATATCTAGCATGCCTAAAAACACAATCCATCTGGCTCAATCTCTATGTAGTTGGATTTCTTAAAATCATCAAACCAATTAGAAATCCCAATAAAAATGCAAGAAATACCGCTCAATTAAAGGGTGGGATAGAAGCGAGTTTTGAATTTATTTTAATTTTTTAAAAAATGGGGTTTTAGTTGCTTGATTTTTGCAGTTTTGAGGTTATCGCTCAACTAACGCCAAGCTCTTTTATATTTTGAGAAAACGCTTTTTAGCATTTTTTAAATTTTACAATCAATAGAACAAGGCCAAAGCTTTTAAGTGCTTCTTTTAAAAAGATAAAATCAAAGCGATACCAACCAAGACTAAAATCTTGGCTAGCAGTCCGTCAAATTTCACACAAATTCAATGGTGGCTAGAGTGGAAGCGTCCCCTCTTCTAAAAGTGGTGCGTTGGATCCTGGTGTATCCGCCATTCCTTTGCGCGTATTTGGGTGCGATTTCAGTTACTAGCTTGTGGGTGGCTTCTTTATTTTGCAAACACGCAAAAACATGGCGGTGCGCGTTAAAATCGCCCACACGAGCCGCTGTCGTTAATTTCTCAATGTAACTGCGCAATTCCTTAGCTTTATAAATCCCTGTTTCAATTTTGTTATGCTCAATCAAAGCGATCGCTAAATTCTTTAATAACGCCTTTCTGTGCGAGCTGGTTCTCCCAAGCTTGCGGTATCCGTGTTTGTGTCTCATCAGTCGTTACCTCCTTTATCTTCTAATTTTTCTAATCTTTTCTTTAAACTCTCTCTTTGTTCAGGGCTTAATTCTGTGCCTACCGGATAGCCCAAATCATTCAATTTTTCAGCGATTTCATCATAGGATTTTTTACCCATGTTTTTCACGCCTTTAAGCTCTTCTTCGCTCATCAACACGAGTTCGCCCACATACTTGATGCCGATTTTATCCAAGCAATTAAAACACCTAGCGCTCAAATTCATGCTTTCAATCTTAGCGCTCAAATCTTTAGCGTCATCTCTTTGGGCGTAATCGCCTGAATACTCCGTATTGGCAATGGGCCTTTCGCCAAAAACGCCCAGTTGCTTGCTCATCACTTTCACCGCTGATAAAAACGCTTTATAAGGGTCAATCTGCCCATCTGTTTCAATATCAAAAATGATTTTTTCATAGTTGGGATCGCCCTCAACCAAAACATTTTCAATCTCATAAACGACCTTTTTAATCGGCGTGAAAGAGCTATCTAGTGGCATGTAGCCCTCAGACATCAATTCCCTTGTGTTTTCGCTTGGGACATACCCCATTCCTTTATAGATAATGAGCGAAAAATTCAATTGAGCATCTTCGTTGATTGTGGCTAGAGGCATTTCAGGATTGACGATTTCTATATGTTCAGAACTCAAATCCCTAGCCCTAAGCTCCATAGGCCCTTTAAAAGAATAATCCACCACAACCGATTGGTTTTCTAAAGAGCTATCCTGCCCCACTAACGCCTTGGCTATAAAGCGGATATTCTTTAAATTCATGATGAAAAGCGACACATCTTCAGTAACCCCTCTTAATGAGTCAAACTCATGATGTGCGCCTTCAATCTTTAAACCTACAGGAGCATACCCCACAGAGCTTAAAAGCAAAAGCCTTCTAATAGGATGAGCGAGCGTAACAGCGTAACCAAACTCAAATGGAGCCAGAGAAATCTTAACCCGATTGCCCTCTTTCTCTAACACCTTAATTTCTGATGGGATCAAAGGTGCTGTTTTGATAACTTTCATGCTCTAACCCCTTACTTAGAATACAATTCTACAATGAGTCTTTCTTCAATAGGGACAACCACTTCTTCTCTTTCAGGGTAGCGGGTGAAGATGCCGTATTTTTTATCTTTTTCCACATCAATCCATGGCACAATCCCTGTTTGAGCTGTCAATTCCATCGCGCGCACCACTTGAGGGTTGCTCTTGGTTTTTTCTTTGATCTCAATTTTTTGCCCTGAACGCACGAAATAAGAGGGAATATCCAAACGCTTACCATCCACAAGCACATGCCCATGCGTTACTAATTGCCTAGCAGAGCTTCTAGTGGTCGCAAACCCCATGCGATAGACAACATTGTCCAATCTTCTTTCAATCAAGCGGATAAGGTTTTCACCCGTATTGCCGTCCAAGCGATTGGCTTCCACGAAAATACTCCTGAATTGCTTTTCAGAAATGCCATACATCATTTTAGCTTTTTGCTTTTCTTTCAACTGCAACCCATAATCAGAAGTCTTAGTGCGTCTTTGTCCATGCTGGCCTGGTCCATAAGCCCTTTTATCTAGCGCGCTCTTCCCGCTCAATCGCCTTTCACCTTTTAAAGCTAAAGAAACCCCAAAACGCCTTTCTAGTCTTTCTACTGCGCCTCTATATCTTGCCATAAAGCCTCCTTACACTCTTCTTCTTTTAGGGGGTCTGCAACCATTATGAGGGAGCGGGGTGATGTCTTTAATCCAAAGCACTTTAACGCCCTCTGTCGCGCCCACGCTCTTAATAGCGGTCTCACGCCCACTACCTGACCCTTGAACCTTAATGCCCACCTCTTTAACGCCATGCTCTTTAGCCTTGCTTAGAGCGCTTTCTACAGCTTGTTGGGCCGCATAAGGGGTGGATTTTTTAGAGCCTTTAAACCCTAAACCACCCGCCGTGCTCCAGCAAATCACATTGCCCATTTCATCAGTGATCGTGATGTTGGTGTTGTTAAAGGTCGCTGAAATATAAACAACCCCTCTCGCAATATTCTTTTTGACTACTTTCTTTTTAGCCGTTACATTTCTCTTAGCCATTAAATCATCATCTCCTTATCCGCTACTTGCTACCCACGGTTTTTTTCTTACCCTTACGAGTCCTAGCGTTATTTTTAGTGGTTTGGCCTCTCACAGGAAGACCCTTACGATGCCTGATCCCACGATAATTCCCTAAGTCCATTAAGGATTTAATATCCATTTGAACTTTTTTACGCAAATCGCCCTCTACTAGGTAGCTTTGTTGGATTTTTTTAGCGATGCTAGACACTTCATCTTCACTCAATTCATGCACACGCTTGTCAAAAGAAATGCCTACCGCTTCTAAAATCTCTCTAGAACTCTTAAGCCCAACCCCATAAATATAGGTAAGGGCATACTCTACTCTCTTCTTTTTTGGTAAATCCACACCAGCAATCCTTGCCATGCTTTATCCTTGTCTTTGTTTGTGTTTAGGGGTAGCGCAGATCACTCTAATAACGCCCCTTCTTTTAATGATTTTGCACTTATCGCACATCTTTTTCACTGATGGCCTGACTTTCATGATTTTTCTCCTTTGAAAAAATTAGGCACTACTAAAAACTTTTATACTAACATATTTTCATTGAAATAACCCTTAAATTCATTTATATCTAAAAGTTATCCGACCCTTGTCTAAACTATAGGGCGTAAGCTCTAGCTTGACCCTATCGCCTAAAGCAATCCTAATATAGTGCATGCGCATCTTTCCAGAAATACGGCACAACACTACATGCTTATTGTCTAATTCCACCTTAAAAGTGGCGTTAGGCAACGCCTCAATCACTTTCCCATCCACTTCTATAACATCATCTCTTGCCATTAACGCTCCGTAAGAATCACTGCTTTATTGCCAACTATGGCGATAGTATGCTCATGGTGGCTTGTGTTAAGCCCATCCACTGAAACCACGCTCCACTTATCCGCTAGTATTTTAGGCTCGCCTTGTTTTTGACACACCATAGGTTCTAAACAAAATACCATGCCCTCTTTGATTTTAGGGCCACTATTAGCTTTGACGCCTTTTTCTAGGTAGTTGGGGATTTCTGGCTCTTCATGGGGCTTTTTACCAATGCCATGCCCGCAAAATCCTTTCAAAGGCACAAAACCCCTTTCTGTAATAGCGCCCTCTAAAATCTGGCTCAACTCTTTAAAATGCATGCCCACTCTAATTGAGCTAATGGCATGCATCAAGCTCTCTTTAGAGCAAGCGAGCAATTTTTCATCTTGCGGGCTTATCGCGCCTATGGGAAGCGTGAGGGCTGAATCACCATAATAGCCATCCACCTCCACCCCCAAATCCAAGCCTATAATATCCCCTTCTTGTAAAACATAATCCGTAGGAATGCCATGAATGACCACCTCATTTAAGGACATGCACACAGAGTTAGGGAAACCATAGAGCCCCTTAAAAGCAGGCCTAGCATGAGAGGATTTGATAAAATCTTCAGCCATTTTATCCAGCTCTAAAAGTGAAACCCCAGGCCTTACTTCTCGCTCTAAAAGGGCTAACGCTTGGGCGGTTAATTCCCCGGCTTTTCTTAGAGCTTTGATTTCTTTTGGGCTTTTAATAGAGATCGCCATTAAAAGCCTACTGCGCTTAAAGTTTTATACTTGCTCATATAAATTTGCGCTTCAATCTTTTTCATGGTATCAATAGCGACTTGAACCACAATCAGCACCGCCGTGCCTCCAAAGTAAAAAGGCACGCCCATAGCCTTAACCAAAATCCAAGGCACGGTAGAAATGAGCGCCAAATACAACGAACCCCACAAAGTGAGTTTGCTCGCTACAGCATTCAAAAACGATGAAGTCCCCTCTCCAGGCCTAAGCCCTGGAATATACCCGCCATTACGCCTCAAATTATCCGCAATATCCTTAGAATTGAACACGATAGAAGAATAAAAATAAGCAAAAAAGATGATGAGTAAGAACATCAAAATGTTATACGCATACCCTTGCGGGCTTAAAAAATCCGCAATCGCTTGCAAAGTCTTGTTGCTTGTGGCTTGCTGTAAAATCGTAGAAGGGAACACGAGCAAAGCTGAAGCGAAAATGGGCGGGATCACCCCGCTTAAATTCAATTTAATAGGAATGTAATTCATGATGCGCTTGTTTTGGTTTTGCATCACCACTTTACGCGCATAAGAAATAGGAATCCTGCGCTCGGCTAATTCCACATAGATGATCGCAAAAATCGTCGCTAAAATAATCAACACAATACCAATGAGCATTAAAACATTGATCACGCCCGTATTGACCAGATTGAATGTGCCTGAAATGGCTGATGGGATCCCTGAAACAATCCCGGCAAAAATAATGAGGCTGATCCCATTCCCCACGCCCCTTTGCGTGATTTGCTCCCCTATCCACATGAGCAACATCGTCCCTGTAAGCATAGAAAACGCTGAAACGATCATAAAGACTTGCATATCAATCATGATCGCCCCATTGGCTCCTCCGCTAATGCTCCTTAACCCCACTGAAACGCTCACCGCTTGGATTAGGGTGATTAAAATGGTCAAATAACGCACGATTTGCATGTATTTTTGCATGCCGTCTCGCTCTTTTTTCATTTTAGCCAGGTTAGGGAAAGTCGCGCTCAAAAGCTCCATGATGATTGAAGAAGTGATATAGGGCATGATACCCAAAGAGATGATGCTCAAGCGAGAAACCGCATTCCCGCTAAACATGTTAAACAGCCCCAAAGCGTTGTTGGAATTGCTGTCAAAAAAAGCCTTGATCGCTGCTAAATCTACGCCAGGAATGGGGATATAAGCTAAGACTCTGTAGAGAAATAAAAAACCTAAAGTGATGAGTATCTTACTAGCAATGGCTTTATTCATAACTTATTCCTCTTAAATCAAGCTGATACAACAGGGGCATTATTTCTGCCCGCTTGTTTTGATTCTTTCATCTTTAATTTTAGAAGCCAAGTTTTTAGCGTCTTTACCGATCAATTTCACGCCCTCAATATAAAGAGGGAAATGGTGTAAAGCGCGCAAGCTTGAAAAAGTGATTTCTTCTAAATTTTTAATCGCTTCATTCTTTTCCACATTGATAGAATAGATATGAGAATCTTTAGTCCTAAAACCTATTTTAGGCAAACGGCGTTGTAAGGGTTGCTGCCCTCCTTCAAAGCCTCTTTTAGCCTTATAGCCTGTCCTTGCGGTTTGACCTTTACCGCCCCTTGTAGCGGTTTTTCCCATACCGCTTCCTTGACCACGGCCCACTCGTTTGATTTTTTTAACACTACCTTTAGCCGGTTTTAAATTTTCTAATCCCATTATCATATCTCCTTTTTAACTACGCCTTGATTTTAGCTAGAGCGTCAAAAGTCGCGCGCACCACATTATAGGGGTTATTAGAGCCTAAAGATTTGGTTAGAATATCCTTAATGCCTGCTAATTCCACGATAGGGCGCGTTGAACCCCCAGCAATCACCCCCGTTCCCTCACTTGCCGGTTTGAGTAAAATACGGCTTGCGTTGTATTTATGCTCAATGTCATGAGCGATAGTCGTGCCTTTGATCGTTACATGGATCAAGTTTTTAAACGCATCATCTACCGCTTTTTTAATCGCATCAGGGACTTCTTTAGCCTTGCCTAAACCAAAGCCTACAAGCCCATTTTTATTGCCCACAACCACTAAAGCGTTAAAACGAAACCGCCTACCGCCCTTAACCACTTTGGTTACACGACCAATATTCACAACGACTTCTTGAAACTCTTCTCTGTTAATCTCTTCCATACCTTTCCTTTCTGTCATAGAGCGATCCCGTTCTCTCTCAAGCTTTCAGCAAACGCTGCCACCACGCCATGATAGAGATAACCATTCCTGTCATAAACCGCTCGCTCAATCCCTGCTCTTTTCAATTCTTCAGCAAAGAGAGCGCCTAATTTTTTAGCGTCTTCTTGCGTGTTTTTAAAGCCCATTTTCCTGCCATCAATATGCGTTATGGTGCTTTGTTTAACATCATCAATCGCTTGCGCATAGAAATAGCGGTTGGAACGAAAAACGCTCACCCTAGGCCTTAGTGCATCGCCTAAGAGTTTGCTTTTAATCCTTAATTTCCGGCGATCTCTTAAGGCTTTCTTTTTATACAATGCTTTTGCGTTCATCATTTCACCTTATTTATTTTTTAGCTGTTTTACCAGCTTTTCTAATAATGACTTCATTGCTGTATTTCACACCCTTACCCTTGTATGGCTCTGGGGGTCTGAAACTCCTGATTTCAGCGGCGACTTGCCCTACTTGTTGCTTATCGCTCCCTTTGATAGTGATCGTGTTTTTTTCCACAACCATTTCAATCCCCGCTGGAATGGGGTATTTCACCGGGTGGCTAAAACCCAAACTCAAATCCAAAGTTTTATTGCCCAAAGCCACCTTATAGCCCACGCCATTGACTTCTAAAGTCTTAGTGAAACCGGTGCTTAAGCCTGTTACAATGTTGTTGGCTAACGCGCCATAAGTCCCCCAATAAGCCCTAGACTGCGCGTCTTCGCCCACAGGCTGGAAGCTCAATTGGTTGTTTTCAAGCGTGATTTTCACTCGGTTGTGAGTTTCTAACTCATGCTTTTCTTTGCTGTTTTTAAAAAGAAGCTTACTCCCTTCCACGCTCGCTTGCACAGAGCTTGGGATTTCAATGATTCTTTTCCCGATTCTTGACATTTTTAATCCTTTACCAAATGCTGCAAAGCACTTCGCCACCGACATTTTGTCTGTAAGCTTCTTCGTTAGTGATCACACCCTTAGAAGTGCTTACCACAATCACGCCATAGCCATTTTTAAAGCGCTTCAACTCGTTTTTTTGCTTATACACACGACGACCGGGCTTGCTTAGGCGCTTCACTTCGCTGATTTTTGAATGCCCTTTTTCATCATAAGCCAATTGCACATAAACCGATTGTTTCTTGTCTTTATCTTTGACATTGAAATCTTTAATGAAACCCTTTTCTTTAAAAATCTCTAAAATAGAAACCACGATCTTTGCGTAATAAAGCTGTGTGAATTCTAAGCGGCGCATAGAAGCGTTTCTCAAACGAGTTAATGAATCTGCAATTATATCATTTACCATATCTTATCCTTACCAACTGGCTTTTCTCAAGCCTGGGATGAGTCCCTCACTGCCCATTTTCCTTAGGCACACCCTACAAAGTCCAAAATCCCTATAAACCGAATGAGGTCTCCCACAAATGCGACATCTGGTATAAGCCCTTACTTGAAATTTTGGTTTCCTTTGAGCCTTTGCTATCATTGATTTTTTAGCCATATTAACCCCTTATCTCACTTTTGCAAAAGGCAATCCAAGCAATTCTAACAACTTGAACGCTTCTTTATCGTTGTCTGTAGAAGTTACCATAGTGATGTTCATGCCATGACTGACCATAATATCATCATAAACCACTTCCGGGAAAATCAACTGCTCATTGATCCCAAAGGTGTAATTCCCACGCCCATCAAAACCATTTCGTGAAATCCCTCTAAAGTCTTTCACTCTGGGCAATGAAATCACAACCAGCTTTTCTAAGAAATTATACATGCGTTTATTCCTTAAGGTAACTTTCGCCCCTACCGCCATGCCTTCTCTGATCTTAAAGCCTGCAACGGATTTCTTCGCCTTAGTGATAACCGCCTTTTGCCCTGCAATCAAAGAAATCGTTTGTGCAATATTTTGCATGATTTTCATGTCTTTTGCATAAGCCCCAGCGCCCACGCTGATAACGATTTTTTCTAGCTTGGGTAAAAGCATGGGGTTTTTGATGTCTAATTCTTGAGCGAGTTTTGCCCTCACTTCATTTTGATAAAATTGTTTCAAACCAAACATGTATCCAACTCCTTAGGCTTTCTTCACATTGGAAATGTGCATGGGCTTTTCTTTATGGATAAAGCCCCCTTTAGGGTTATCATCAGTAGGTTTAATCGCTTTTTTCACCACTTTACACCCTTCAACAACCACTTGAGAAGTCTTAGGCAACACCGCTAAAACCTTAGCAACCTTACCCTTATCGTCTCCTGCAATGACTTTCACCATGTCATTTTTTTTGATTTCGCTTTTCATTATACAACCTCCGGCGCTAGAGAAATAATTTTCATGAAATTAGCGTAACGCACTTCTCGGCTCACTGGCCCAAAAATCCTTGTGCCAACCGGATCTTTTTTAGCGTCCAAGATCACTGCTGCATTGTCATCAAAACGCACCAAAGAACCATTTTTCCTTTGGATTTCTTTTTTCGTTCTCACCACAACGGCTTTGACTACTTGACCGCGCTTCACCTTACCATTAGGGATAGCTTTTTTCACGGAAGCCACGATCACGCTGCCCACGCTCGCATAGCGTTTATGGCTGCCTCCTAACACCTTAATGCACATGATTTCTTTAGCGCCGCTATTGTCAGCGACATTCAATCTTGTAAAACTCTGTATCATGCTTATACTCCCACTACTAAAATTTCTTTAAGCGTGAAAGACTTGGTTTTAGAAAGCGGTCTGCACTCAATCGCGCTCACAAAATCCCCTACTTTCACCTGATTGTTTTCATCATGGATGGTGTATTTTTTAAACTTTTTAACAATCTTGCGGTATTTTTCATGCACCACTTTTCTTTCCACAAGAATCACAGCGCTTTTTTCAGCAAATTTGCTGATAACCTTGCCTTGCACCAGCCTCTTATGCGGCTCTTTCGTATTCATTGCTTACCCTTTTTTTACTCAACGCTAGAAGAATAATGCGCATTAATGGCCGTGTTAATGCGAGCGATATTTCTTCTGGCTTTCTTAATCTCGTTAGGATTACTCAATTGCATAGCCTTTAACTTAACGCGCAACTCAAAAAGCTCCGCTTTTTTAGCATGCAACAACTCTTCTAATTCCTTGATACTTTTATCTTTCAATTCAGTATATTTCATTTTCGCTCTCACAAGTTACAATTTTGGTTTTAAAAGGAAGTTTGCTCTGAGCTAAAGCTAAAGCTTCTCTCGCCAGTCCTTCTTCAATGCCTAGCATTTCATAAACGATTCTGCCCGGCTTGATATTCATCACCCATTTTTCCACAGAGCCTTTACCTTTACCCATCCTGGTTTCTAAAGGTTTAGCGCTCAAAGGCTTATCAGGGAACACTCTAATCCACACCTTACCCGCTCTTTTAATGTGCCTTGTCATGGCCACCCTTGCGGATTCAATCTGGCGTGAATCAATCCTCCCATGCTCTATGGCTTTAATCGCAATATCCCCAAACGCAATAGAGTTACCACGATGGGCTTTCCCACGATTGCGCCCTTTCATTTGCTTTCTGTATTTTGTTCTTTTTGGCATTAACATGATTATTGCCTCCCTCTTCTGCTTCTTCTAGGCTCTCTTTCTTCTTTAGCCTCTTCTTTTTTCTCAAATTGGATGCCTTTTTGCAAAACTTCCCCTTTGAAAATCCACACTTTCACGCCAATAATACCATATACTGTCATCGCTTCAGCAAAGCCATAATCAATCTTAGCCCTTAAGGTGTGTAAAGGCACGCGCCCTTCCATATACCATTCGGTGCGAGCGATTTCAGCCCCTGCTAAACGGCCAGAAACGCGCACCTTGATCCCTTTAGCACCAGATTTTAACGCCGCTTGCATGACCTTTTTCATCGCACGGCGGAAAGCGACCCTTTTTTCTAGCTGGGTAGCTACATTTTCTGCGGCTAATTGGGCGTCAGCTTGGGGGCGTTTGACTTCTTTAATATTAATGGAGATTTCTTTTTTGATGAGCGTTTTTAAGCCTTCTTTGACTTTTTCAATATCCACGCCTTTTTTACCAATGATAAGCCCTGGGCGAGCCGCTACGACCGTAACGCGCAGTTTTTTAGCCGCTCTTTCAATCACAATCTCGCTCACGCCAGCATAATAAAGCTCTTTTTTAAGGAATTTCCTAATCTTATTGTCTTCATCAATATTGCTTGGAGCGGTGCGAGCGCTAGGGAACCATCTGGAAGTCCAATTCCTATTAATACCTAATCTTAAACCTACCGGATTAACTTTTTGTCCCATGCCCTACTTACCTTCTGCTTGATTTTTTTTATGGCTTTTAGAAGATTTCATTTCTTTCCCTTCTGCTACTTCTACGAATACATGAGATGTTGGCTTTCTAATGGCCGTGGCTCTGCCTTTAGCCCTTGGAATGGAGCGCCTAAGCACAGGGCCAGCATCCACTCTGCAAGAAACAATCAGAGCGCTCTTGGCGTCTAAAGAGCCGTTAGCGACCGCAGAAGCCACCACTTTTGAAAGCACTCTAGCCGCTTTATTGGGCGTAAATTCCAAACTAGCGATCGCTAATTCAGCGTTCATGCCTTGAATCTGTCTTGCAATCAATCTGGCTTTAGTAGGAGATAACCGCACAAATTTTAATAACGCTTTGCTCATTCTACCCCCTTACTTGCCAATCTTTTTTTGGACACTGCCTTTGTGCCCTTTAAAAGTTCTTGTAGGAGCGAATTCCCCTAACTTATAACCCACATGGTTTTCTGTGATATACACAGGGACAAAAACCCTTCCGTTATGCACATTATAAGTAAAACCAATCATTTCAGGCAAAATGGTGCTTCTTCTAGACCATGTTTTAATCGGGCGGTTATCCTTACCCTCTTTTGCCTTGAGCGTTTTTTTCATCAAGTGGTCGTCTATAAAAGGACCCTTTTTAATTGACCTAGACATTCTTTAACCCTTTATTTATGTTTCTTTCTGGAAATGATGAGCTTGTCGCTAGCTTTTTTCTTTCTAGTTTTATAGCCCTTAGCTGGAGTACCCCAAGGCGATACAGGATGACCGCTTGTCCCTGTTTTACCCTCGCCCCCACCATGCGGGTGATCCACGGGGTTCATCGCACTACCACGAGTTTGTGGGCGGATCCCTCTGTGGCGGTTACGCCCTGCCTTACCGATAGAGACATTGATAAAATCCTCATTCCCTACCACGCCAATGCTTGCCATGCATTCGCTTAGAATGTAGCGCATTTCAGAGCTTGGCATCCTAAGAATGGTGTATTTATTTTCTCTACCCATGATTTGAGCACTCATCCCAGCGCTTCTGGCTAATTGCCCACCAGCCCCTGGATGCATTTCAATATTATGCACCACCGTTCCTATGGGGATATTTTTTAACTTCATCGCAAAGCCCACTTTAATATCCAAACCGCCTTCAGCAGCGATAACGCTATCGCCCACTTTCAAACCGCTTGGCTGTAAAATATAGCGTTTGTCCCCATCAGGATAGACTACAAGAGCGATGCGCGCGTTTCTATAAGGATCATACTCAATCGCAGCCACTTTCCCTTCAATGTTGTATTTGTTGCGCTTGAAATCAATAATGCGATAGAGTTTTTTAGCCCCTCTCTCTTTGTGGCGGCTAGTGATTCGCCCGTTATTGTTCCTCCCTGCTGTCGCTTTAAGCTTAGTGAGTAAGCCTTTGACACTGCTTTTTGCGGTAATGTCTTTAGAGTCCAACACCGACATGAAGCGTCTGCTTGGGGTGTAGGGCTTATAAGTTTTAATCGCCATAACGCTTTCTCCTTTCTACGCGCCAAGGGCGGCAATGCTAGCGCCCTCTGGAACTTTCACATAAAATTTCTTAAACGACTTTCTTTGTCCAAGCTTCCCTCTAAAGCGTTTCACCTTACCTTCTTGTTTCAAAGAATTGATTTTCAAAGGCTCAAAGCCAAAGTAAGTTTTAAACACTTCTTTGAGTTGGTTTTTAGTTACATTTTGAGCCGTTTGGACCACTAAAACACCTTTTTCTTGCAATCCTAATGACTTTTCAGTGTAAAGAATTGACTTTATATCCATGATGTCTGCCATTTTTTACTCCTCTGTCTTATCTTGCACCGCATGCTGAAACGCCGCTTCTTCCATCACCACAGAGCTAAACGCCGCTAAAAGATAAGCGTTTAACTCGCTCACATCAATAACAAGGCATTTTTTAAGGTTACTAAAGGCTAACTCGGTGTATTCGTCCATGTTCATGCACACAAACAAAGTGTCTCGTTGCTCTAAAGCCTGAAACATTTGGTTGGCTTCTTTAGTCAAATGCTTTCTTTTATTGTCTTCAACCACGCCTTTTATAGCGATTTTTTCCACCACAAAAAGCTTGTTCGCTTGCGCTTTTTCTTCTAAAGCGTATTCTAAAGCCAAGCGCTTTTGTTTTTTATTGATTTTAAGGTTGTAATTGCGCTTATTTGTAGCCCCATGAGAGACACCCCCACCGACAAACACAGGCGAAGTGATGCTCCCTGCTCTGGCTCTTCCGCCCCCTTTTTGCGCCCAAGGCTTCCTGCCGCCCCCGCTCACTTCAGCGCGGTTTTTACTTTTAGCGGTATTAGCGCGCACAGAAGATAAATAATGTTTCACATAAAGATAGAGGTTATGGCTGTTGATACTCTCATATCTTTTAGGTAACTCCACGCTACCCTTTTCTTTCAAATGGCTGTCTAAAACGATGGCCTTACTCATATCAAACCCTTTATATTATATTCAATGTATGGTTTTATACCGCTCTAATGCGTCCATAAGCCCCAGAAAAGCCGGCCACTGAACCCTTTAGCACTAACACCATACTTTCTTTATCAAAAGAGAGCACCTCGTTTTGGCAAGTAACTAGCTCATTGCCATAATGCCCTGCCATTTTCCTACCCTTTTGCACTCTTCCTGGCCATTCTCTGTTACCAATAGAGCCAGGACGGCGGTGGAAACGGCTCCCATGCGCTGCAGGCCCGCCTTGGAAATTCCAACGCTTCATCACCCCCGCAAAGCCTCTTCCCTTTGTTTTAAAGCTCGCTTTAACCCTTTTAAGCGTTTCTAAAGCGCTCAAATCCAAATCGCCAAGCTCTTGTTGTTGGGAAGCTTTTAAGGTAGCGAAATGGCTAAACTCTTTACTGAGCTGGTATTTCTTTTGCTGGCCTTCAATCGCCTTATTGTGTTTTTTATGCATCGCATAGGCCACTAAAGCTTTCCCATTTTCTAGCTGGCACACTTTCGCTTGCAAGACTTTAAGCAAGGTTACAGGCGTGCTGTTAGCATCAATCGTGCGGCTCATGCCTATCTTTTGAACTAAAAATTCCATATCTAACCCTTTTTTATTATCTCAATGCGTTAGGACTACTTCGTTTCCATAGAAGTTACTTCTACATCCACTTCAGGAGCCAAATCCAACTTCATCAAGCTATCCACGGTTTCTGGGGTGGCCGAGATAATATCAATCAACCGGCTATAAACCCTAATCTCAAACTGCTCTCTTGAATCCTTATTGACATGTGGGGAGCGTAAAACGGTGTAACGCTTATTCTTAGTCGGTAAAGGGATAGGCCCTCTAATTTCAGAACCTGAACGCTTTACGGCTTCCACGATAGCCACAACAGAGCGATCCAACACTCTATGGTCATAAGCTTTGAGCTTCAACCTGATTTTTTCCATAAACTCTCCTAAAAGAACTCGTTTCATTCGTTACTTAAAAACAGAATAAAACAATAAAATAAAAACTGAAATACTACTCAAAATGCGCCATTTAGTCAATAACTTTTGCTGTTTTTAGGGCTTTTTAGAGGTTTTTACTTCCTTTTTATAAGGAAATATAAAAAAATGTGCTACGATTATCTTAATCCAATCCCCTTTGTAAGGAAGTTCATGCCCCTTTCTTGCTTGCACCCTTTTGGGCCTTTTGAAACCCCTAAAGAGCCGGCTTTAAACAACCCGCTTTCAAACCCGCCTTCAAGCGATAAAATCTGTCTTTTAGGGCCGATGAAATCCGGTAAAACCACTTTCGCCCTCAAATTAGCGAAGGATTTTAAAAACCCTGTGTATATCAATTACAATGACATGCGTTTGAACCAAAACATTCTAAGCTCATGGCTTTTAAAATGGCATTTGGAAAAGAAAATGGATTTGCTCATTTTAGACAATATAGAGCGCTTGGATTTTAGCCTGCCCAAGCTTCCCAAAATCGTTCTTATCCCTAATTGTTTAAGCCCCATAACAGCGCCCCATTTTAGCTTATGCTATGCGTTAGGGTTGAATTTTAAAGAATACACTAGCTTTTTCAAGCCCAACACCCCTAAAAACACCCTGTTTAACCGCTTTTTAAGAGACGGCAACGCTTTAGATTCGCTTTTTGCAGAAAACGAGCAAGAAAAAATCCTAAAAAAACAAGAAAATATCAAACTAGCCTTTCAAGCTTACGCCCCCCTAATGGCTAAAATCTGCGCGCATCAATCTAAGTTTGTGAGCGCTTTTTATCTTTATACGCAACTCAAAAAGGAGTTGAAAACCTCTAAAGACACCCTCTATAAATTTTTACATGCGCTAGAAAAACAACGCATCCTTTTTTTAGTCCCTAGCTTTGAAAATCATAAAACCAAATTGTATCTGTGCGATTTTGCCTTGCCTTATAGCCTGACTCCTAGCCCCTCGCTTTTAAGCGTTTTTGAAAACATGGTTTTTTTAGAGCTTTACAAGCAATTCCCAAATTATGAGCTTTACTCCCATGACAATGGGATTTTTATCTTGCGAAATCCTACCAGCAAGCTCGCCCTCATCGCCCACGCTTTCCCCACGCCCCATTTTTTAGAAAAACAGCTTTCTTGGTGCCATGAGCATGGGTTTTTTAATATCGTGGTGGTTTCTATCAACGCCCCTATTTCAGCCCATAATCCCCCCTACAAACACCTTAATTTTATTGATTTTTCTTTGGATATTCAATCTATTTTGGTATAATAGTTATTAGTATTTATGTATTTATGTATTTATGTATTTATGTATTTATGTATTTATGTATTTATGTATTTATGTATTTATGTATTTATGTATTTATGTATTTATGTATTTATGTATTTATGTATTTATGTATTTATGTATTTATGTATTTATGTATTTATGTATTTATGTATTAAAATTATTACGCATTTTTTTATATTATTAACATTTTTTTTATTTTTTCTTAAGCTAAACCACTATAAGCTATCCCAGTATTTCGCCTTTTTGAGAAATACCCACCTACCCTAAAAGCGTAGGATATTTTTTTTATAGAAAGGAAGCTATAATGAACGCATTGAAAAAATTAAGTTTATGCGCCTTGTTATCCCTAGGCCTCTTCGCTCAAACAGCGCATGCCAAGAGCTTTCAAGACATCGCAGACTATCCTAGTTGGCTTAAAGTCAATCTTTTTAACGAAAAGAACCCGCCCAATCAATATGTCGGATCGGCTTCAATTTTTGGTAAAAGGAACGATTTTTATTCCAACTATATCCCCTATGATGACCAATTGCCCCCTGAAAAGAACGCTGAAGAAATCGCTCTTTTAAGGGCCAGAATGAACGCTTACAGCACTTTAGAAAGCATTTTACTCACTAAAATGCACCATCGTATTGTTAAAGCGCTTCAAGTTAAAAATAATGTTATCAGCCATTTATTTGGGCTTGTTGATTTTTTAGTGTCTAAATCCATTTTGGCTAAAAGGTTCGTGGATGCCATCAACCATCGTGTGTATGTTATGGTGCAATTCCCTTTCATTCAGCCTGAAGATCTCATCGCTTACTTTAAAGCAAAGCATATCAACCTTTCTTCAACGAGCGCTACCAATCTCAGCGCCCTTTTAAATAAGGCGTTGTTCCACCTCTAAGAGTTTGGGATTTAAGGTGCGGTTTTTAAGCGTGAAGCTATGCCGATGAAAAGGCGTAGCCCCCAGCTTAATGATCGCTTCTATATGCTGTTTAGTCCCATACCCGCAATTCTTATCCCAGCCGTATTCCTTAAACAAAGCGTGCAATTGTCGCATTTCTCTGTCCTTAGCAGCTTTCGCTAAAACAGACGCCATAGCGATTTGAGCGATTGTTTCATCGCCCTTGATGATGGTTTGTATATTGGGGTAGCGTTTGTTCAAGCCAAACGCCGTGTTGCCATCTATTTCTATTTCATTGGCTAAAGAGCAACCATTTTCTACAATTTCTTGAATAGCGAGCCTCAAACACGCCCCTAAGCCCAAGCTATCAATTGCTTCTGCGCTTTTTTTAACCACGAAAAACTTGACCTCACCATGCATTTTGATTTTATCTTCTAAGAAAAAGCGCTTTTTGGGGCTGAGCTTCTTGCTGTCTTTTAAACCCATTTTTAGAAATTCTAAGGCTGTTTTTTCACTACACACCACCCCAGCCACAAAAAGCGAACCGGCCAAACACCCCCTCCCCGCTTCATCAATGCCTAGAGTCATTGATACGCAACCAAACCGGTATAAAAATTCCTACTCATGCGCTTCATGCGTTATCTTGTTTTCTCTTATATTCTTAATAAACTCTGTTAATTCTTTTTCAAAGTTTTTCGCGCTTTTTCTGTCGCTTGGCGATGAAGGGATCGTCAAAAAATGCACCCCATCAGTCAGCTTGGCATGCTTACCTCCAGATTCCAAATAAAGATTCAAATCTTTATTGTCATGCAATGCTTCTTTTAAGATCTTATAAATCTCTTTGCTACCAGTGGCTTTTTCAGGTTTCATCTCATGCTCTCGCCCAAGACTTTCAAGCCTTAGGCCCGATCATCTTTTCAGGAACCACGAATTTGTCAAAATCTTCAGCGCTCAAGAGTTTCAATTCCAACGCGCTTTCTTTTAAAGAAATGCCTTTTTTGTGGGCGTTTTTAGCGATTTTAGCGGCGTTTTCATAGCCTACATGCGGGTTTAGGGCGGTTACTAGCATCAAAGAATGGTGCAAGTAATAATCAATCTTTTCTCTATTAGGCTCAATACCGCTTGCGCAATGGGTATTAAAACTTTCCATGCTATCGCTCAACAGCCTTAAACTTTGCAAGAAATTATAAATAATCACCGGTTTAAACACATTCAGTTCAAAATTACCCTGACTGGCCGCAATGCCAATAGCGGTATCATTCCCCATCACTTGCACGGCTACCATTGTCATCGCTTCGCATTGCGTGGGATTGACTTTACCGGGCATAATAGAACTGCCCGGCTCGTTTTCAGGGATATTAAGCTCGCCCAAACCACAGCGCGGCCCGCTCGCAAGCCATCTAATATCGTTAGCGATTTTCATTAAATTCGCCGCTAAAGCCTTAAAAGCCCCATGCGCATAAGCGATAGCGTCATGGCTAGTGAGCGCATGGAACTTATTGGGTGCAGAAATGAATTTCACGCCGCTAAACTGGCTCAATTCTTCAGCCACTTTTTGGCTCAATTCTTTATGAGCGTTTAGCCCTGTGCCTACGGCAGTCCCGCCTATGGCTAATTCTCTTAAATGCTCCAAGCTCTCTAAAATTTGTTGCTTAGAATGCTCTAACATGCTCGCATACCCGCTAAATTCTTGCCCCAAAGTTAAAGGCGTAGCGTCTTGTAAATGCGTGCGCCCGATTTTGACAATCTCTTTAAATTGTTGGCTTTTGTCTTTAAAGGTCTTTAACAGATTCTCTAAACTGGGCAATAACTTGCGCGTGATTTCTAGCACGCTCACAATGTGCATTGCGGTAGGGAAAGTGTCGTTAGAGCTTTGAGACATGTTCACATCATCGTTAGGGTGGATGAGTTTTTTCTCTCTGAAATTACCCCCTAAAATTTCTGTAGCCTTATTGGCAATGACTTCATTGAGATTCATGTTCGTTTGAGTCCCGCTCCCTGTTTGCCATATCGCTAGGGGAAACTCGCCGCACAACTCGCCTTTTAAAATGCAATCGCACGCCTTGATAATGGCTTGGGATTTTTCTAGGCTTAATTTCCCTAACTTGTGATTGACAACCGCCAGACTCCTTTTGAGTTTGGCAAACGCGCCAATGAGTTCTTTAGGCATTTTTTCGGTACCAATTTTAAAGTTTTCAAGACTGCGTTGCGTTTGAGCCCCCCAGTATTGGCTGTCATTCACTTGAATTTCGCCCATCGTGTCATGTTCAATTCTAAATTGCATACTAATCCTTTGAAATTTGATTTTAAAACCTTAAAAAAATAGCATAAACTCTTATACCTTCCACTTAAAAACCCTAATTTTTTTAAAAACAATTTCCACAATTTTTACACAAAAGAAAGTTATCATTCTTCCGCAACAAGAATTTTCTTGTTATCTTAATTTAAAGGTCAAAACGATGAAAAAGTTAGCCGCTTTATTTTTAATAAGTGCATTGGGGGTTATGAGTTTAAACGCATGGGAGCAAACCCTAAAAGCGAATGACTTGGAAGTGAAAATCAAATCCGTGGGTAACCCCATTAAAGGCGATAACACTTTCGTGCTTAGCCCCACTTTAAAAGGTAAGGCTTTAGAAAAAGCTATCGTTAGGGTGCAGTTTATGATGCCTGAAATGCCTGGCATGCCAGCGATGAAAGAAATGGCGCAAGTGAGTGAAAAAAACGGCATTTATGAAGCCAAAACCAATCTTTCTATGAATGGGACATGGCAGGTGAGGGTGGATATTAAATCTAAAGAGGGCCAGGTTTATCGCGCTAAAACAAGCCTGGATTTATAAGAGCATGCCATCTTTTATGAGCGTGTTTTATAAAAGGGGCGTTTCAATACGCCTTTTAAGTGCTTTTTTACTGCTTTTTAGTTTGGGTTTTGCTAAAGATTTAAAGATCCAATCTTTTGTGGCTAAATACCTTTCTAAAAATCAAAAAATACAAGCCTTACAAGAGCAAATTGACGCTTTAAGTTCTCAAGAAAAAGCCGTTAGCAAGTGGGATAACCCTGTTTTGTATTTAGGCTATAACAACGCTAATGTGAGCGATTTTTTCAGGCTAGATAGCACCTTGATGCAAAACATGAGCGTGGGCTTGTCTCAAAAAGTGGATTTAAATGGTAAAAAACTCACGCAGTCTAAAATGATCCATTTAGAAAAGCAAAAAAAGATATTAGAGCTTAAAAAAACCAAGCAGCAATTAGCGATTAATCTAATGATAAGCGGCATTGAAAATTATAAAAACCAGCAAGAAATAGAGCTTTTAAACACAGCGATTAAAAATTTAGAAAACACCCTCTATCAAGCCAACCATTCCAGTTCGCCCAATTTAATAGCGATCGCCAAGCTAGAAATTTTAAAATCGCAATTAGAAATCAAAAAAAACAATTTAGAAGAAGCGCTATCTAGCAGCCATTATTCCATGGGCGAATTGACTTTTAAAGAAAACGAGCTTTTAAGCATTGCCCCTAAAAATTTTGAATTCAATAAGGAGCAAGAGTTATATAACATTAGCGCCACTAATTACGATATTGCGATCGCTAGGCTTGATGAAGAAAAATCGCAAAAAGACATCACTTTGGCTAAAAAAAGCTTTTTAGAAGATGTGAATGTTACCGGGGTGTATTATTTCCGCTCCAAACAATACTATAACTACGATATGTTTAGCGTCGCTTTGTCTATCCCCTTACCCATTTACGGCAAGCAGGCTAAATTAGTGGAGCAAAAGAAAAAAGAAAGCTTGGCGTTTAAAAGCGAAGTGGAAAACACCAAAAACAAAACCCACCACCTGGCCCTAAAACTCCTTAAAAAATTAGAAACCTTGCAAAAAAACCTAGAATCGATCAATAAAATCATCAAGCAGAATGAAAAAATCGTGCAAATTTATGCGCTTGATTTGAAAACTAATGGCGATTACAACGCTTATTACAACGCTTTTAATGACAAAATCACTACCCAAATCACCCAGCTTGAAACCTTAAGCGCTCTAAATAGCGCTTATTTGTCTTTACAAAACCTTAAAGGATTAGAATGAAGCGGATTTTATGGTTAGCCTTGATTTTATTTTGTAGCCCCTTATCCGCTAACGCTCAAGAAACTAAAGAAGCTAAAAGCCAAACCCGCTTCAACATTCCCACCACTAAGGTCATAGAAAAAGAATTTTCTCAAAGCCGGCGCTATTATGCACTCTTAGAGCCCAATGAAGCGCTGATTTTTTCTCAAACCCTGCGTTTTGATGGCTATGTGGAAAAGCTTTATGCAAATAAAACCTATACCCCCATTAAAAAGGGCGATAGGTTATTGAGCGTGTATTCCCCTGAATTAGTGAGCGCTCAAAGCGAATTGCTATCATCATTGAAATTCAACCAACAAGTGGGAGCGATTAAAGAAAAACTAAAACTATTAGGGCTAGAAAACTCCAGCATTGAAAAAACCATCAGCGCTCATAAAGTCCAAAATGAAATGACTATTTACTCTCGTTTTAACGGCGTTATTTTTAAAAAAAGCCCCAATCTCAATGAGGGGAGCTTCATTAAAAAAGGGCAAGAGTTGTTTCAAATCATAGATTTAAGCCAATTGTGGGCGCTTGTTAAAGTCAATCAAGAGGATTTGGAGTTTTTAAAAAACACGCATAAAGCGATTTTGTTTGTAGAAGGGGTTAAAGGCGAGCAAGAAATCACGCTTGAAAACATCAACCCCATCATAAACAAAGAAGATAAAATGCTAGAAGCACGCTTCAATGTGCCTAATGCTAAACAGCTTTATTACCCTAACATGTTCGCTCAAGTGGAAATCTTTCAAAAACCACAAAAAATGAAGATCCTGCCTAAAGAAGCGGTTTTGATTAAAGGGGGGAAAGCTATCGTGTTTAAAAAAGATGATTTTGGCTTAAGCCCGTTAGAAATTAAAGCCGTTCGCTTGAGCGATGGGAGTTATGAAATTTTAGAGGGTTTAAAAGCGGGCGAAGAAGTCGCTAATAACGCTTTATTCGTGCTAGACGCTGACGCTCAAAACAATGGGGATTATTGAATGATAGAAAAAATCATTGATTTAAGCGTTAAAAACAAACTCCTTACCACTTTAGTCACTCTACTCATTTTTTTAGCCTCTTTGTGGGCGATAAAAAGCGTCCGTTTAGACGCTTTGCCGGATTTAAGCCCCGCTCAAGTGGTCGTGCAAATCACTTACCCCAACCAAAGCCCCAAAATCGTGCAAGAGCAGGTTACTTACCCGTTAGTTTCTACTTTCATGAGTATCGCTAACATTGACACGGTTAGGGGGATTTCTAGCTATGAAAGCGGCCTGATTTACATTATTTTTAAAGACGGCGTCAATCTGTATTGGGCTAGGGATAGGGTTTTAGAGCAACTAAACCGAGTGAGCAATTTGCCCAAGGACGCTAAAGTGGAAATAGGGAGCGATTCCACTTCTATTGGCTGGGCGTATCAATACGCCTTATCTAGCGATAGCAAGAATTTAAGCGATTTGAAAGTCTTGCAAGATTTTTATTACCGCTACGCTCTTTTGGGGGTTGATGGGGTGAGTGAGGTCGCAAGCGTGGGGGGCTTTGTGAAAGATTATGAAGTAACGCTTCAAAACGATTCTCTGATCCGCTATAACTTGAGTTTGGAACAAGTCGCTAACGCGATTAAAAATTCCAATAACGATACCGGCGGGGGCGTTATTTTAGAAAACGGGTTTGAAAAAATCATAAGATCGCATGGGTATATCCAATCTTTGAAGGATTTAGAAGAAATTGTGATCAAAAAAGAAGGGGCTATCCCTTTAAAAATCAAAGATATAGCCAGCGTGAGGCTAACGCCAAAACCACGCAGAGGGGCTGCCAATCTCAATGGCAATAAGGAAGTGGTAGGCGGGATTGTCATGGTGCGCTATCACGCTGACACTTATAAGGTGCTTAAAGCCATTAAAGAAAAAATCGCCACCCTACAAGCGAGTAATCCTGATGTGAAAATCACCAGCGTGTATGACAGGAGCGAATTGATTGAAAAAGGTATTGACAATTTGATCCACACGCTCATAGAAGAAAGCGTCATTGTGCTAGTCATTATTGCGATTTTTTTACTGCATTTCAGGAGCGCTTTAGTGGTGATTATCACTCTGCCTTTAAGCGTGTGCATCAGCTTCTTGCTCATGCGTTATTTCAATATTGAAGCGAGTATCATGAGTTTGGGGGGCATTGCGATCGCTATAGGGGCGATGGTGGATGCGGCGATTGTGATGGTAGAGAACGCTCACAAGCATTTGCAACGCATTGATGTAAAAGACAACGCTCAAAGGGTTAATGGTATCATGCAAGGGGTTAAGCATGTAGGAGGCGCGATATTTTTTGCTTTAATGATTATCGTGGTTTCTTTCTTGCCAATTTTTGCGCTCACCGGTCAAGAAGAAAAGCTTTTTGCCCCTTTAGCTTACACCAAAACCTTTGCCATGCTAGTAGGAGCCTTGCTTTCTATCACCATGGTCCCTATTTTAATGGTATGGCTCATTAAGGGGCGGATTTTAGAAGAGTCTAAAAACCCTATTAACGCTTTTTTCATGAAAATTTATGGTGCAAGCTTGAATGTTGTGCTTAAGTTCAGATACGCTTTTTTAATAGCGAGCGTTGTGGGTTTAGGGGGCTTGTATGTAGCGTATCAAAAACTCAACTGGGAATTTATCCCCCAAATCAATGAAGGGGTAATAATGTATATGCCTGTAACCACTAATGGCGTGGGCATTGACACCGCTTTAGAATATTTGAAAAAAAGTAATAGCGCTATCAAGAGATTGGATTTTGTCAAACAAGTTTTTGGTAAAGTGGGGCGCGCTAACACCAGCACCGATGCTGCCGGTTTGAGCATGATAGAAACCTACATTGAATTAAAGCCGCAAAACGAATGGAAAGAAAAGCTCAGTTATAAGGAAGTTAGGGATAAATTGGAAAAAACCTTGCAATTAAAAGGCTTGATTAATTCATGGACTTACCCCATTCGTGGGAGAACGGACATGCTCTTAACCGGGATTAGAACGCCCCTAGGCATCAAGCTCTATGGTAATGACACGGATAAATTACAAGAATTAGCGATCCTTATGGAACAACAGCTCAAAACCCTAAAAGAGAGTTTGTCCGTCTTTGCGGAGCGATCCAATAATGGCTACTACATCACGCTGGATTTGAACGATGAAAATCTGGCTCGTTATGGCATCAATAAAAACGCCGTGTTAGACACGATTAAATTCGCTCTGGGCGGAGCCATGCTCACTACCATGATTAAGGGCGTAGAAAATTACCCCATTTCTTTACGCTTAGAAGACACAGAAAGAAACACCATTGAAAGATTACAAAACCTCTACATCAAAACCGCTTACAATTACATGCCCTTAAGGGAGTTAGCCCGCATCTATTACGACAACTCGCCGGCGGTGTTAAAGAGCGAAAAGGGCTTGAATGTGAATTTTATTTATATTGTGCCACAAGCCAATATCAGCTCTGATACCTACAGACAACTGGCTCAAAAAGCGCTAGAAAAAATCCAATTGCCTAGCGGGTATTATTATGAATTTAGCGGTGAGAGCCAGTATTTAGAAGAAGCGTTTAAAACCTTACAATACATCGTGCCGGTGAGCGTGTTTATCATTTTTATTTTAATTGTCTTTGCTTTGAAGAATCTCACTAATTCCTTACTATGCTTTTTCACTCTGCCTTTTGCGTTTTTAGGGGGGTTAATTTTTATGAATATCATGGGATTTAACATGAGCGTGGCGGCGTTAGTGGGCTTTTTAGCCCTTTTAGGGGTAGCGAGCGAAACGGCTATTGTGATGATTATTTATTTAGAAGACGCGTTTCAAAGATTCATCAAAACCCCTTTAAAAGAGCAAAACAGCGCCGCTTTAAAAGAGGCCATCATGCATGGGGCGGTGCTTAGGGTAAGGCCCAAGCTTATGACCTTTTTTAGCATTCTAGCTTCACTCATTCCGATCATGTATAGCCATGGCATGGGGAGTGAAATCATGAAATCCATCGCTGCGCCCATGCTAGGAGGCATGATAAGCAGCGTTGTTTTAACGCTTTTTATTATCCCTACGGCGTATTTTGTGATTAAAAACGCTAGGATCAGGAAACATGAATATTAAAAAAAGCCTTTTCCAATACATGGCTTTGGACTAAAACCATATAAAGAATGGTAGGGAGCGTGATGCTTAAAACAAACACCTTAAAAATGCGGTGTAAAAGGATAACGGATAAAAAAGCGGTGATTTCATTGATCCCATATGGGGGTTTTAAAACGTGAATGTCTTTAAAACAATAAACCACGAGCATGCCTATCACTGAGCATGATAAAGCCCTACCCAAATAACGCACAAAGTCGTTGGGCGGGTTTTTAGAATTAAACACCATAAAAGGCCAAATGCGCGTGAAATAAGTCGTTATTATAATGACTAAAAGAATGAGTATAGAATGCATTAACATTCTAACTGCTTTCTAAACAAAATGAGGGCAAGCACCATTAAAACTAAAGCGATGAGCAAAAAGTATTCAGTCCCAAAGAGCGCCAAACAAACGACCGCAATAGCGATCCCAAGCCATGCGTTTTTGTGGTTTGTGTTCCGTTTGTATTGCTCCATGAACAGCACGATAAAAATCGCTGTCATCACAAATTCCATGCCTTGAGTGTCAAAAGAAAAATGCGAACCCACCAACGAACCCACTAACGAGCCAAAAATCCAATAAGAGTGGTTGAGTAAGGAAATACTAAAAATGAAGTCTTTTTCACTCACCCCCTCTTTAGGGGCGTATAAATTCAATAACGCAAAGGTTTCATCCGTGAGCGCATGCGCTAAATAGGGCAAACGCCATTTGGTGTTTTTGAATCGATCTAGCATGGAAAGCGCGTAACAAGTCTGCCTCGCATTCACTAACAAGCTCACAATAACGACATTCATCAAGCTCGCTTGCGCGCTTAAAAGCGTGATCGCTACAAACTGCACCGCCCCAGCGTAGATGAATAACGACATGAACAAAGCGACTTTATAATCATACCCTTGCTGGACTAAAAGCATTCCAAAAGTCATTCCCATAAGCAAATACCCTAAAAAGATAGAAATGGTATGAGGGAAAGCGTCTTTGAAAGCTTTTAGAAACTCATGCATCAACAATCTTTTATTTGAACCAGTCTTTAATTTTAGAAATACAGGTTTCTAAAACGCTTTTATGCGGCTCGCCCTCATAGCCAAAACTCGCATGCAATTTTTCCAATAACCCTTGCTGCTCTTTATTCAAGCTTTTAGGATAAATCACTTGCAACACCACGATCAAACTCCCCCTATAAGAGCTTTCAGGGTGCTTCACGCCCTCGTTTCTAAACGCAAAAGTTTGCCTGTCTTTGGCGTTTCTAGGGATTTTTAATTCCAATTCGCCTCCTCTTAAAGACGGCACTTTAATCGTATGCCCTAAAGCGATAGTGGTGAAAAACACCGGCGCTTCAATGAACAAATCACAGCCTTCGCGTTTGAAATGCTCATCTTCTTTGACTCGCGCTTCTAAATACAAATCCCCTCTTTTCCCCTTCTCGTATTCATTGCCTTTATGTTTAAGCACCATGCGGTTTTGATCATCAATGCCCTCAGGGATTATCGCATCAATTTCTTCATCTTTAAGAATGTAGGTTTTACCCTTACACGCTTGGCATGGGTTTTTAATGATCTTGCCCTTGCCTTTACATGCCCCACAAGTTTGTGCAAAACTCATAAAACCTTGACGCATGAACACCTGCCCCTGCCCATTACACTGCTTGCAAGTCTCTAAGGCTTTATCTTTAGCACCCGTGCCATCGCAACTTTCACAGACGCTTTGGTATTGGACTTTAATGGTTTTTTTACAGCCAAAAACCGCTTCTTTAAAACTCAATTCAATGGTTTGCAAATAATCCGGTGCGATAGAGCTTTTTTGCCTTTTACTCCCTCTAGCGCCAAACCCAAAAGCGTCTTCAAAAAACGAGCCTAAATCTTCAAAAAAATCAGAAAAATCGCTCTGGCTCGCGCCGGCTTGGTTTAAGCCCTTTTTACCATACCTGTCGTATAAGACCCGCTTCTTTTCATCGCCTAGCACCCCATAGGCTTCATTGATGAGCTTGAATTTTTCTTCGGCTTCTTTATCGCCGGCGTTTCGGTCCGGATGGTATTTTAAAGCCAGCTTTCTGTAAGACTTTTTAATGGTCTCTTGGTTGCTGTGTTTTTCCACTTCTAAAATTTCATAATAACTCAATTCCACGATCGCTCCAAAAATGGCATCAAAACGCTTATTTTATCTTAAAAGCGATAATTTTGCGTGTTTTGGTGCATGCCAAAACTTAGATAAAATAACACGATGAAATCATAATAATAAAGATAACCCCATGAGATTTTTTTGCCTTTTCTTATTTTTTCTAACCTTTTCAAACGCGCAGATAATGATGACTTTTGATTCCCAAACTAACGCCAAGCTCTCGCGCTCTAACGAACAGCTTTCTGACATGCTTTACAAACTCAATGAAAGTTTAAGAATCTATCAAAACATGCTTTCCAACAATCAGGATCAACTTAAAGAAATCAAAAAGGCTAACAGCACCCTAACCAGTCAAAGGCGTTTTTTTAACGCCAGCCAGATCCGCCTTATGGACACTGATGCGTTATTGAAACAAAGCGCTTTGGAATTAGAAAAATTACAAGCTTTAGAAAAACGCTTAAAAGAGAAAATGAATCAAGAACGCTTAATCAAAGAATCTCAAGCGCTTTTCTTGCAAGAGCATTGCCCTTATTTGAGCGGCGTTAAGAATTTAGAAGAGGCGTCAAACGCTTTAGAAGTCCAAGAAAAAAACAACGCCCTTTTCTTACTCAAAGAGCCTAAACTCGCCCAATTACTCTCGCAATTGGATTTGATGAGTGCTTTAAACGCCTTATGCGATCAGGTTTTAGAAAATGAAATACAGGATCAACAATCCCATAACAAAACCCTAGAATACAACGCCCTCATAAACCATGATTTTCAAGCCTATAAAGCCATGCGTTTGAAAAAATTTAAAAACAAGCTTCAAAGCCAAATCCAAGCTAAAGAAGACGCCCTAAAAACCTTTTTACCCCTAGAAAAACGCCTGGAAACTTTAAAATCGCGCTTTTTATGCGATAAAGAAAATCTCAAATCATGCGCTAACCAATTACAGCAACGCTACCAAAACGCCCTAATAGAGCGAGACAAGGAATTAAAAAACGCTAAAAACAACAAAGAAAAGCATGCTCTAATCTTAGCCAATTACGAACACACTTTAAAAACCTTGAATATAGAATTTTTAAGCGAATTGAGTGAGCAAATGGCGTTTTTGAATGAAACCATGGCGTTAAACGCCCAAGTTTTAGCCCTTTTAGCCAAACAGCATGCCAAAACGCCAAAGCCTTCCAATTTGAATGGCGATTTGAGCGATAAAAAGGCTTCCATTAAAAATATCCGCTTAGATCCGCATGGATTCCCTAGCTTTGAAAATTTTAAGCGAGAGTAGGACTTGAGAATATTTGACAAGTAAAAACAATTAGAGTAAAATAAGGATATAACTTCTAGGGGATTCTCATTATTGAGGAATCCAATGACCCTTGTGAACCTATAGAATACAAGTGCGAACCCTAGATATTTTCTATCCGTTTCTTGTCACCCAATATTGAAGTGGTGAAAGAGACGGACTTTTATACTTAGTTAGGATTTTAGAATGTCAAAAAAAGTAGCTATACTTGTGGATGGAGATTTTTTTATAAGATGCTACAAATCTCATCTTAGAAAGCAGTTTGGTGACAAGTATGAAGATCTTAACCCAGAAAAATTAGCACACGATATTCATATTCATTGCCTAAAGCATATCAATAAAGAGAATGATGAAGAACTATACCGCATATTTTTTTATGATTGTAAGCCATTAAGTAAAAAGGTTCATTATCCATACACTCAAACACCTTTAGATTTATCCAAAAGTTCAAGCTATCAAGAAAGAAGCGAATTACATAAATGTTTAATTTCTAAGCCTTGTTTAGCGTTAAGATTAGGGTATCTTGACGAAAACAACGCTAGATGGGTCATTCACGACAAGGAAAAAGAAAAGAAACTTTTTAACAGGAGAATAAGTATAGAGAAATTTCAAAATGATGATTTTATCTATCACGCAAAGCAAAAAGGCGTTGATATAAAGATAGGACTTGATATAGCCACTTTAGCGTTGAAAAAATTAGTGCAAAAAATCGTTTTAATTTCTGGTGATAGCGATTTTGTCCCTGCTTCAAAACTTGCTCGAGTTGAAGGTATCATTTTCACTCTTGATCCTATGGGAAATCATATTAGAGAGGATCTAAAAGAACATATTGATTATTTGACCACTAGGTTGCCACAATTTAAACAACAACAATAACGCCTATTCAATAAAGCATTAAGAGACTGCTAAAAGGCGTATCTCTTAGTTTTTTAATTTTTAAACGATCACGCCCCCGCCAAGCAAAATATCATCTTGATAAACCACTAAGGCTTGCCCTTTAGCCACGCCGTAAAAAGGCTCTTTAAACTCCACTTCAATCACCTCATCTTTTAAACTCACAAACGCTTTAGCAGGCACGCTCCTGTAACGAGCCTTGATAGAATATTCGCCCTTTTTAAAATCTTTCATTAAAGATTTGTTTTTAGCCTTGAGAAAACGCGTGGCTAAATCTTCTTTTTTGCCCACGACTAGCTCGTTCTTTTTAGCGTCAATCCCCACCACAAAATGCGGCTCTAACGCGCCTTTAATACTAAAGCCTTTGCGTTTGCCAATCGTGTATTGCATATAGCCCTTATGCGTGCCAATGACTTCGCCTTGTAGGTTTTTCACCACGCCCTCTTTTTCCACT
Source organism: Helicobacter pylori (assembly GCF_014496965.1). Classification (GTDB taxonomy): domain Bacteria; phylum Campylobacterota; class Campylobacteria; order Campylobacterales; family Helicobacteraceae; genus Helicobacter; species Helicobacter pylori_CZ. The sequence continues at coordinate 4,733 of NZ_JACTCR010000001.1, read as the reverse complement.
TCAACATGCTTTTTTAAAGTGTCAATGTAGCTTTTTTCCACAAAGCAAATTTCTTGAGATTCCTTATAAGTCTCTAAAGTGCCTAAAAAAGGCATCGCATTCAAGGCTAAAGGCTTAATGTCTTTTTTTAACAAATCCCCTAAAGGGAACACCAATTTAGCGATGACTTCATGCTCTAAAGCGTATAAAAAATAACTCTGATCTTTAGTTTTATCCAAAGCTTCTTGAATATAGCTTACCTTATCAATTTCTTTGACTCTCGCATAATGCCCGGTAGCGATCTTTTCACAGCCTAATTTTAAAGCGTGATCTAAAGCTAACCCAAATTTCATTAAAGGGTTGCACAACGCGCATGGGTTTGGGGTTTGCCCTTCTTCATAAGCGCTGATAAATTCATCATAAACCGCGCTTTTAAAATCCTTTTGAAAATCCAACACCTCTAAAGGAATGCTTAAAAACTCGCACGCTTTTTGAGCGTTTTTAATGTATAAATCATGCTTTTTTTCGCTCGCATGGAGTTTTAAATAAATCCCCACTAATTCATGCCCTTGCTCTTTTAAGCTATAAGCGCTATAAGAGCTATCCACCCCCCCACTGAGTAATACCGCTATTTTCATTTTTAATCTTTCACTAAATGTTATGGCTCGTAGTCTAGCGCAAAAACCACTCATAACCACCTTTTTTAACCATTGGCATGCTAAAATACCTAAAGATTTTTAAAAATCGCATCAAAACGCATGGAGAAAATAAGGGCAATGGCCAAAATTGAATTGTTAGCCAAATTCACGCAAATCGCGCTCCCTAACAGCCACCCTTTATTGAAAAAAGTTTTAAACTACGCTAAAAAACATTTCAGCCAGTGCCACATGCTCTCTTCATCGTTACTCATTTTAAATGACACGGAATGTTTTAAAAAAAACTACTTGCTTAATTGGGTCTATCATGCCCTTGAATGCGCGCATGAAAAAGATATTAGCCAGTATTCATTAGAAGAGATTTTACAAAAAAGCCACCTGCCCATACGCATCAAAATCATAGCTCAAAACACGCTTTTAGAAAAAATAGAAGTGAAAGTTTTAACCTTTGGGGCAGAATATGCGCTTTTTATCACCAAGCACCCTATCGCCAAGCGGTTTTTACGCCAAAAATTTAACGGCTATGTGTTTTTAGAAACCCAAGACGAATTGCATATAAGAGGCGATTCAGAGCGTTTTTGGGAACTCATTGTAACGCTCAATGAAAATAGAATCGTCCATAACGCATGCTTGCATTTCATCTATCCTAATGGCTTTGGTAAGGACAGCTACACCACCTTGGCTGAGCGCAAATTAAGAGAATGCTATAAAGCGTTAGGTTTCATCAAGCATGAAAATTTCAGCGAGGTGAAAAAGCGTTATTTAGAATTGGCTAAAACCTACCACCCTGATTTATGCGATCTTAAAGAAAAAAAGGCTCTTTATGCCAAACGCTTCGCCATCATTCAAGAAGCCTACCGCCACATTAAAAAACACGCTTAAACCCCTAAACTGGCCCTAATCGCGCTAGAAGAAATCGGTGCATCAATACCTTTTAAAGGGAAATAACGCCCCTTAAATTGGATCTCTTCATAGCCGATCCTTTCAAAAACCACTAATTCCACCCTTTTTAAAAGCTCTTTAGCGTTAGTCCAAGAAGAAAGATGCCTTAAACAATCCGCTCCTATGACTAAATAAAGCGTTTTGGGGCGGTAGAGTTTTTGGAAATGAAGAACGCTTTCTATCGTAGGCACGGCCCTTTCTTGCTTGATTTCAAAATCGCTCAATAGCACCCTAGGCATTCCCTTTAAAGCTCTTTCCAATTCCTTAAAACGGGTTTTTGCGTCCAAAAAACATGGCTTTTTAAAAGGGTTTTGATAAGCGGGTAAGACAATGAGCTGAGCGAAAGGCAGTAATTCTAAAGTTTGCTCAATAATGGCTAAATGAGCCTTGTGCAAGGGATCAAAACTCCCTCCATAGAGCGCTAATTCTTTGTATTTTAAGACGCTATTCATTGTATTCAAAGCTAGACGCCTTAGTCAATTTAGCGAATTTAACCCCCCTAAGCCCCCCAATTTCTAATTGCAAGCGTTGGATTTCAAGCGAATTGCCTTGTAAAACGATCGTCTCCAAGCAATTGTGTGTATCCATATGAATGTGCGTGGTGCATAAAACATGCGTCCCGCTGGCATGCTGAATGTCTATCATGCGCTGGTTCAATTCCCTTTGGTGGTGGTCATAAATCACCACCAACACGGCGATCTTGCTCCCATCATTAGGGTTATCTTCTGCCCAATTGTCTTCTACTAATTTTTCTCTGATCATGTCGCGCACCAATTCTGAGCGAGAAGAATAGCCGTTTTTAATGATGCGGTTGTCTAATTCGTCTAATAAATTTTGTTGCAAAGAAACCGAAAAGCGGATGATTGAATCGTCTTTGTGGTGTGTATCCATTTGAGAAAAATCCTTTTTTGGCATGAGTTTGTTAAAAGCCGCTCATGCTAGTATGATTGAATTAATTTAAAATGAACAATTATAATACAAACTGGATTTAAATGGTTGGTCATAAGAGCGTTTGAATTTAATTACAATTACTAGCTTAATTATCATTGACTTATTATTATTAAAACAATATAATCAATAACCCAATATTCCTTTATCATTTTTAGAGGATTATGCGAATTGGTGTTTCTTAGAGCGTTACCCTAGAACGGCTTGCTTTAGTTTTAGGGGAGTTATTTGATTATAGACAAAAGGAGTTTTTATGGGCGGTTTTTCAATGGGAATGTTGAAAGATTATGTGGATATATTTGTTTTTGCGGTGCTTGGCGTGGCCAGTTTTTTAGCTTTGTGGTTTGTGATTGAAAGGGTTATTTTTTATTCTAAAGTCAATTTAAAAGCTTATGATGATATAGATGCTTTGAATTTGGATTTAACCAAGAATCTAACCATTCTCTATGTGATTTATTCTAACGCGCCTTATGTGGGCTTATTGGGGACGGTTTTAGGGATCATGGTGATTTTCTATGACATGGGCGTGAGCGGCGGGATGGACGCTAAAACGATCATGGTAGGTTTGTCTTTAGCTTTAAAAGCGACCGCTTTAGGGCTTGCTGTGGCGATTCCCACTTTGATCGCTTACAATAGCTTGTTGAGAAAATCCGATGTTTTGAGCGAAAAATTTAGGATCATGAAAAAATGAAAAGCATCAGAAGAGGCGATGGGCTGAATGTTGTCCCTTTTATTGATATTATGCTCGTTTTGCTAGCGATTGTGTTAAGCGTTTCTACTTTTATTGCGCAAGGCAAGATTAAAGTCAGTCTCCCTAACGCTAAAAATGCGGAAAAATCCCAGCCAAACGATCAAAAAGTGGTGGTCATCTCTGTAGATGAGCATGACAATATTTTCGTAGATGACAAACCGACGAATTTAGAAGCTTTGAGCGCTGTAGTCAAACAAACAGACCCTAAAACCCTTATAGACTTAAAAAGCGACAAAAGCTCTCGTTTTGAAACTTTTATCAGCATTATGGATATTTTAAAAGAGCATAATCATGAAAATTTCTCCATCTCCACGCAAGCTCAGTAAAGTCTCAACGAGTGTTAGCTTTTTAATCTCTTTTGCCCTATACGCTATAGGGTTTGGCTATTTTTTACTGCGCGAAGACGCTCCAGAGCCTTTAGCGCAAGCGGGGACCACTAAGGTTACCATGAGTTTAGCCAGCATTAACACCAATTCTAAAGTGAAGACGAATGCCGAATCCGCTAAACCTAAAGAAGAGCCTAAAGAAGAACCCAAGAAAGAAAAGCCAAAAAAAGAAGAACCCAAAAAAAAGGTTTCAAAGCCTAAGCCTAAACCCAAGCCAAAACCTAAGCCTGAACCCAAACCCAAACCCGAGCCTAAGCCAAAACCCGAGCCTAAACCTGAGCCTAAAGTTGAAGAGGTTAAAAAAGAAGAGCCTAAAGAAGAACCCAAAAAAGAAGAAGTTAAAGAGGAAGCTAAAGAAAAGAGCGCTCCTAAACAAGTAACGACTAAAGATATAGTCAAAGAAAAAGACAAGCAAGAAGAATCCAACAAAACCTCTGAGGGGGCCACTTCTGAAGCCCAAGCTTATAACCCAGGGGTGAGCAACGAATTTTTAATGAAGATCCAAACCGCTATTTCTTCTAAGAACCGCTATCCCAAAATGGCGCAAATTAGGGGCATTGAGGGCGAAGTGCTAGTGAGCTTTACGATCAATGCTGATGGGAGCGTTACAGACATTAAAGTCGTCAAAAGCAACACGACGGATATTTTAAACCATGCGGCTTTAGAGGCCATTAAAAACGCAGCGCATTTGTTCCCTAAACCAGACGAAACCGTGCATCTAAAAATCCCTATCGCTTATAGCTTGAAAGAAGACTGATTAGCCTTTCTTTTAGGGGCGATTCAAGCCTTAAAAGTTGGGCCAAAACCCCTATTTTTCCCAATTTTTACAAAAAAAAAAAAAAACAAAACCTCTAAAATTTAGCGCTAAAATTAGCCATAAAATTCCATTTATTGCTTATAGTACGAAGTTTCTTTGTATCAAAGAAAAATCTATTAAAAGGAAAAAAACATGAAAATCAAAAAATCTCTCTTACTCTCTCTTTCTCTCATGCTCTCATTATCAAGGGCTGAAGACGATGGATTTTACATGAGCGTGGGCTATCAGATCGGTGAAGCGGTTCAACAAGTGAA